>PLBZ01000091.1:19409-23240 GCA_003134675.1 Solirubrobacterales bacterium
ACGATGCAGTACGAGCAGACGCAGTTACAGCCAACGCTGATCTGCAACCATCCCTGGAAGGGGCGTGTGCGCCGCGCGGGCAAGTGGCCGGTAAAACCCTCGAACTCGAAGTAGCCCTGGGCGGTGATCGAGTCGCTCGTGAGGAACTCCGCGAGCTTGTGCACCTGTCCTGGACCGAAGGCGACGTCGACGAACGGAAAGCGCTCGAACACCTCTTCCTTGACCGACTGTGCCCAGCAACCGCCGACACCGACGATCCGCTCGGGCCGCTCGCGCTTCAGGCGCTTGGCCTCGCCGAGGTGCGCGACGAAGCGGCTGTCGGCCGACTCGCGAATCGAGCATGTATTGAACAGGATCAGATCGGCCTCGCCACGCTCGGTCGCCTCCGAGTAACCGAGCGACTCGAGCATTCCCTTCATCCGCTCGGAGTCGTGCTCGTTCATCTGACAGCCGAACGTCGTGAGGTGGTAGCGCTTCATTCCTACGACAGGTTAACCGGCGTGCCCGGCGATCCCCGGGCCAATCTCTGGTTTAGGCGGCGGCTACCGCCGCCGTGACAGGCTCGTTTGACCCAGCCTCTTGGGCTGTGTGCCCCCGATCTCTGATCGGCGGCGGGGGAACGTCCTTATCGCGCTCGATCGGCGTCACGAGGTCCTTGCCGAGGCCGATGGCGGCGTAGATCTTGTCCTCGATCTCCTTCGCCATCGCGGGGTTTTGCTCCAGGTAGGCCTTGGCGTTGCCGCGGCCCTGGCCGAGGCGGTCATCGCCATAGGAGAAGAACGAACCGGACTTGGAGACGATGTTGTGCTCCAGTCCCAGGTCGACCAGACAACCGGCGGTCGAGATGCCCTTGCCGTACTCGATGTCGAACTCGGCCTGGCGGAACGGGGCGGCGACCTTGTTCTTGACGACCTTCACGCGCACGCGGTTGCCGACCGCCTCGGTGCCGTCCTTGAGCGTCTCGATGCGACGGATATCCAGGCGTTGAGAGGAGTAGAACTTCAGCGCCCGTCCACCCGGCTGGGTCTCGGGCGAGCCGAACATGACGCCCACCTTTTCGCGGATCTGGTTGGTGAGGATGCAGAGCGTCTGCGTGCGGTTCAGGTTGCCGGCCAGCTTGCGCATCGCCTGGGACATCATGCGCGCCTGCGCACCAACGGTCTGATCGCCCATCTGACCCTCGAGCTCCACGCGAGGGGTGAGCGCCGCAACCGAGTCGATCGCGACCACGTCGACCGCGCCAGAGCGCACGAGCATGTCGGCGATCTCGAGCGCCTGCTCGCCATAGTCGGGCTGGGAGACGAGCAGCTCGTCGATATCGACGCCGATCTCCTGCGCGTAGAGAGGATCCATCGCGTGCTCGGCATCGATGAATGCGCACACGCCGCCAAGCTTCTGCGCCTCGGCGAGCACGTGATAGATCAGCGTCGTCTTACCCGAGGACTCCGGGCCGAAGACCTCGACGATGCGCCCGCGGGGCACGCCGCCGATACCGAGCGCGAGGTCAAGCGAAAGCGCGCCCGTGGGGATCGCATCGCAGCGCACCTGCGCGCCCTCGTCGCCCATGCGCATGACCGTGCCCTTGCCGAACTCGCGCTCGATCTGCGTTAGCGCTCCCTGAAGGGCGGCGTCGCGCGCCTTGGCTGCCTTCTCCTGGTCGGTCACAGACATGGCCTTACTCCTCCGGTTCGAGATGGACCGACCAAGCTAAAGAACGCTTCGGACGGAACAGTTGTTCGTGTTGTCCTGCTAGGAATGCAGCAGCGTGTGGCGAATCTGGTGCATCGCAACTGTCGTCGTGCGATCGCGGATGTCGGCCCTGGTGCCTGGGAGGTTGACCGAGCGGGTCAGGGGCTCGCTTGCGGCCGTCACGACGCTCAGCCACACGAGTCCCACGGGCTTTTGAACCGTGGCTCCGCCCGGACCCGCCAGGCCAGTCACCCCCACGCCTACGTCGGCACCCAACTTTGTGCGTGCTCCTTCGGCCAGGGCTCTTGCCACCTCCGCGGAGACGGCGCCATGTTGCTCGATCAACTCAGGGCGCACACCGGCTTGGGCGACCTTCGCCTCGTTCCCGTACACGACGATCCCGCCCTTCACGTAGTCCGAGGCGCCCGGGGGCTCGGTCAACCTGGCGACCAGCAGGCCGCCGGTACACGACTCAGCGGTCGCAACAGTTCGGGTTGGGGCTCCTCTGCCCTGCCCGCGCAGCAGCGCCGCCACTTGCTCATCGACAGTGCTGCCGTCATCTGAGAACAAAGTGTCGGCATGCCTGCTTCGCACGAATGCCTTGAATGCTTCATACACCTCCTGCTCGCCCGGCTCATACCTGGTTACGACCTCGACCTCGCCGCGTTTCAAGCATGTTGTGATCTCCAGTCGGCTCAGCTCGACGCCCCCTCGTTCGGCTGCGCGCAGCGTCTCGGCGATCTCCGACTCCGGGATCCCATACAGCCTCAGCATCTCTTGCCGGTATTCGGTCGCGTCCTTAATCGCCATGCGCAGTGCCTGCGTCTTCACCGCCTCGCTCCACATCGGCTGTAGCTCGCGGGGAGGGCCAGGCAGCACTACCACCGTCGGTCCGAGGGTTGGATGGGAATCGGTGGATTGGTATCCCGTCTCTGCGGGAGGCACGACCAATCCCGGGGCGGTACCGACCGGCTCGAGCACCGTCGCGCCCTCTGGAATCACCGCCTGCTTGCGGTTGCTCTGCCTGATCGCGTCCATGTCTAGATTCGGCCAGCGTTTCGCCAGCGGCCTCAATATCTCCGCGATCCGTTCCTCCAGCGCCTCGTCGAGCACCATCTCCCGACCCTGGGCCCTGCTCACCACCTCGGCCGTCAGATCGTCCGCGGTTGGCCCCAACCCGCCGCTCGTCAGGATCACGTTGAGCCCCTCACCGGCCATAAACCGCAGCGCCGCCTCTATGTCCCCGGGGCGGTCGCCCACGATCGTCGTGTACGCCAGATCCACGCCCAACTCCCAGAGCCGCTCGGCCAGCCATGGCCCGTTGCGGTCCTTCACGCGCCCTGTCAACACCTCCGTGCCCGTGACAACGATCCCCGCGCGCGGCGTACGTCGCTCAGCCACCTTCCCGACCTCGGAGTGTTCTCCCCTCCTGAGACTGGCGAGGGCCGACGGCCCTCATGCGCACGTGGGCAGCTGGCCGGCCGTCAGCCTGTGGCGGCCACTCTTGGTGACCGAGTACCCGATCGCCGCGCTCGATGGCGCCACAGTCCGGCGAATCCCATCGACGAACATCGTCACCGAGCTGTTACCCAGCGTGATCGTAAAGCGCTTCGCGTGGTAGGTGGGAGTGCTCGAGCCCGGCTTCAGTTCCAGCCCGGGGATCAACTTGCGCCCGTTGTCGTTATCGATCAGACAGACGTATACCGCGGCGCTTGGGCGCAGCGACAGTGCCACACGAGTGGTCACCACGCTGGTGGGATGCGAAGAGGGCCTGGTCGGGGTTTTTTCGTGTCTGCCATTGTGCTGGGCGTGCCCTCTCTGAGCCGATGCACCGCTGGTGGTTTTCGACGAGCCTCCCCCGCCCCCGCTCAACAGACCGACGATCAACAACACGATCACCACTCCCACGACACCCACGATCGCCATGTATCCCCGCGAGGGTCGCGACGGCACTCGCCCCCTCGACGCTGATGCGCCGCGCGGGGTCGAGACGATCGGCTCCAGCGCCGCCTCGCTCGGACGCTCGTAGTTCAGGCGATATTCCTCCACCAACACCTTCGCGTCCAACCCGAGCGCCTGGGCATACGTGCGCAGGAAGCTGCGCACGAACGTCGGCCCGGGAAGCAGGTCCCACTCTTCGTT
>PLBZ01000087.1 GCA_003134675.1 Solirubrobacterales bacterium
GCGCCCGTGTCCTCGTCCCTGAACTCGACCGCCATCGACAGCCTGCGTACCGTCTCGGCCTGCGCGATCTCGAGCTCTGAAAGCGCGCGCTGCAGCTCGCTGGAGCGACTGTCGATCTCCTGCTCGAGCGCCTGGCGCCGGCGCTTTCCGAACCGCCATCCAAGCGCCGTCGCCGCGCACGCCAGCACCACCACGCAGACGACTGCCAAGGCAAGGCTGCCGGCTGCCACCGCGCCTACGGCTGCGAGGGCCCCCAGCGCCAGCCACCCCACCCATCCCAGCGGCGAGCGTGGAGGAGGGGAGTCGCGCCGAGGCGACCCGTTGCGGGCCGACGACATCCGGGGTTCGCTCCCCATGTCTAGGAGCTTACCCGTCCCGGGCGAGCGGGACTCCTTTTTTAACGCGCGGGCGCCCACCGTCCTCGCGCTTTCGTTCGCGCGTGCGCCCGTCTTAAGCCATAGCTGTGCCCTCCCGCGCCCGGCGGGCAGCCGAAAGCCGGCTTGGTTGACTCCGCTCACTGGCACATCTCACATTCTTCGCTTGTCCATCTCGCGTTCGGCGCACAGCGCTTCAGTCTTGAGCGCGGTCCGGCGCGGTAAGCGCATAGTCGAACTGGGCGTCGGCTCTCTCACGGCGCCGAAGAACGCGATCGACCTCGCGCAGCTGCAGGCCCATCACTAGCGCGCTAAAAACTCAGCGCCACGTACTTCGTCTCCAGGTACTCGCCGATCCCCTCGAAGCCGCCCTCGCGGCCGAAGCCCGACTGCTTCACTCCCCCGAACGGGGCGGCCGCGTTTGAGACAACGCCCTGGTTGAGACCAACCATGCCCGTCTCGATGCCCTCGGCAACCCGAAAGGCTCGAGACAGATCTCGTGTGTAGACGTAGGCCACCAGGCCGTACTCGGTTCGGTTGGCGGCCTGCAGAGCCTGCTCCTCGGTGGAGAACCTCGCGATCGGTGCCACCGGGCCGAAGATCTCCTCGCTCAGCAGACGCGCGTCGTCGGGGACGTCGGCGAGGACGGTGGGCTCGAAGAAGTAGCCGGGGTGGGCGGGCCCCGACAACCTCCCGCCGCCGATCAGCGCGCGGGCGCCGCGGTCGACGGCGTCGTCGACGAGCTCTGCGACCTTGCCGCGCTGGGCTTCATCAATGAGAGGGCCAACATCCGTGTCGGGCTCGGTGCCCCGGCCGACTTTGAGGGCGCCCATGCGCTCTGCCAAGCGGCGGGCGAACTCATCCGCGACGGACTCATGCACGTGGAAGCGGTTGGCCGCCGTACAGGCCTCGCCGACGTTGCGCATCTTCGCCATCATCGCGCCCTCCACCGCGGCCTCTAGATCAGCATCCTCGAACACCAGGAACGGGGCGTTCCCGCCCAGCTCCATCGACACCCTCAGCACCTGCTGCGCCGACTGCTCGATCAGTTTCCTTCCCACCTCGGTGGAGCCCGTAAACGACAGCTTTCGCGTGCGACCATCCTTCAGCAGCGGCTCGATCACCTCACCCGAGTGCTTCGCCGTGATCACGTTCAGCACACCTCCAGGCAGGCCCGCCTCCTCCAGGATCTTCGCCAGGGCCAGCATCGACAGCGGCGTCTGCTTGGCCGGCTTGACCACAATCGTGCATCCCGCCGCGATCGCCGGGGCGATCTTCCGTGTGCCCATCGCCATCGGGAAGTTCCACGGCGTCACGAACACGCATGGCCCCACCGGCTGGCGCATGGTCAGGATCCTGCCCTGACCGGTGGTGTTGACCATGTAGCGCCCATGGATCCTCACCGCCTCCTCGGAGAACCAGCGAAAGAACTCGGCCGCATAGGCGATCTCGGCCTTTGACTCCGTCACCGCCTTACCCATCTCAAGCGTCATCAGCAGCGCCAGCTCGTCGGCTTTGGCCGTGATCGCCTCATAGGCCCTGCGCAGGATCTCCCCGCGCTCGCGTGGCGGATGAGCTCCCCACTCGGCCTGCCTATCCGCAGCCGCTCCCAGCGCCGCCATCGCATCCTGAACCTGGGCGTCGGCGACCTCGAGGAGGGGCTCGCCTGTAGATGGGTCCTCGACCGCCAGCGTCCCGCCGCCCGTCGCCGCGCGCCACTCTCCGCCGATGTACAGATCCTTCGGGACCCGCTCCAGAACCGCCTGCTCGCTGTCGCTACTCATCTTCACGCTCCCTGGCTCTGCCGGCGGCAATTGTTTGGATCATCCTGCCAATCATCGTGCAACGCTAACCCACTTACCCCCTCTACCCGACCCATACCTCATGCAATCCCAGTTCCTCGAGCGCGTCGCCTGCTGATCGCCTGTGTTCTCCAGAGCACGGATGCTCGCCCGCACTTATCGTCTCGCCTCTCTGATCGCAGCCTTTTCGCTGTGCGCCGTCCCTGCACGAGCGTCCACGCTCGTCGTCCAAGGCGGCGGAGACGGCCATGGCGTCGGCATGAGCCAGGAGGGCGCTCTCGGCTACGCCGAGCACGGCTGGACCTACAGCTCGATCCTCGAGCACTACTACTCGGGCACCGCGCTCGACCAGGCACCCCCTAATACGAAGGTGGGCGTCCTAGTCGGCGGCACGGTCCGCAAGCTTGCGCTCGAAAGCTACGTGCGCGGCGTGATCGCCGCCGAGATGCCCTCCTCGTGGCCACTTGCGGCGCTCGAGGCCCAGGCGGTCGCCGTCCGCACCTATGCGCTCACCGCCCACGCCGGCGGGTCGCGCTTCGACGTCTACTCCGACACGCGCTCCCAGGTCTATCGCGGCGTCTCCGCCGAAACCTCACGCACCAACGCCGCCGCGCTCGCCACCGCCGGGCAGATCGTCACCTACCACGGCCAGCCCGCCATCACCTACTTCTTCGCCAGCTCCGGCGGGCACACCGAGGATGTCCGGAACGCCTTCCCCGGCTCTGCCTCCGAGCCGTGGTTGCTCGGAGTCCCTGACCCCTACGACCAAGGCCCTCTGCACAGCTGGACACTCAACCTCAGCTTCGCCACGGCGGCCAAGGACCTCCAGGGTCTCGTGCGCGGCCGCTTCCAGGGCATCGAGGTGCTCAAGCGAGGCTCCTCTCCCCGCATCATCTCCGCTTACATCCTCGGCTCGGCCGGGCGCACAGTCGTCTCCGGCGAGGAACTGGCATCGCGTCTCGGCCTCTATGACAACTGGGCCTACTTCAGCGTCAAGCACGGCCGCAGCCTCACGGCCGAGCCCGATCACAGCGGGCACTCCTCGCCGAGCAGTCCAGCGCCCGCCGGCGGCACGGGCGGGGTGGGGTCATCGTCTCCCGCCGGTCCGGGGGGCGGCGCCCAAGGTCCTCCCGGCGCCCCGGGGTCGACCCCTGCTGGAGGCGTAGCCGCGGGGTAGCTCTTCGGCGGCGGGCTCTACGCTTTCAGCGCCGATGCCTGCCCCGCTGCTGATCGCCGACGTGCCGTGGCTGCTCTACCGCGCGTTCTTCTCGCTTCCCAAATCGATCGTGGGAGCGGACGGGCAACCGGTAAACGCTCTGCTCGGGACGGTCAACGCGCTGCTGAACCTCGCCGAGGCGACCGGGCCGCGTGCCTTTGTGGCCTGCATGGGCGCCGAGGAGGCCGCCTACCGCGTCGGTCTCTATCCCCCCTATCACGCCCACCGCGAGGAGATGCCCCCCGAGTTGGCCGACCAGTGGGGCAAGGCGCCTGCGCTTCTGGAAGGACTCGGCTGGACCTTTGCCACCAGCGAGGATCTGGAGGCCGACGACGTGATGTTCTCCTTCGCTCGCTCTGAGAGCGAAGCGGGCGGCGAGTCCCTGCTGCTGACCGGCGACCGCGACCTGTTCGGGGCGGTCGACGATCGTGTCTCCATGGTCGAGCTGCGCAAAGGTGGCACCCACGGTCTGATCGACCCCGCCGAGGTACGCGAGCGATACGGCGTGGATCCAGAGCTCGTCCCCGACTTCATCGCCCTGCGCGGCGACCCTTCCGACGGACTTCCCGGTGCCCCGGGCATCGGCGCAAAGACCGCCGCCGAGCTGCTGTGCCGCTATGGCCCGCTGGAGGATGTACTGGCCGCCGCGCAGGTGGCCGCGACGACGGTCAGGCGACGGGACGACGACATGCGTCCACGGACGGCGGCCGCCCTGCGCGAGAACGCCGAGCTGCTGCTTGCCTTCAAGCAGATCGCCACACTCGTGCCGATCGACGGCATCTCCCGGCCGCCGGATCGCCCTACGGATTTCGCGGCAGGCGCGCGCGTTGCCCGGAAGCTCGGGATGGGGGGGCTGGCGACGCGGTTGGAGGGAATGGCGAATACAAGCGGCTGATAGTTGCTCAGGCGGGCGGGAGAATCCCTTCCTGGGAGACCCAGCGGGCAAAGCGGTCGAGATAGCGGTCGAGCTCGTCCACGAGGACCAGGACGCCCTCATGCAGCGCGCGCCAGTTGGCGGGCGGGTAGGCGTGGCCGAGGGCATTGCGCATCTCCTTGGCCTCTTGCAGGCGCTTGGCCGATATGTGCGAGATGACGCCGAGCGCGGCGAGTCGTTCCCAGGAGTGGCCTGGGGATTTGTCCACCACGCCGAGGCGCTGGCCCTCGGCGAGGGCGCGCGTCGCCAGCTCTCCCAGCCAGTTGAGCAGCACCTCGTACTGGCGCTCGATGACCGCCACCTTGTTGCGCTCGCGCGCGTCCGGGGACTGCGCGGCGACGAGGAACCCCCCCTTCTCGAAGTCTCCTCCGAATCCCTCCATCGCCACGAGCAGCTGCTCGCGCGCGTTGGGAATCTCCTGGAGGATCGTGCCGATCCGGCGCTGGCCCTTGGACGCGTGTGAGTCAGTCACGCTTGCGCCAATCGCTCTCTGGCGGCCGCAAGCGTTGCGCGCGCACGGGTCATAATCAGCTCGTCTTCGCGAGCCCCCGCCGCCAGGATCTCATTGCGGCGCTGCTGGAGGGCGCCCCAGAGATCGTCGCGATCGATCAGCACGCGCCCCTCGCGTAATACATCGGCAAGCAGCGAGGGCTGCGCCTCGGCCTGTCCCAGGGTGACGACGTCCACAGGCGTGCCCGCCGCGCGACGCAGACGCAGACGCAGACCAGCCTGCACCCTCCACTCGGGGCGGCGGTGGACGATCAGCAGGTCCAGATCCGAGACCGGGGTGTCCTCGCCGGTGGCGGTCGAGCCGAAGAGAACAGCCAGGCGCACATCACGCTCCGTGCGCAGGGCGTCCATCAACTTGCTGAGCAGCGTCCAGTGACCACGCAGATAGGTCTCCTCCGCGCAGGACAGTTCGAGCTGACCACCGGCTACCCGGCGGCCACGCAGCAGGCCCACGTTGATGTACCGGCGCAGCGTGCGCTCGCTGCACCCGATCTTCTTCGCCGATTCGCCCAGAAGCCACCCCATACGTCCAGTATACTATTCTATGCGTCCAACTTCTACTTATATGTGTCCAGTTTTTGTACTGATGTGTCCGGGTCGCCGGATGCGGCCGGCTGTCTGCGCCGCGACTTGCTCTCCTACGGCGAGAACTTGACGGTCAGCACGTCTCCGTCGACCATCACGTAGTCGCGGCCCTCGATGCGTAGCGTGCCCAGGTCGCGAGCGCCCGCATAGCCACCAGCGTCTACCAGCTCGCGCCAGCCGATCACCTCTGCGCGCACGAAGCCCTTCTGGATGTCGGTGTGGATCTCGCCGCCGGCGTGCCAGGCGGTCAGGCCCTGGCGCAAGTGCCAGGACTGCGCGGGCTTGCCCTCACCGGCGGTAAAGAAGGCAATCAAGTGGAGCAGCGCGAACGCCTCGCGCACGACGCGCTCTAGGCTGGATTCGCTGGGTGGGTGGGCAAACAATTCTTTGCGCATAGCGGCCGCGTCCTCGTCGTCGAGCTCCGCGAGCTCTGACTCGATCCGCGAGGAGACGGCCACGGCGCGTGCGCCTTGGGCAGCCGCATGCTCTGAGATCTCGGCGGGAATCTCCTCAGAACCCTCGTCGACGTTCGCTACGAACAGCACCGGCTTGACCGTCAGCGAGCCCAAATCGCGTGCGGCGTTCGGCGCCTCCTCTCCTACCGGCACGTCGCGGACCGGCCGGCCGGCCTGGAGCTCCTCGATGACGCGCCGCAGCCACGCCTCCTCGGCAATCGCCGTGCGGTCGCCCCCTTTTGCCTGTTTGGCCACCCGCTCCACCCGCCGCTCGGCCTGCTCGAGATCTGCCATCACGAGCTCCGTCTCGATCGTCTCGATGTCCGCCAGCGGGTCGACCCGCCCCTCGGGGTGCACCACCCCCTCATCCCGATGGGCGCGCACGACGTGCACGATCGCATCGGTCTCACGGATGTTCGCCAGAAATTTGTTGCCGAGACCCTCACCCTCGTGGGCACCCGCCACCAGTCCTGCGATGTCATGAAAATCGATCGTGTCCCACACGATCCCCGAGGCCCCGACCGTCTCTGCCACCTGCTCCAGGCGCTCGTCCCGCACCGGCACCACCGCGACGTTGGGCTCGATCGTCGTGAACGGGTAGTTGGCCGCCTCGGCCCCCGCTTTCGTGAGCGCGTTGAACAGCGAGGACTTGCCCGCGTTGGGCATCCCCACGATGCCGATCCTCGTGCTCATCCTTGCGCCGCCGCGGTGCCCAGCAACGCGCCGGCAAGAACGTCTGACGGATAGTGAACCCCGAGGTACAGACGCGAACCAGCCAGGCCCGCGGCCAACGCATACAGGGCGCCAGACGGCAGGCCCAACCGCGAATAGCAGCGCGCGCCGGCAAACGACGTCGCCGCGTGCGCGCTGGGAAAGCTCAGCCGCGTCGGCGTGCTCGTCAATGGCGGCAGGTCGGGGAGGCTCGGGCGCCGACGACGGACGGTGAGCTTGAGCGCCGTGTTCAGCGCGTATACCCCCGCAACCGTCCCCGTCGCCCGGCGCCATTGCGGCCGCTTGGCAGCGTCGAGCACGTACCCCGCCACGCCGATCGCGAGCCAGATCCCAGCATGCTCGCCCAGGCGGGAAAAGTCAGCCACCACACGCTCGGCCCGCGGTCCGTGCCCCCACGTGCGCGCCGCGCGGAGCAGCCGCTCGTCCAGCGACCGCGGGAGACTAGGCGCCGAAGCCGACGCGGGAATCCTCATCCTCGGCGCGTATGTACACGACCTGGCCCAGGTACAGCCGCACCGGGCCGTCCTCGCTCTCCAGCTCGTGCCAGCCGCCNNTCGCTCACGCGCAGCGCCAGCACCTGGCCACCCTGAAAGCCGACGCTGATCCGTCGCGGGCCCGCTGCCATCAGTGCACCCCCAGGTGGGCGGCCGGCTCGACGATCTCGGTCAGCACACCCTGCGTCGCCCGCGGATGCAGGAACGCAACGCGCGATCCGCGGATGCCCACCCGCGGCTGCTCATCGATCAACGCCACCCCCGCCTGCCTCAGCGTCGCAAGCGTCGCGTCAATATCCGCCACCTGGTAGGCCACGTGGTGCAGGCCGGGCCCCTTCTTCGCCAAGAACTTCCCCACCGGCGTGTCGGCACCGAGCGGCGCCAGCAGCTCCACGTGATTCTCACCGACGTCCAGCAGCACCGCCTCCACGCCCTGCTCCTGCACCACCTCGCGGTGGGCCACCTCCATCTGGAAACGCTCGCGCCACAGCTCGAGCGAGGCCTCGATCTCCTCTACGGCCACGCCGATATGGTCGATCCGCCTGAACACCCGCCTAGTTTATAGGGCGGCGCTGCCCTCGCCTGGCGCTGCGTCCACCGCCGTGGCCGCGGCCACCACCCTCAGACCCGCACCCGGGGTGCGCTCCAGGCGAGGCACACCCTTCATGATCCGGTCGATCGCCTCACGGTCGAGCACCTCGTGCTCCAGCAGCTCCTCCGCGAGCGCATCCAAGTGGCGACGATGGCTGACGATCGTCCTCTGCGCCGCCCGCCGCGCCTCCTCGATCAGGTCCTGGCGCTCCTCGTCGCGAATCCGCAGCGTCGTCTCCGACAGCCGGACGTCCCCATCGGGCGCGCGCCCCATGCCCGCGGTCCCCATCGCGAAGTCGTGCACCATCGAGTGCGAGATGTCCGCGACACGCTTGAGGTCGTCTGAGGCGCCGGTGGTGACCTGACCAAACACGAGCTGCTCCGCGACACGGCCACCGAGCAACACGGTCATGTAGTCCAGCAGCTCCTCGCGCGTCTTCAGATACCGGTCCTCCGCCGGCAGGTTCAGCGTGTAGCCGAGCGCCCGGCCGCGCGGCACGATCGAGATCCGATGCACGCGATCCACCGACGGCAGCAGCTCGCCGCACAGCGCATGTCCCGCCTCGTGGAACGCCACCACCCGCTTCTCGTGCTCGTTCAGCACCCTCCGCGACTGCACCCCCGCGATCACCCGCTCGAGCGCGCTGTCGAAGTCCGCGTCGTCGATCCGCTTCGCGCCACGCCTGGCGGCGAAGATCGCCGCCTCGTTGCAGATGTTCGCGAGGTCCGCGCCGGTCAAGCCGCTCGTCTGCTGGGCCACCAGCCCCAGATCCACCTTCCCCAGCGGCTTGCCCCGCGTGTGCACCCCCAGCACGCCCTGGCGCCCCTTCACGTCCGGCGGCGCCACGAACACCTGGCGATCGAAGCGCCCCGGGCGCAGCAGCGCTGGGTCGAGCTTCTCCAGCAGGTTGCTCGCGGCGATCACGACCACGCGCCCGCTCGCGGCGAACCCGTCCATCTCCACCAGCAGCTGGTTCAGCGTCTGGTCCTTCTCCCCGGAGATGTCCATCCCGCGCCGTCCCCCGACGGCGTCGAGCTCGTCGATGAAGATGATCGCGGGTTCGTGCTTGCGGGCGATCGCGAACAGCCGGCGGATGCGCGCGGCCCCGAGGCCGGCGAACATCTCCACGAACGCCGCCGCCGACTGCGCGAAGAACTGCGCGCCGGACTCGTGCGCAACCGCCTTCGCCAGCAGCGTCTTGCCAGTCCCCGGAGGCCCATGCAGCAGGATCCCCTTCGGCACCTTCGCACCCAGCTCCTGAAACTGCTTCGGGTCGCGCAGGAACTCCACGATCTCCTCCAGCTCGCCGCGCGCGTCGTCCACGCCGGCGATGTCCTTCCAGCCGACCGCCTGATCGGAGGCCGGCTTGATCTGCTGCGGCTTGATCCGCGGCATCACCTTCAGCATCCGCCACATCAC
>PLBZ01000063.1 GCA_003134675.1 Solirubrobacterales bacterium
AGGCCGAGGACGCCGGCACGGTCTCAGAGATCCGCTGCCAGGAGGGCCAGGCGGTCAACGAGGGCGACACGCTCGTCGTGCTGGAGTAGGGATACGTGTCACATGGTGAGCACACCCGGGAGCTCGCCGACGGCAAGCTGCTGATCGACGAGCCCGCCGCGGGCGTCGTGCGCCTGACGATCTCCAACCGAGAGAAGCGCAACGCGCTCGATCATCCGATCCTCGACGCGATCACCGCGACGCTCACCGAGCTCTGCACTGGAGAGTCGGGGACGCGATGCGTCGTGGTCACCGGCGCCCACGGGATGTTCTCGGCCGGGTATGACATCGGCGAGATCCCGGAGGAGGAGTTCGAGGAGCGCGCCGAGCGGCTGGTCGCGCACCCGTTCACCGAAGCGATCGACGCACTCGAGGCATTTCCCTACCCGACTTTGGCGGTGCTCCCCGGGCACACGATCGGCGGCGGCCTGGAGCTCGCGCTGGCCTGTGATCTGCGCGTTGCGAAGGACACCATCAAGCTGGGGATGCCGCCGGCGAAGCTCGGGCTGGTGTATTCCCACACCGGCCTGCGTCGCTTCATCGACGCGATCGGCGCGGCGCGCACGCGCGAGCTGTTCCTGCTCGGCAGCTACATCGACGCGCCGAGCGCCCAGCAGTGGGGTTTGGTCAACCGCCTCGCCCCGGCTGAGGAGCTCGACGCAGTGGCGCTCGAGGTGGCGAGCGAGCTCGCCGGCAATGCGCCACTCTCACAGCTCGGCAACAAGCGGGTGATCGGCGCCCTGCTGCGCGCCGAGAGCGAGCTTCCGTGCGAGGTCGAAGAGGAGCTGATCGAGCTGCGCCGCGCCTCGTTCGCCTCGCAGGACATGCGCGAGGGAATGAAGGCCTTCGCCGAGAAGCGTCCCCCGCGCTGGAGCGGGGAGTAGCCGTCCGCCACGCCGCATAACGTGCGGCGCATGCCGTCGCTGATCACCCGCGTGCAAGCGTTGCGTTTGGGCGAGATCGAGGACCACGCCGAGATCGAAGCGCTGATCGGACGCGCCTGGCAAGCGCGCGTGGAGCGCTTCGCCGACTCGACCGACATGTGCTCGCTGGTCAACGCCAAGTCCGGCGGCTGCGCCGAGGACTGCGGCTTCTGCGCGCAGTCGCGCTTCGCCGAGTCCGAGACCCCACTGCACGCGATGATGGAGCCCGAGCAGGTGCTCGAACACGCGCGCGCCGCCGAGGCCGCCGGAGCGCACCGCTTCTGCATGGTCACCCAGGGCCAGGGCCTGTCCAAGCGCGACTTCGAGAAGTACCTCGAAGGCGTCCGCCTGGTGGTGGAGCACACCAACCTGAAGCGCTGCGCCTCGGTCGGGCACATGTCCACCGCCCGCGCACAGGCGCTCAAGGAGGCGGGCATCCAGCGCGTGCACCACAACGTCGAGACGGCCGAGAGCTACTACGACGAGGTCTCCACCACCGTGCGCTACGAGGGGCGGTTACGCACTATCGAGGCGGTACGTGAGTCGGGCCTGGAGACGTGCGTCGGCGGGATCCTCAACCTCGGCGAGAGCCGCGAGCAGCGCGTGGAGATGGCCTTCGAGCTCGCCGCGCTCGACCCCACGAGCGTGCCGATCAACATGCTCAACCCGCGGCCAGGCACGAAGTTCGGCGATCGCGAGTACATGGATCCGTGGGAGGCGGTGAAGTGGATCGCGATCTTCCGCCTGATCCTGCCCGCGGCGCTCTTCAGGCTCTGCGGCGGGCGCGTGGAGAACCTCGGCGAGCTGCAGTCCCTGGCCGTGAAGGCAGGCATCAACGGCGTGATGATGGGCAACTTCCTCACCACGCTCGGCAACGAGCCCGAGCAGGACCGGGCGATGTTCGAGGAGCATGGCCTGAACGTCGCGCGCCAGCCCGACAACGGCTCCAACCCACGTCCGGACAACCGCTCGGGCTGGTTGGATGGCGAGACGCCGGATGTCGTCGAGGAGCTGCTCGCCGCCGAAGCGCCGACGGGTCCTGTCGAGTTGGAGGTGCGGTTGTGGGATCCGTCCAGCCAGCTGCGATTCCGCGCCAAGCGCACAGTTCCCCCGCGCCCAGATGGCGCATCGAACAGAGTGCCGGTCGGCTAGGCGACAGCCAGGTGAGCGAGATCGAGAAGCGCCTGGCGGAACTGGAGCGGCTCGGTCTCAGTCGTCGCCTGCGTCTGGTCTCGGGGCCGCAGGGACCGACGGTGCTGCTCGACGGCAAGCCCGTATTGCTGTTGTGCTCGAACAACTACCTCGGGCTCGCCGACCATCCCAAGGTGCGCCAGGCCGCAGCCGACGCGGCGATGCGCTGGGGCGTGGGCGCGGGCGCCTCGCGACTGGTGTCCGGGACGATGACGATCCACCGCCGCCTGGAGGAGCGCCTGGCGGCGTTCAAGGGCAGCGAGGCCTGCCTGCTGTTCGGGTCGGGGTACCTGGCCAACATCGGCACGATCGGCGCGCTCGCCGGCGCGGGCGACACGGTCTTCTCAGACGAGCTCAACCACGCCTCGATCGTCGACGGCTGCCGCCTGTCCCGCGCCGAGGTCGTCGTATACCGCCATCTCGACACCGACCACCTCGCCTGGAGCTTGCGCCGCCACGGCGGCGGCGATGGGCGGCGGCGACTGATCGTCACCGACTCCGTGTTCTCGATGGACGGCGACATCGCCCCGCTGCAGGAGATCGTCGAGCTGGCAAAGGAATACGGCGCGCGCGTGATGGTCGACGAGGCGCATGCCACCGGAGCGCTCGGCCCGGGCGGTCGCGGAGCGGTGGCAGCGGCGGGCCTGGAGGGCGAGATCGACGTGCTCGTGGGCACGCTCGGCAAGGCGCTCGGCTCCTACGGCGCCTACGTGTGTGCAGATGAGGAGATGATCCACTACCTGATCAACACCGCGCGCTCGCTGATCTTCTCGACCGCGCCCGGCCCACCTGCCGTGGCCGGAGCGCTGGCAGCGCTCGAGCTGCTGGGAGAGCGCCCGCACCGCGTCGAGCGACTGCGCTCGGCCGCGCGCACGTTGCGCAAGGCGCTCGTCGGCGAGGGCTTCCCGGTGGCAGACGGCGAGATGCAGATCGTGCCGCTGATCGTGGGCGATGAGCGCGTGGCCATGCGCCTCTGTCAGGAGGCACTCGAGCGGGGCGTGTTCGCCCAGGCGATCCGCCCGCCGACCGTCCCCGCGGGCACCTCCCGCCTGCGCTTGGCCACGATGGCCTCGCACACCGCCGAGGAGCTGCGGATGGCCGCGCGCGCGCTCGGCGAGGCCGCGCGCGGGATGGGACTCGACCCGGCCGCAATGGGTGCACCCACGGTCGCGCAGCGCACAATGCAGGAGCCCGAAACCCAGGAGCCATACCTGCCGGCGGCGGCGGGCGCTCCGTTTGACGTGGAGCGCGAAAGCTCCATCGCCCGCGCGGCGTAGTCGCTCACCCCAGGCGCGCACATGCGAGGGCTGTTCGTAACCGCGACCGATACCGGCGTCGGCAAGACAATCCTGAGCGCCGCGCTGCTCGCGGCGATGGCCGCAGCCGGCGAGGAGGTCAGGGCGCACAAGCCGGTGGTTACCGGCCTGGAAGAGCCACCCGGCGAATGGCCCCCCGACCACGGGCTGCTCGCCGCCGCCGCGGGCATGGCGCCCGAGGATGTCGCGCCGCTGCGTTACGGTCCCGCCGTCTCACCCCATCTGGCGGCGCAGCTGGCGGGTGAGCAGATCGATCCGGCCGACCTGGTGGCGCGTGCACAGAAGGCAGCCGACGAGGAGACCTCGCTGATCATCGAGGGCGTCGGCGGGCTGCTGGTGCCCTTGACCGACGACTACACCGTGTGCGATCTCGCCGCCGAGCTCGGCTTACCGGTGCTGATCGCCGCCCGCCCGGGGCTCGGCACGATCAACCACACGCTGCTCACCCTCCGGGCCGCCCGCGCGACGGGCTTGGAGGTGCGGGCGGTCGTGCTCACCCCATGGCCGGCGGATCCGTCCGCCCTGGAGCTCTCCAACCGCGAGACGATCGCCCGCATGGGCGAGATCGAGGTCGAGGGGCTGAGCCGCGTGCGAAGCCTCGACGCAGCCGACCTGGCGCTGGCGGGCACACAGCTGCCCTGGCGGCGCTGGCTGGGGCGAGCTTCAGCCTGACCCAACGCGTGCGGCATCGACGGCGGCGGCGGTCACGCTCGCCAGATCGTCCTCCTCGATGACATACGGGGGCATCGTGTAGATCAGGTCGCGGAACGGCCGCAGCCACACGCCGCGCTCGACGGCCGCTGCAGTGACCGCCGCGATGTCCACCTCCTCGCGCATCTGCACCACGCCAATTGCACCCAGAACGCGGACGTCCGTCACCCCGGGCAATTCGCGGGCCGGCTCCAATCCCGTGCAAAGTCCCTCTTCGATCGCGCCAACGCGCTCACGCCAGCCACCGTCGGCGAGCAGATCGAGTGACGCCAGCGCCACCGCGCAGGCAAGCGGGTTGGCCATGAACGTCGGGCCGTGCATCAGCCCGCCGCTCTCGCCCTGTGAGACCGCGTCTGCCACAGCCTGCGTGCAGAGCGTCGCGGCGAGCGTCANNGCGTGCTCGCACGCGAACAGCGCGCCGGTGCGCCCGAAGCCGGTGGCGATCTCGTCGAGCACCAGCAACAGGTCGTGCTCGTCGCACAGGCTCCTCAGCAGCGCGACGCACTCCGGTGAATGGAAGCGCATGCCCCCCGCCCCCTGCACGACGGGCTCCACGATCACGGCGGCCAGCTCGTGCTCGTGTCGAGCGACCAGCTCGCTCACATGCTCCGCCCAGGCATCGTCGAGACCCACATCAAACCCGTCGGGTGGTCGATCGGCGAACACGTGCTCCGCCAGCACGTCGGCGAACAGGCTGTGCATCCCTGAGACCGGATCGCAGACGGCCATCGCGCCGAACGTATCGCCGTGGTAGCCGCCCCTGACGGTCAAGAGACGCGTACGCTCCGTCCGTCCGAGGGCCTGCTGAAACTGCAGGCTCAGCTTGATCGCGACCTCCACAGAGACCGATCCGGAGTCGGCGAAGAAAACACGCTCGAGCCCGTCTGGAGTGATCTCCAGCAAACGCTCCGCCAACCGCACGCCCGGCTCGTGTGTGAGCCCGCCGAACATCACGTGCGCCATCCGCCCGAGCTGCTCGCCCACGGCAGCGTCGAGTGCGGGATGACGGTAGCCATGGATCGCACACCACCACGAGGACATGCCGTCGATCAGCTCGCGCCCGTCGGCCAGCTTCAGGCGCACCCCCTCTGCCGAGAGCACCGGCAGCGGCGCCAGCGCGCTGGGCAGCGCGCCGTATGGGTGCCAGACGTGCTCCCGGTCGAACGCGAGCAGTGCCTCCCAGTCGGTCAGACGGCGCCTAGTCCTCGTAGAGGACGAAGTCACGCTTACGCGCGCCGCACACCGGGCAGAACCAAGTGTCGGGGATGTCCTCGAACGCGGTCCCCGTCGGAATGCCCCCGTCCGGGTCGCCTTCCTCGGGGTCATAGATGTAGCCGCAGGACTCGCAGATCCAGCGCTGAAGGGTCTCTGTGGCGGTGCTCATGCGCCAAAGATTAGCGGCCGGTAGGGTCAGCAGATGAGCACGGACGGCAAGAGCGAGCTTCCCGGACCCGGCGAGGAGCACAACTCTGGTCCGGTGACGCCCGCGCGTCAGGCGGCGACCGTGATCCTGCTCCGCGGCGGCGCAAAAGCGCTCGAAGTGCTGATGGTCAAGCGCACACCTCATGCACGGTTCATGGGCGGTGTGTGGGTGTTCCCCGGCGGAGCCGTCGACGAGGGCGAGGGAGACGGGGATGACGCCCATCGCGCCGCGGCGATCCGTGAGTTGCGTGAGGAGGCCGGAATCGTGCTGGAGGACCCGCGGGCACTGGTGAAGTTCTCGCGCTGGATCACACCGGCCGAGGTGCGCACGCGCTTTGACACCCACTTCTTCCTCGCTGCGCTACCCGCAGGGCAGGAGCCGAAGGTCGACGGCGAGGAGTGCGTCGAGGAGAGCTGGTTCACGCCCGCGGCGGCGCTCGAGGCCCACCACCGCGAGCAGATCGTGCTCGTGTTCCCCACGATCAAGCACCTCGAACAGCTCAGTGATTTCTCCTGCGCCGATGAGCTGCTGGCGCAGGCCGGGGGCCGAGAGGTGCAGCCGATCCAGCCGCGAGTCGTAGTCGAGGGCGAGGTGGCCCGCGTGCTGCTTCCGGGCGAGCCCGGGTACGACGATCCGCAGCCGGGACCGGCGATGCGCTAGAAAGGGAAGATGCCCGCCGCGGCACGTGCACAGAGACGCTCCGGCCTGACGGTCGCCGTAACCGGGCCCACGGGCGAGATCGGCCGGGCCGTGGTCGGAGCGCTCGAGCGCTCCACTGAGGTGGGACGTGTGCTCGGGATGGCACGGCGGCCGTTCGATCCGGCCGCGCAGGACTGGAAGAAGGTCTCCTACCGGAGCGGAGACGTGCTCGATCGCGGTGCCGTGGCAGACCTGGTGAAGGACGCCGACGTGGTCGTGCACCTGGCCTTCATCATCATGGGTGGGCCACAGGAGACCTCGGCGGTGAACATGGACGGCTCGCGCAATGTGTTCGAGGCCACCGTCTCGGCTGGCGTCAAGCGCCTGATCTATGCATCGTCGGTGGCGGCCTACGGGTTCCACGGGGGGAATCCTCAGCCGCTCTCCGAGGAGGTTCCCGCGCTCGGCACCGCCAGCCACTACTACTCGGCTCAGAAGGCCGAGGTCGAGGTGATCTTGGGAGAGGTGCTGCGCGGCTCCTCCACCGCCGCTTACGTGCTGCGGCCGTGCATCGTCGGCGGCCCGGACGCGCCGCTCTTGATCGACAGCCTGCCCTACACCCAGCTCTCCGAGCGGCTGCCCGGACCGGTTCTGCGCCTGCTCGACGGCGTGCCGATCCTCAAGCCGGTGCTGCCCGATCCGGGCGTGCCCTTTCAGCTCGTCCACCACGACGACGTCGCAAGCGCGATGCGCGCCGCCGTACTCGGCCGCGGCGCTCCGGGTATCTACAACCTCGCCGGGGCCGGTGAGCTGACCGTCAAGCAGCTCGCCGAGGAGCTCGGCTGGTACTCGATCCCCGTGCCCGAGCTGGCCGTGGACGCGGTCGCGGAGATGATCGGGCGCCTAAGCTTCCTGCCCGCGCAGGCGCAATGGATCGCGGCCTTCCGCGAGCCCATGATCATGGACGTCTCCAAGGTCCGGCGCGAGCTGCGGTGGCGCCCCAAGCACGACGCGCTGCAGACGCTGCGCGAAACGATCGCCGCCGAGCGACTGGATCGCTTGGTGCGCTGAAGAGAGGCTCAGCCGGCCTGCTGGGCCTCGATCACGTGCGTCACGGCGTTGATCAGCGCCAGGTGCGTGAACGCCTGCGGGTAGTTGCCGAGATGGCGGCCCGAGGAGGCCTCGAGCTCCTCGGCGTACAGCCCCAGGGGCGAGGCGTAGGAGAGCAGCCGCTCGCACAGGTGCTCGGCCTGGCGCCGCTCGCCGATCTCCGACAGCGCCGAGACCAGCCAGAAGGAGCAGATCAGGAACGTCCCCTCCTCGCCGCTCAAACCGTCGTCGGTCTCCTCGGTGCGATAGCGCAGAACGAGGCCATGCTCGGTCAACTCCTCGCAGATCGCGTTCACGGTTGCGCATACCCGCTCGTCAGTGGGGGGCAGGAAGCGCACGAGTCCAATCAGCAGGTTGGATGCGTCGAGCGCGTCGGTGTCGTAGTGCTGGCGGAACACCCCGCGCTCATCGACGCCGCGCGTGAGGATGTCCTCGCGGATCTCCTCAGCCACCGCCTGCCATCGCGCTGCCTGCTCGTCCTCGCCGCGTCGTTCCGCCAGACGGGCCCCACGATCCATCGCCACCCAGCACATCAGCTTCGAGGACACGTAGTGACAGGGCTCCCCGCGCGCCTCCCAGATGCCCTGATCGGGTTCCTTCCAGACCTTGGCCGCGCACTCGACCTGATCGCAGAGCACCGGCCACAGGCGCTCAGGTATGTGGTCGCGCTGCTTGGAATGCAGATACACCGAGTCCAGCACCGCGCCGAACACGTCGTTCTGGCGCTGCTTGTAAGCACCGTTGCCGATCCGCACCGGGCGCGCGCCTTCGTACCCCTTGAGGTGATCGAGCGTCGACTCCTCGAGGTCCCGGTCACCCTTGATCCCGTACATGATCTGCAGCGAGCCGTCCTCGTTGCGCGCCAGGTCCGCCACATACTGGATGAAGTCGTCGGCCTCCCAGTCCAGCCCGAGCGCGTGCAGGCCCCACAGGGTGAAGGAGGCGTCGCGCATCCAGCAGTAGCGGTAGTCCCAGTTGCGCTCCCCGTGCGGTGTCTCGGGCAGCGAGGTCGTGGGCGCCGCCACGAGCGCCCCGGTGGGCATGAACGTGAGGCCCTTCAGCGTCAGCGCCGAGCGCTCGAGGTGATAGCGCCAGGGGTGATCCGGGTAAGTGCCGTCGGCCAGCCAGCTACGCCAGAAGTGGCTCGTGCGCTGCAGATACTCCTCGGCCTGCTCAGGCGTGCGCGGGCCGAGGAGCCCCTCGGTCCAGGAGATCGCGCAGAAGCGCCGCTCGCCCTCAGCCATCGTGTGACGTGAGTGCACGCGATTGCCCTCGATCCCCATGCGTACGTCGCTGAACAGGCGAAACTCCGTCCGCCCGTCGCTGGCATCGAGCGCGTATCCGCCCTCCTCGCCGGTGTCCACCACGCTCCACTTCGCCGGCGTGCTGCCGTACTCGAGCATCGGCTCGCACACCATCTCGACCTGCACCTCGCCCTGGATGCACTCGATCATCCGCACCAGCAGGTGATCGGCGTCGAAGTCGGTCGGCGCCCGAGTGTGGCTGGAGCCCTCCTTGTTGTCGTGCCACTGCCCGATCGTCAGCCCATCCACCACACGCAGCCATCCCTGCGGGGTCATCCAGGTCGTCTCGATCAGGTTCGTGCCCGGGATGTAGCGCCGGCCTGCCGGCACATACACGCCGTAGGGGCCCACGCGCCAGCTCCCGGCGCCACGATCGAGCATCGCCGCGAACACACTCGGCGAGTCGAAGTGGGGCAGGCACATCCACTCGATCGACCCGTCGACGGCGACCAGTGCGCCGGTGTGACAGTCCGACAGGAAGCCATAGTGGGCGATCGGCGGGAATGGCGAGTCGGGCGAGAATCCCCCCGGATACGCACTGGCGGACTGCCCTTGCGCCGTCTGCGGTGTGACCTTGGCCTGCACGGCAGGGCTGTCAGCCTTCGGCGGCAGGCTGTTAGTGATCGCCGAGCGCGGAGGCATGGTCATCGAACGGTAGCGTGAGCGCGGGTCGTGTCGGTATCGTCAGGACCCATGAGCGGCGAGCATCCCTTCGAGCTCCATCCTCCGGACGCCCGCCTGCTGGAGGGTCGCCGCGCGCTCGTCACCGGCGGGGACTCCGGCATCGGCCAGGGGGTCTGCTACGAGCTCGCGGCCCATGGAGCGGCCGTGGCGATCAACTACGTGGGGTCTCCGGTGCAAGCAACGCGGATGGCCGGCGAGATAGAACATGCAGGCGGTCGGGCTGTGGCGGTGAAGATGGACGTCTCCAACGAGTCAGACGTACAGCGGGCTTTCTCTGAAGCAAAGCAGACCATTGGCAGTGTCGACCTGCTCGTCAACAACGCCGGCCTGGAGCACCCCTACTTGCTGGTTGACATGCCGCTGCAGGCCTGGCAGCAAGTTATCGACGTCAACCTGACGGGCGCTTTTTTGTGCGCTCGTGAGGCTGCTCGAGCAATGCGCGAGGACAAGTCCAAGGGCGTGATCGTGAATATCTCGAGCGTTCACGAGCAGATCCCGTGGGAGCAGTTCTCTCACTACTGCGCCTCCAAGGGAGCCATGAAGATGTTCGCCCAGTCGATCGCCAAGGAGCTCGCGCCGCTCGGCATCCGGGTCGTGGGCGTGGCGCCGGGGGCGATCGACACGCCGATCAACAAGGACGTGCTCGCCAACCCCGAGGCGAGCACAAAGGTCCAAGGTGAGATTCCACTGGGACGTTGGGGACACGTCCAGGATGTTGCCCGTGCGGTGGCATGGCTGGCGAGCGAGCAGGCGAGCTACGTCACCGGTGCCACGCTATTCGTGGACGGTGGAATGACGTTGTATCCAAAGTTCGTCTGAAACCTCACCAACGGGGACGCTCTACATCGGCGGGCAATCGACGCTCATCCTCCAGCTTGTCGAGATGGGCGAGCAGTGTCACTGCCGCGGCGGGGCGCAGCGCAGAGGGCACGTCCGACCAAGCGGCGTCGAGCAGCTCGCTGACAGAACGACGGCCTTGGTCCAGTGCTTCCAGTAGCAGGCGCTCACGCTCTAAACGATGGTCGATGTACTGATCGAGCTTGGCATGAGGATCCCAAATGGCTGGCCCATGTCCGGGACACAGGACATCCAGGTCGCGTTCGCGCAGTCTCTCCAGAGCACCGAGATAGCCGGCGAGCGCGCCCGGATCGGGGGCGATGAACACGCTCCCTTCGCCGAGCACCGCGTCGCCGGTGAAGCACACCCGCCCGCAGATCAGCGCGAAGTGATCGGGGGCGTGTCCGGGCGTGGAGAGAGCCTGCAAGGGCCCAAAGCAAATCCCCTCGGCGAGCTCGACGTCGACCTCGCCGCGCCCGGCCGCAAGCGGCGCCGGGTCGTGCCTGCGCAGAGCCTCGACGGCTTCGACGTGATCGGCGTGATCGTGAGTGAGCACGATGCCTCCGAGGCCACCGCGCGCGTCGATCGCCGTGAGGAGTCGCTGGATGTGAGAGTCGATCAGGGGGCCGGGGTCGACGACGTAGGCCGGATCGCGGCCCACGACCCACGCGTTGGTGCCCGACAGCGTCAGCGGACCCGGATTGTCCGCGCGCAGCCGCAAGACACCGTGCTCGGCCAGCCGGCGAGCCTCGACAGCGGGATCCGGCGAAGCTCCTTCTAAGCTTGGCGACACGCCATGAGTCTGGCAGCCCATCCGCAGATCGACCACGACCGCCGCCCAGGTGCAGATGCCACTCGCCCGGCCTGAGCCACTGCGCCGCGAGCTGGCACAGGCGCTACCCGAGCGCCCGTTCGCGCTGCGCTTCTGGGACGGCTCTGAGCTCGCACCCACCGCCTCCGGCGGGCCGGTCTTCACGGTGCGCTCCCCGACCGCGGTCGCCCACCTGCTGCGGGCCCCCGGACAGCTCGGGTTGGGGCGCGCCTACGCCGCCGGCGAGCTCGAAGCGGATGACCTGGACCGCGTGATCGGGCTGCTGGACTCCTTCCAGGCGCCCGCGATCGACACCAAGACACGACTGCGGCTGACGCTGGCCGCTGTGCGCGCTTGCGGGCTGACGGCACCGCCGCGCGTTCCCGCCAGCGAGTTGCGCCCGCGGGGCCAGCGTCACAGCCGCGAGCGCGACGCGCGCGCGGTGCGCCACCACTACGACATCTCCAACGACTTCTTCGCGCTGTTCCTCGACGAGTCGATGACCTACAGCTGCGCGCTGTTCTCGCGGGGCGCCCAAACGCTAGAGGAGGCTCAGACGGCGAAGCTCGAGCTCGTCTGCTCAAAGCTCGCCTTCAAAGAGGACGAGCGCATCCTCGATGTCGGCTGCGGGTGGGGCAGCTTCGTGCTCCACGCCGCCCGCAACCACGGGGTGCGCGCCGTCGGTATCACCCTCTCGCCATCCCAGGCCGAGCTGGCGCGCAGGCGTGTGGCCGAGGCCGGCCTCGAGGAGCGCGTGGAGATCCGCATCGCCGACTACCGCGACCTGAGAGACGAGCGCTACGACGCGATCGCCAGCATCGGAATGATCGAGCACGTCGGCTCGAATCAGATCGACGTGTACGCAGCGCAGCTCGCCAGTCTGCTCGATCCCGGTGGACGTCTGCTCAACCATGGCATCGCACGTCTGCGCCACGGCGATTCGGAGGCCGGTCCGTTCTCCGAGCGCTACGTATTCCCCGACGCAGCCCCCCTGCACGTTTCGCGCGTGATCCTGGCATTTGAGCGAGCAGGCATCGAGCCCCAGCACGTCGAGGGCTTACGCCGAGATTACGTAGACACGCTGAGTCATTGGATCGAGCGTTTGGACGCCAACAGGGAGCAGGCCGAGCTCCTGGCCGGCGCCGAGCGCGTGCGCGTTTGGCGGCTCTACCTGCGAGCCGCCCGCAACGGCTTCAGGACGGGCTTTACCTCGATCTTTCAAATATTGGGAACCCGCCCACCCCGCCGCGCCTAGCGGCGGCCGGCGCGTGCTGCGCCCCTGCTACTGGAACCGCCACGGCCACGGTTGCGCGATGGCCGTGTGCGCTGCTGGGAGCCACCGGAGCGCTGCCCGGTGGCGTCGCTCGGCAGGCCGCCCCGCTCGAGCTCGCGGTGCAGGCCGAGGTCGCGCACCATCGAGACGAGTTCGCGCGCCTGGTCGTGGACGACGAAGGTGACGCCCGTGCCGCTGGCTCCCGCGCGCGCTGTGCGCCCGATGCGGTGCACGTAGTCCTCACGCGAGCCGGGGATGTCGAAGTTGATCACGTGCGTGATTCCCGCCACATCGATGCCACGCGCGGCCACATCGGTTGCCACGAGCGTGTCCACCACACCCGCCTCGAAGTTGGCCAGGGCACGCTCACGTTGGCCCTGGGACTTGTCGCCGTGCATGGCAACCGCCTGCACGCTGCTCGAGGCGAGGCGCTTGACGAGGCGGTCGGCGCCGCGCTTGGTGCGGACGAATACGAGCGTCAGGCCACGCTCTGGCTCACTTAGCTCGGAGACGAGCTTCGCAACCTTGCCCTCGTGGCTGACCATCACGAAGCGGTGCGCCACGTTGCCTTTAGATGATTCGCCCCCGCCCACCCCCGAGTGCTCGTG
Source organism: Solirubrobacterales bacterium (assembly GCA_003134675.1). GTDB lineage: Bacteria > Actinomycetota > Thermoleophilia > Solirubrobacterales > Solirubrobacteraceae > Palsa-744. The sequence goes on from PLBZ01000063.1 coordinate 12,870, forward strand.
ACGGCGCGGGTTGGTCGTGTAGGCCTTGGCGACCTTGCCGACCTCGCCCTGCAGCGTCGCCGAGAACAGCAGCGTCTGGCGCTCACGCGCGCACATCTTCACGATCCGGTCGACGACGGGCTTGAAGCCCATGTCGAGCATCCGGTCGGCCTCGTCGAGCACGAGCAGCCTGACGCGGTCGAGCGATACGTCGCGCCGATCGATCAGATCGAGCAGGCGACCCGGCGTGGCGACGAGGATGTGGGCGCGCGCGGCGATCCGCGCCTGCTTGACGATCCCGGCGCCCCCGTAAACGGCCGCGATCGAGAGTGCACGGGCGTGGGCGATGTCGCGCAGATCGTCGACGATCTGCGCTGCCAGCTCGCGCGTCGGCGCCAGCACGAGCGCCGAGGGGCGCACGTTGGTGCCGTGCAGGCGTTCGATCATCGGGATCCCGAATGCAAGCGTCTTGCCCGACCCGGTCGGCGACTGGGCCAGCAGGTCGTGGCCCGCGAGTACGTCGGGTATGACCATCTTCTGAACGGCGAACGGCTGGGTGATCTCGCGCTTGGCGAGCTCACTCGCGACGAGGACGGACACGCCGAGATCGGCGAACGTTTGATGCTCCATGTTGGTGATGCTCCTTCTGGCGACCCTACGGCCGCTTGTACGGATGGAGATTCGACTGGCCCCATCCGCGCACTTCGAGCGCCAACAAAGACAAGAACCTCGCGGGCGACGTCGCCGCCCGGTAGGAGGACCGTAGCAGGGTGTGATGGTCATGCCCGCATGCGGGCATGCCGGGAACCGCGCATGCGCGGTTCCCTCCGAGCGGTGCATGCACCGCTCGGCCGGTCGGCGCATGCGCCGACCGGAACTACTCCAGGCTTGCCATCACATGCTTCACAACCGTGTAGTCCTCCAGGGAGTACACGCTCAGGTCCTTGCCGTAGCCGGACTCCTTGAAGCCGCCGTGGGGCATCTCTGAGACGAGCGGAATGTGATCGTTGATCCACACGCAGCCGAAACGCAGAGCCTTAGAGACGCGCAGCGCACGACCCACGTCTCGTGTCCAAACGGAGGAAGCCAACCCGTAGCGAGTGGCGTTGGCCCACTGGATAGCCTGCTCCTCGTCAGTGAACGGTTGGACGGTAATGACCGGGCCGAAGATCTCTCGCTGGATCATCTCGTCGTCCTGGCGCAGGCCGGCGACCACGGTCGGCTCGAGGTAAAAGCCGGGTCGATCGGGCTCGTTGCCACCGGTCACGATCTCGGCGTGGTCGGGCCTACGCTGCAAAAAGCCGGACACGCGCTCGCGCTGGCGCTGGGAGTTGACGGGGCCGAGGGTCGTGTCGGGGGCGAGCGTATCCCCGATCAGGAGCCCTTTGGCCTGCTCGGCCAGGCCGGAGACCACATTGTCGTAGACCTTGCTCGAGGCCAGCACGCGCGTTGCCGCCGTGCAGTCCTGCCCAGCGTTGTAATAGCCGGTGCCGGCGATCGTTTCCAGCGCGCTCTGAAGGCTGACGTCGTCGAACACGATCACCGGCGCCTTGCCTCCGAGCTCCAGGTGCACCCGCTTGAGGGTGTCCGCAGCGGTGCGGGCGAAGTGCTTGCCCGTGTCCACCGACCCCGTCAGCGCGAGCATGTCGACGTCGGGGTGGTTGATCAGCGCCTCGCCCGTTGGCTGTCCGGGGCCCATGACCACGTTCAGAACTCCCTTGGGGAGGATCTCCGCCGCCAGCTCGGCCAGCCGCACAGTCGTCATCGGCGTCGTCTCCGCCGGCTTCAGCACGACCGTGTTGCCTGCCGCGATCGCCGGGGCGAATTTCCAGATGGCCATCATCAGCGGGTAGTTCCACGGGGTCACCTGCCCGATCACCCCGACCGCCTCGCGGCGAGTGAAAGAGGTGTAACCCCCCATGTACTCGCCCGCCGCCCTTCCCTCCAGGCAGCGCGCGGCGCCGGCGAAGAAGCGGAGGTTGTCGGCCATCACTGGAAGCTCGTCATTGGAGACCGCTTCGATCGGCTTGCCCGCGTTCAGCGCCTCCAGGCGCGCGATCTCCTCGCCGTGCTCCTCGATCAGATCGGCCATCGCCAACAGCGCCTGCGCACGCTGCGCCGGGGTCGTGTTCGACCAGCCGTCAAACGCCCGGCGCGCGGCCAGCACGGCGCGGTCGACATCCTCGGCGGTTGACTGTGGCGCCCGCGCCAGCTCCTCTCCGGTAGCGGGATTCAGTATCGGTTCGCTGTCCCCCTCAGAGGAGCGCAGCTCACCGTCGATGAAGTTCTGGAGGGTGCCCGGCGTCGTGGCCATCTCAGCTTCTCCTCATTGCTCGTCAGGTGCCGAGCGCTTCCGCCACGGCCCGATAGGTGATCTCACCGTCACGCACGTTGAGCCCCAGACGCAGGCCGGGGTCCTTCTCCAGCGCACCATCCACGCCATGCTCGGCCAGCGCCAGTACGTAGGGGAGGGTGGCGTTGGTGAGCGCATAAGTCGAGGTGATGGGGACCGCCCCCGGCATGTTCGTCACGCAGTAGTGCGTGATCTCTTCCACCTCGAACGTCGGATCGGAGTGCGTGGTGGGATGAGAACTCTCAAAGCATCCGCCCTGGTCGATCGACACGTCCACGAGCACCGCGTGACGCTTCATCAGGCCGAGCTGCTCGCGTGTAACGACATGCGGCGCGCGCCCGCCATGGATCAGCACCGCGCCGATCACGAGGTCGGCGAGCGGCAGCATCTCCTCGATCGCGAGCGTCGAGGAGTAAACCGTCGAGGCCCCTCCGCCGAACGCCACTTCCAGCTCGCGCAAACGGTCGATCGAGCGATCGAACACGAACACGTCGGCCTGCATCCCGATCGCGATGAACGCCGCGTTCATTCCCACCACGCCGCCACCGATCACGAGCACCGTCGCCGCCGCCACGCCCGGCACGCCGCCCAGCAGGATCCCGCGACCGCCGAGCGGCTTCTCGAGCATGAACGCCCCCGCCTGCGTGGCGATCTTGCCGGCCACCTCGCTCATCGGCGCCAGCAGCGGCAGCCGGCCGCCTGCGTCCTCGACCGTCTCATAGGCGATGCATGTCGCACCCGAGCGCTGTAAGCCGCGCGCCAGCTCGGGCTCGGCCGCCAGGTGCAGGTAGGTGAACAGCGTCTGCCCCTTCCGCAGCATCCCCACCTCTGAGGGTTGAGGCTCCTTCACCTTGAGCACGAGCTCGGCCTCCCCGAACACCGCCTCGGCATCCGGCACGATCCGCGCGCCCTGCGCCTGAAACTGCTCGTCAGTCATCGCGCTGCCCAACCCCGCCCCTGCCTGCACCAGCACCTCATGGCCGCGTGCGGTGAGTTCACGCACGCCCGCCGGAGTTATCGCGACGCGGTACTCGTCTGGCTTGATCTCACTCGGAACGCCAATTTTCATCGTGCCAACTCCCTTCCTCGCAGGGCCAGCCAGAACTCGATGCGGTCGCGCGCCTGGGAGAAGTCACGCCCGGTCAGCTGCTCGACGCGACGGATGCGATAGCGCAGCGTGTGGCGGTGACAGTAGAGCGCGTTCGCGGCCTTCTCCCAGTGGCCGTTGTGTTCGATGAACACGTCGAGCGAGCGCAGCAGCTCATCGCCGTACCGGCCCTCACCCTGCTCGACCGGGCCGAGCACGCCACGGCAGTAGGAGATCAGCGCGTCGTCGTCCTGCAGGGAGAGCAGCAGCTGGAAGGCGCCGAGATCGCGATAGGAGGCAACCTCGGGCGCGTCGCCGTTCTGCAACCGCACGGCCTCCAGCGCGCAGCGTGCCTCGTGGAAGCTGAGCCGCAGCGAGTGCGTCGCGGCTGGACGGCTCGCGGCCGCTCTGACCTCGCCGAAGCGCTCGGCAAGCTCTGAGCGGACCTTGCGCGCCAGATCGATTGGATCCCACCCATCCCGGAGCCCGTCCGCCTCGATCACCGCGCACAGGAGCCCCGCGCGGATCGCCACGAGGTTGTGCACCCCCTCTCGCTCCAGTATCCGTTCCAGCAGCGCCGCTGCAGCCGTTGGGTCAGGCGGCGCGAAAGCCAGGACGGCGACCTGCTCGCCGATTCCGAAGGGGCGCAACCGCGCCTGCAGCTCCTCGGGGTAGAGATGCCCGGTGAGCGCCTCGGCCAGCACGTCGCCCACCATGTTGCGCTGGAGCATTTCGTAGCGCTCGTCCAGGAGTTGCGCGAAGGCCCGCTCGGTGATCGCGATGAACGGCAGCTCGTAGGGAACCTCGAACAGCGGGAACGAACGCTTGCGGGCGGCGCTCAGGAGCGCCGCGGGCACCCGCTTGTGGGTGAAGCCCGTGCCGAATCCCAGACCGGCGATCTCCCGATCGGCGAGGCGGTCGACCAGTTCGCGTTGCGCCTTCGCCCCCTCCAGTTGAATCCCCATGCTCAGCAGTAACTCGCCCCCTTTCAGCCACGGCGTCGGATCGAGCAGCTCGGTGCTGTGAACCCAGCGCACGTGCGCCTGAGCTGACTCCTGCCCGCAGATGAGCGTCAGCCCGAGCTCCGCGATCAGGCTCTCTACTGTGAGCTCCATCTCCCTATCCGCTTCCAGGCCTCGCTCAGCACGGGGCGCAGGATCGACTCGATCTCGGCGAACTGCTCCTCGCCCGCGATCAGCGGCGGCGAGAGCTGAACGACCGGGTCGCCGCGGTCGTCGGTCCGGCAGATCAACCCGCGTGAGAACAGCTCGCCGGAGAGAAAGCCGCGCAGCAGAAGCTCTGACTCCTCGTGATCGAACGTGAGCTTTGAGTCACGATCCTTGACGAGCTCGATCGCCTGGAAGTAGCCGGCGCCGCGCACATCACCGACGATCGGCAGATCGCGCAGGCTCTCGAGCATCTCACGGAAGCGAAGTTCGTTAGCGCGCACATGCCCGCACAGATCCTCGCGCTCCATCACGTCGATGTTCGCCAGAGCAACAGCGCACGCCATCGGGTGCCCGCCGAAGGTGAAGCCGTGGGTGAAGGTCTCCGTGCCATGGAGGAACGGCTCAGCGATGTGATCACCGGCGAGGACCGCGCCCAAAGGCGCGTAGGCAGAGGTGAGGCCCTTCGCCATCGTGATCATGTCCGGTCGATAGTCGAATCGTTCACATCCGAACCAGTGACCGAGACGGCCCCACGCGCAGATCACCTCGTCGGAGATCAACAGCACGCCGTGGCGATCGCAGATCTCGCGCACGCGCTGGAAATAGCCGTCCTGGGGAACGAAGCAGCCGCCGCTGTTCTGCACCGGCTCGAGGATCACCGCCGCAACGGTGGATGGGCCCTCAAAAAGAATCGCCTCCTCGATCGCATCCGCCGCCCACAGGGGATCGCGGTCCTCGCTCCAGCGGTAGGAGTTCGTGTTGGGCACGTGGTGCCCACCCGGAGTGAGCGGCTCGAACGGCGTGCGCAACGCCGGCACGCCGGTCGCCGTCAAGGCCCCCATCGAAGTCCCGTGGTAGGCGAGGTGGCGCGAGATCAGCTTGTGGCGAGTCGGCTCGCCGCGCACGGCGTGGTAGGACTTTGCGAGCTTCCACGCCGACTCGACCGCCTCCGAGCCGCCGGAGGTAAAGAACACACGGTTGAGATTTCCCGGCGCAAGCGCTGCGATCCGCGCGGCCAGCTCGATCGAGCGCGGGTGGGCGTAACTCCAGTTGGTGTAGAAGCCGAGCTCCTGCGCCTGCCGGGCAGCGGCCTGCCCCAGCTCGGCGCGGCCGTGACCGATGTTCACGCAGTACAGCGCCGAGAGCCCGTCGAGGTAGCGCTTGCCGTGCTCGTCGTACACGTAGCACCCGTCGCCGCGCACGATCACCGGGACCTCGCTGTCCTCGTAGGCCCCCATGCGCGTGAAGTGCATCCACAAGTGGCGCTTCGCCTGCTCCTGAAGATCGCTAGACATACAGGACAACGCTACTCCGCCAGGATGTCCTGCTCAAGGCACTGCACGTTCAACAAGCGTTCCAGTCGTTGTACGAGACGTACAACATCAGCTGTACGTTTTGGGGATCGCGCCCCTTGCCTGCAGCTGGTGGACGACGTAACTTCTGTCACACCAGCGAGAGAGGAGCAGGGGATGGCCACCGTCAGCGCAGCCACACCAGGAGCGCCTGAAGAGCCGGGCGTGATGGACAAGGGGTTGAAGAAAAACGCGATCGGCTACCTGTCGAACATCGTGATCGGCGTGGCCTCGACGGCGCCTGCCTACTCGCTGGCGGCGACGCTGGGGTTCATCGTCGTGGTCAAAGGCGTCGGCGTGCACGCGCCGGCGGTAATGCTTGTGGCGTTCGTGCCGATGCTGCTCGTCGCCTCGGCCTACAAATACTTCAACCGCGCCGACCCCGATGCGGGCACAACGTTCGCGTGGACCACACGCACGTTCGGGCCGTCCACGGGCTGGCTGAACGGCTGGGCGATCTTCCTCTCCGACGTGATCGTGATGGCCTCGCTGGCGGACATCGCGGCGATCTACACCTTCCAGCTCTTCGGCTTCACCGAACTCGGCGAATCCAAAGCGGCGATCGTCGTAGCTGCGGTCCTGTGGATCGCGATCATGACCTGGATCTGCTACCGCGGCATCGAGCTCTCGGCGCGCATCCAGCAGTTCCTGCTCAGCGCCGAGGTCTTCATCCTCGGGCTGTTCGCGGTGGTCGCCTTCGTCAAGGTCTACGGCAGCCACCCGCCGAGCGGCTCGATCAAGCCGTCACTCGATTGGATCAACCCCTTCGCGATGAGCTTCGGCGACCTGGTCGTCGCGCTGCTGCTCGCGGTCTTCATCTACTGGGGCTGGGACTCCGGTGTGGCCGTTAACGAGGAGTCCGAGGACCCGGCCGAGGGCCCGGGCAAAGCCGCGGTCATGTCCACGATCCTGCTCGTGCTGATCTACGTCGTCGTCTCCGCAGCCGCCCAGTCCTTCCACGGGGTTGGCTTCCTCTCCAACGAAGCCAACCAGGAAGACATCCTCAAGGCGCTCGGGACGGGCGTGTTCGGCGAACCCCTGAACAAGCTGCTGATCATTGCAGTGCTCACCTCGGCGTCCGCCTCAACCCAGACGACGATCCTGCCGACCGCCCGCACGACGCTCTCCATGGCGCACTGGAAAGCCGTTACGGCCCTGCTCTCCCGGGTCCACAAACGCTACCTCACGCCAACCGTCTCGACGCTCGGCTTCGGCGCCCTGTCGATCATGGTCACGATAGCCCTGCTGCTGCTCTCCTCAAGCGTGCTCGCCGACTCGCTCACGGCGATCGGCTTCCCGATCTGCTTCTACTACGGCTTCACCGGGATCGCTTGCGCTGTCTACTACCGCCGCGAGCTGGGCAAGAGCGCACGTAACTTCCTGCTCCTCGGACTCGGCCCGTTGATCGGCGGCCTGATGCTCTTCGGAATAGGGATCAAGGCCGCGTTCTACTACTCCGAAACGGCCAACGTCGAATCCAAGCCGATCCTCGGCATCACGCTGCCGCTGTGGATGGGCATCGGCGGGATGATCCTCGGCGCGATCATCATGATCGTGTCGCGGCCCTACTTCAAGGAGTTCTTCTCGCGCAAGACCGAAACCGCGCCCCCTGACGTACTCGACCAGCCGCCGCCAACCGGACCTGTGCCGGCGGCGGTCGATTTCTAGGAGGGCGGCAACTCCGTCTGCCCGTGCGGCGCGCCGTACTGCTCGAGCAGCTCCAGGAACGGCTTAGGTGGGAATGCCTCGGGGCCGAGCACGCCCGCGCCCTTCCACTCCCCCCGATCGAGCAGCTCGAGCGCGACGACGGGGTTGATCGCCGTCTGCCACACCACGGCCTGAGTCGCGTACTCGCGCATCGTGCGCTCGTTGTCGACCACGTGGTAGAGGTAGGTGGCGCGAGGCTGGTCGTCCTTGCCGGTTCCCGTGACCAGGGTGCCGGCGCACGTGCGGCCGGTCATCCGCTCGCCGAGAGTGGCAGGGTCCGGCAGTACCGCGGCGAGCACATCGCGGGGGGCCACCTTTACGCCGCGCACCTCTACGGGCTCGGTCGAGTCAAGGCCCAGTTTGTGCAGGGTCTCGAGCACATCGATGAACTCTTGGCCGAGGCCGTACTTGAAGGTCACCCGGTCACAGTCGACCCAGCGGGGGATCAGCACGACCTCCTCGTGCTCGACGTTCACGCACTGCACCGGCCCAATGCCCTCGGGGAACTCGAACACCTCTGGCTCGGAGAACGGCGGGGTCGTGTAGAAGCCGCGCTCGCGCTCCCACACGAGCGGCGGGTTCAGNNGCGAAGTCATAGCCCTCGACGACCAGGTCAGCGCCGTCACGCACCCCGATTTCATCGATGCTCGAGAACAGCTCCTCGGCGGCGTAGCGGGCGAAGATGTCAGACAGACCTGGCTCCACGCCGATCCCGACGAGCGCGAGCAGACCGGCCTGCTCCCAGGCCTCGTGCCTGGCAAGCTGATACTCGCCGAGCATCGTGCCGGGCAGCTCGTGGGGACGCTCCGGATGAGGGTGGGAAAGCGTCATCGCCATGTCGAGGTAGGTGACCTTGGCCTCGAACGCGGCGTCGAAGATCGGCTCGTTGAAGCGAGGGTCGCAGGCGTTGAGCACCGCGTCGGGCTTGACAGCACCGATCAGCGCGAGGAGATCGGCCTTGCTCGAGGCGTCGACGCGCTCGGCGCTGAAGCGGTCGGGCTCTCCGAGCCGATCGGCTACCGCCTGGGCACGCTCGAGCGCGACATCGGCCATCACGACCTCGGTGAAGGCTCCTCGCCGCTGAGCGATCGCCGCAAACGCCGCCCCCACACCCCCGGACCCGACCACCAAGACTCGCATTCGATCAGTGTGACGCAGATCCCCACCCCGGAATGGCCCAAGAAGACCTCGATCGTACGCCGCAAAGGACATATCCTCCGATTGCGCGCCACACCGGACGGCTCCCATATGCTGCCCGCTTCGATGGCGACTGCGCTCCTCGACACGCCGGTGCCCTCTCCTGCCGCCAAGCAACCTGCCCGCTGGGCGCCTTCCCCCTCACTGGGGCGCGCCGAGGTGCTGTGGGTCGCAGTTGTCGGGATGCTCCTCGCCATCCTCACGAGCTGGCCACTGGTCCTACACCTGCCGAGCCGGATCGCACCGGACCTGGGCGACCCGGTGCGCACCGCTTGGCAGATCGCCTGGGTCGGTCACGCGATGCTGCACGACCCCCTTCACCTGTTCAATGCGAACGTCTTCTACCCCCATCCGCTGAGCCTCGCCTTCTCGGATTCGCTGCTCGGGTATGGCCCGGCCGCGTTCTTCGGGCACGGCACGGTCGCCGCGCTGGTCCGTTACAACCTGCTGTTCGGATTTGCATGGTCGCTGTGCTTCATCGGGGCTTATCTGCTGGGACGCGAGCTCGGCCTGCACCGGCTCGCCGCCGGGGCGGTGGGCGCGGCCTTTGCTTACGCGCCCTACCGCGTGACCGAGGCGGGGCACCTGCATGTGATCTCGAGCGGCGGGATCGCGCTCGCGCTGTTCCTGCTGCTGCGCGGCTACCGGCGTGGCTCATCCAAGCTCGTGCTCGCCGGCTGGCTGGTGTCGGCCTGGCAGGTGAGCCTCGGGTTCACGCTCGGTCTGCAGTACAGCTATCTGATCGGCATCCTCGCGCTGCTGGCGCTGTGGTACTGGTGGCGTGCTGGCCGATCTCCGATCGGTCGCCCGACGTTGCCACGGCGTCTGGTGGCCGTGACCTGCGCCGGGATGGCGATCTTCGGCGTGGTGGCGATCTACCAGGCACGGCCCTACCTGAAGGTCGCCAGCGAGTACCCGACGGCGAAACGCACGATCAAGGAAGTAAAAAACTACTCCGCCGGCCCAGCCGCGCTCCTAGCCGCCTCCTCGGAGAATCGCGTGTGGGGCGGCGCCACCGCGGGGATGCGCGCGAAAGTTCACTCCAAGAACGAGAGCGTGTTCTTCCCCGGCGGCCTGGTCCTCGTGCTCGCGCTGATCGGCCTGGCCGGGGTGGGCGGGTCGATATACACGCGGCGATTACGCCTCGGGCTGGCCGCGGGGATCCTCACCTGCTCGATCCTCGCACTCGGCTTCGGGCTGACCGGCGCCGGCTACCCCTACCGCCTGATGTACGACTACGCCCCGGGCTGGAATGGCGTGCGTGTGCCGGGCAGGGTCTTCACGACGGGGACGCTCTTCTACGCCCTGCTCGCCGGCGCCGGCGCCCAGCTGCTCGTGCTGCGCATCGGCGCTTGGGGCAAGCGCCACTCGCTGCGGGCGCTGCCCGCGCTGCTCGGCGCCGTGCTGCTCGTCGGCCTCGTGGGCGAAGGCGCGGGGCATCTCGCCCACCCGGTCGTCCCACAGCCGGCGCGGGCGGAGATCGGCCTACCCGGACCGCTCCTGGACCTCCCCACCGACGGAGCCGCCGACCGCGTCTGGCAGTACTTCTCGACCGATGGCTTCTACAAGATCCCCGTCGGCAACAGCACCTTCGACATCACCGCAGTCGATGACCTGCGCGGAGGCATGAAGGGCTTTCCCGATCGCGCGAGCATCGAGAAGCTGCGCTACTACGGAATCCGCACCGTGGTTCTTCACCTGAAGATGCCAAAGCTGCCGGGAATCGTCGGCTACGCCTTGGCAGAGCCTCCCGACACCGCCGCCGCGGCGGCGAAATCGGTGGCTGGGCTCGGCGTGACTCGCACGAGGGTCGGATCGCTGGTCATCTACGAGATCGGTCCCGGACCGGCGGCACTGCACTCATGAGCACACGCCAGGCGCTCGCGGCGATCCTGCTGGTGGGTGTGGCGTTCGCGACGATGTTCCAGAACTGGTCAGACAACCAGAGTTCCCACTACGACCTGATCCGCGCCCTGGACGCGGGGCGCACGACGATCGACTACGGGCCCTACCCCACGAAAGACAAGGCGTTCTACAAGGGCCACTGGTACTCGGCCCGGGCGCCGGGCCTGGCGATCTACTCACTTCCGTTCTACGAGACGCTGAAGGGCGTAGGCGGCCCGGCGCTCGCGCGCCGCTCGCAGGCTCTGCGCGGCGAAGACGAGATGATCGACTTCGTCGGTCTGTGGGGCAGCGTGCTCCCGGGGCTGGTGCTGCTGCTGCTCGTGTGGCGCGTCGCAGAGCGCTTGCAGCCCGGCTACGGCGCGGCGGCCGCGGTCGTGGTCGGCCTCGGAACGATGGTGCTCCCGTTCTCGACGCTGCTGTTCTCGCACGTCTTCGCGGCGATGCTCGGCTTCGCCGCGTTCGCGATCATGGTGCGCGAGCGCGACGGACCGCCAAGCCCCATGCTGCTTGCGTTAGCCGGCCTGGCGATGGGGTATGCGGTCGCATCCGAGTACCCGCTGTTCTTTGTCGCGCTCGTGCTCGGGCTCTACCTGCTCTCACGGCGCGACACCCTGACTCCGATCGGCGTGCTGCGCCGCGCGGGCGCCTATATCGCGGGCGGTGTGGTCGGGATCGTGCCGCTACTGCTCTACAACCACGCCGCCTTCGGATCCTGGACGCACCTCGCCTACTCGAACATCCCCCAGCAGCAGAAGGGCTTCTTCGGCATCTCGGCGCCTAGCCTGCCGGTGCTGGCAACGCTCCTGTTCGACTCGCGCGGGTTGCTCACGCTCTCCCCCGTGCTGGCAATGGGGGGCGTGGGGACGGTGCTGCTGTACCGACGCGGGCGGCGCGCGGAGGCGCTTGTGATCGCGGCCGTCTGCATCTGCTACCTGGGCTATGACTCGGGCTACTACCTGCCCTTCGGCGGCGGCTCGATGGGCCCGCGCTTCCTGATCACGGTGCTCCCGTTCCTGGGCTTCCCGATCGCCCTCGCGCTCAGACGCCTGCCGGGACCGACGCTGGCGCTCGCGGGGGCGTCGATCGCCGTCGCCGTGGTCGCCACGATCACCCACCCGCTCGTCGGCTATGAGACGGAGACCGTCGTGTGGGGTCGGCTGCTCGAAGGAGGCGAATTCCAGCCGACGATCGCCTCCGCCTTCGGCGCCGGCCGCGGATGGGGCGCGATCTGGCCGTTCTTCCTCGCCGCCGCGGCGGCCCTGCTCCTCGCGGCGAGGGCGACCCCGCGCCTGCGCCTGTCCGCCCGCACCCTTGGCGCGGGGCTGCTGGCGCTCGCCGCCTGGTGCGCGTTCGCGACGCTCGCGCCGACACTGCTCGGCATCGACCATCGTGGCCTGCTGTCCATCGTCGGAGCCGGTGACCACACGGCCTTGAACCTGGCCCTCCACAAAGGCAGCCGTTATCCGCTGCGCACGCTCGCGCCGATCGCGGCCGTGGCGGGCCTGCTGGCGCTGGTCGCCGTATGGCTGCGAAACGAGCTGGGTGGCTACGCCGGTGGTCCGTCTGCCCCCGAAGGCTCTTCCTCGGCCGGCTCTTCGCGCAGCGCCGGGTCGGCGATGATGCGTATGTCGACGCCCGGCAGTCCGCGCAGCAGACGTGTAAGCAGCGAGTCCCCGACCCGGGCCAGGCCCCGGCGCGGGGAAGGTGTGCCGAGCAGCACGTAAGTGCTGCCGAGAGCGCGCGCCAAGCGGATCGCGGCAGCGGCTACGTCCTCGCCTTCCTCGACGCGCAGGCGCGCGCCGAGCATCGCAACGAGCCGGCGGAGCTCCTCCAGCTGTTTGCGATCCTCTTGACTGGTGTGCCCACCCGCCCGGCCAGTCGGGCGCACGACGAGCACGTCGAGCTCGGCGTGCAGGCGTTGAGCCGAGCGCCAGGCTCGCCGCACGACCCGCTCGGAGTCCGGCGCCAACGTCACGAGCGCCAGCAGCCGCTCGGCGATCGTTTGCGGCGCCGGCTCAAGCGGAGCGGCCAGGCCCTCCTCGTCGCGGCGCACGAGCGGGCGCGGCTCACGGATCAGTCGCTTGACCTCGACGTCCTCAGCGACCTGGCGCAGCGCCGTCTCGCGTAGCGCCGAGAGGTTCTCGATCTTGAAGAAGTTGTTGAGCGCCGCCGGCACGCGCTCGGGTCGATAGACCTTGCCCGCGCGCAGGCGCGCGATCAGCGCCTCTGGGGTGAGATCGATCAGCACGACCTCATCGGCGGCTGAGAGCACCTCGTCGGGAATCGTCTCGCGCGTGCGCGAGCCCGTGAGCTGGGTGACCTGGTCGTTGAGGCTCTCCAGGTGCTGGACGTTGACGGTCGAGAACACATCGATTCCCGCCTCCAGCACGTCGCGCACGTCCTCATAGCGCTTCTCGTGCTCGACCCCGGGCGCGTTGGTGTGCGCGAGCTCGTCGATCAAGCACAGCTCGGGCCTGCGCGCGAGCACCGCTGGCAGGTCCATCTCCTCGAGCGGTTTATCCCGGTAGCGAACCTCCCTGCGTGGGATCGTCTCGAGCCCCTCCGCCTGGGCCACCGTCTCGGCGCGTCCGTGGGACTCCAGATAACCGACCACCACGTCGCGCCCGCTCTCCGCTTCGGCGGCGCCCTCCTGCAGCATGCGATAGGTCTTCCCCACACCCGGAGCCATGCCAATAAACACCTTCAGATGGCCGCGTGCGTCATCCACCCAGGAGATTGTGGACTATCAGGTCGATCAGCTTGATGCCGATGAACGGCGCGATGATCCCGCCGAGGCCGTAGATCCACAGGTTGCGCCGCAATAGCGCGCTGGCGCCGATCGGCCGGTAGCGCACGCCGCGCAGCGACAGCGGGATCAGCAGCGGGATCACGATCGCGTTGAAGATGATCGCGGAGACGATCGCCGAGCGCGGGGTGCCGAGGCCCATCACGTTGAGCACGTGCAGCGGCCCCTTTGATTCCTGTCCGCCACCCACCCCGCCGGCTGCGTACGTGCCGATGAAGACAGCGGGCAGGATCGCGAAGTACTTGGCCACGTCGTTGGCGATCGAGAAGGTCGTGAGCGCGCCTCGGGTTATCAGGAGCTGCTTGCCCACCTCGACGATCTCGATCAGCTTCGTGGGGTTGGAGTCGAGGTCCACCATGTTGCC
>PLBZ01000027.1 GCA_003134675.1 Solirubrobacterales bacterium
CTCGACGGCGAATTCGCCTACGCCGAGCCACTGCGGTTGGCGCTGCAGCAAATCACCTGGGGGCGTCCCAGCCCCTTGCGGGCACCCGAGCAGCAATCGGTCGCGCTCGGCATCACGGCCTCAGCCGGCGGTCACGACCTCTCAGCGCGTTTGGCGAAGGTGGAGACGGCGATCTTCCGCAACAAGACGATCACCTTCGACTACTACACGATGGAGCGCGACGAGGTGGGCGCGCGCCGCGTCGACCCATATCACCTGCTGTTCCAGGGCGGCCAGTTCTATCTGCTCGGGTATGCGCACGAGCGCAAGGCGCTACGCGTGTTCCGCTTGTCGCGCATCCGCGGGAAGGTGTCCTACGCGACCAAGGCCGAGCACGATTTCCGCCGCCCGGCGGACTTCGACCCGCGCGCGTACGCCAACCGCGCGGACTGGCAGCTGGGCGAGGAGCGGGGCGTGGCGGAGGTGTTGATCTCCGAGCGGATCGCCTGGCAGATCGAACGCCACTTCGGCCGCTACGGCGAGCTTCGAGAGGCAGACGACGGCGACAGGATCTTCCTGACCAGCTATTCCAACCTGCGCGGCATCATCTCGTGGGTACTCGGCCTCGGCGCGCACGCGCGCCTGCTGGGTCCGGAGGAGTTGACCGAGGAGTTACAGCGGCGGGTGGAGTCGCTGGAGAAGCACCACAGCGAGGTTCTGCCGGATACGGGAGATGCCGACAGCGCCGGTGGGAAGGCGCACGCCTCCGCACCCGCACGCACATCCAGCCGAGGGGGTGCTGAGGGCGCGAGGAACGGTGAGGGATCCACGGCCCGTGGTGGTGAGACCGCGATCCGGCCGGAGCGCTTCGCACGGTTGGTGACGCTCGCGAGCATCCTGATCCAAGCCGGGCGAGCGGGAGGCGCACAGCCGGGGGGGCTCGGTCGGGTGAAGATCGCCGAGGTGTGCGAGCGGTTGCAGCTCTCGGACGAGGAGCTGCGCGAGGACGTGAACGTCCTGAACGTCGTCAACTTCGGCGGCGGCTCGTATGTGCTTTATGCAGAGATCAAGGAGGAGGAGGGCGAGATCGAGGTCGACCCAGAGCCTTACAGCGACAACTTCGACCGCCCCGCGCGGCTGTTGCCCGTCGAGGCGAAGGCGCTGGTGGCGGCGATCGACCTGATCGGGGAGCACATCCCGGAGGGCTCGCTCACCTCCGCCCGGGAGAAGATCGTCGCGGCACTCGGCGAGGACCCGATGGAGCAGGGCTTGCAGGTCGCCCACGCCGGAGGCGATGACTCTGAGGTGGCCAGGGTGGTCTCGACCGCGATCGTCGAGCGGCGGATTATCGAGCTGGAGTATTACAAGGAGAACGAGGACCAGATTGTCGAGCGTAGGGTCGAGCCGTATGCGCTGACGAACGGTCGCGAGGGCTGGTACGTGGCGTCGTTTGATCCCGAGCGTGACGCGATGCGTCACTTCCGCCTGGATCGGATCAAGCGCGTGGGCGTCACCGAGGAGCGCTTCGAGCCGCGGCCGGAGGTCGATCCGGCGGCGGAGGTCGACGGCTGGCTGCGCACGGGCGAGGTCGAGACCTCGCGCGCGGCGCGGGTGCTTGTCTTTCCTTCACGCGCGCGCTGGGCGCGCGAGGCGCGGCGGGTCGTGGAGGAGCGCGGCGACGGCTCGGTCGTGGTCGAGCTGAGCTTCGCCGGCACCGACTGGCTGGTGCGGGAGATTCTCAAGGAAGCCGGCGATGCCGCGGTGCTCGAGCCCAAGGACGCGCGAGAGGCAGTGCGCGCGGCGGTGGCAAAGCTGCGCGAGGCCCACGCCGTGCCGGCTCTGGGATGATGTGAGCCGCCGCGAGCAGATCAAGATGTCAGGCGCGGAGGTCGCAGCGTTTCTGGCCGACGAGCGCATCGTCACCTGCGCGACCGTCGGCCCGCAGGGGTGGCCGCACCTGATGCCGCTCTGGTATGTGCTACGCGAGGTGCCCACGGGCGGATCGGCCCCGCCCACCCTGCGGATCTGGGCGTGGACGTATGGGGCTTCGCAGAAGGTGCGCAATCTCGAACGTGATCCCCGCGCGACGTTGCTCCTCGAGGCGGCGGAGGAGTACCAGGAGTTGCGCGGAGTGATGCTCGAGTGCGACGTGGTCATCCATCGCGAGCTCGAGCTGGTGGCTGTGTTGGGTGGGGAGATCCTGCTTGCAAACTCGGTCCCGCGCGGTGAGCAGCCGCCGGCGACGTTGCCGGCAGAGATGCGCGATGTGGTCTCTGCCCAGGCGGCCAAGCGCGTGGGGCTCGAGTTCATCGAGCGTCGCCGGGCGAGTTGGGATCATCGCAAGCTCGGCGGCCTCTACTGACCTCCGAGCTGGCCGGGGGCCGTGCTGAGCCTTATTCGCCGTCTGGCACGACTTTCCAGCTGCCTTCCGCGTAAACGGCCGCGAAGAGCTTTGATGTGCCGCTGGGTCGCTGGTACACCGCCTGGTTGCCCGATAGTTCAATCGCGCCACCAGCTACAAAGGCCTTCGGATTTTTAGGGTAGGGGTAGTTGCCTTCCTTGACCTTCGCGGCACAAGCGGCGATCGTTTCGCCGTATTCCCGAACCAGGGCGGGGGCGAAGAGTTCGCATTGCTTCTTGGTGTCGTGAGCTTCCAGGGCTGAGCGGATTTCCTCTCTGAGAGCTTCGACTCCCTGCGTCCCCGGATTCTTCAGAGTCGAAGACGAGCCGCTTCCGCAACCCGCAAGCGCGCTGCCCACGAAGGCTGCGGTTATCACCAGTCCCCCTACGCGGTGTGCGAGCCGCATGTCTATATCTTACTGGCAGTGCAGCCGCTCAAGGGACTGATCCTCTCCGGGGGCAAGGGTACGCGTCTGCGCCCGATTACGCATACGAGTGCCAAGCAGCTCGTGCCGGTCGCCAATAAGCCCGTGCTGTTCTATGGGATCGAGGCGATGGCTCAGGCGGGAATCGAGGAGGTCGGGATCATCATCGCTCCGGAGACCGGTCAGGAGATCCGCGAAGCGGCCGGTGACGGTTCCAAGTTCGGGATCGAGATCACCTATGTCGTGCAGGACGAGCCGCTTGGTCTGGCCCATGCGGTGCTGACCGCCGAGCCGTTCCTGGGCGAGAGCCCGTTTGTGATGTATCTGGGTGACAACCTCCTGCAGGGCGGGATCTCCGACTTGGTGGCGGCCTTCCGCGAGCACGAGCCGGATGCCCTGATCCTGCTGACCCCCGTGCCTGACCCTGAGAATTTTGGTGTTGCCGAGCTTGCGGTGCCAGATGCGGCCACCCCTGGCGAGCCGGGTCGCGTGGTGCGCTTGGTCGAGAAGCCCGAGAAGCCCGCCACCGACCTGGCGCTGGTGGGCGTGTATATGTTCACCGCTGGTATCCACGAGGCTGCCCGTGCGATCGAGCCTTCGGCCCGTGGGGAGCTGGAGATCACTGATGCGATCCAGCATCTTGTGGATGGTGGGCTGAGGGTCGAGCCGCATATCGTGCGGGGTTGGTGGAAGGACACTGGGCGTCTTGAGGACATGTTGGAGGCCAACCGGCTGATTCTCGACAACCTGACCGAGCGAGTGGAGGGCGAGCTGATCGACTCCCAGGTGGATGGGCGCGTGGTGATCGAGGCGGGCGCTCGTCTGGAGCGCACGACCGTGCGCGGGCCTGCGGTGATCGGCGCGGGGGCACAGCTGTGCGACTGCTACATCGGCCCCTACACGGCGATCGGCGAGAACTGCTCGATCTCGGGCGCCGAGGTCGAGCACTCGATCCTGCTCGCCGGCTGCACCGTCTCAGACCTCGACGGCCGGATGGAGTCCTCGCTGCTCGGGCGCAACGTCACCGTACGCCGCGGCGACCGCCAGCCACGTGCGTACCGCTTCATGGTCGGGGACAACTCCGACATCTCGATCCTGTGAGGCTGCTTGTCACAGGCGCGCTGGGGATGCTCGGCCACGACGTGATGCGGGCCGGTGAGCGGGCCGGCCACGAGCTGGTTCCCGTCGACCTGCCCGAGCTAGACATCACCGACGCGGACGGGGTGGGTGCGCTCCTGGAGCGCCTGAAGGGTGAGCCGGGAGGCCTCGACGGGATCGTCAACTGCGCCGCCTGGACCGACGTCGACGGGGCCGAGTCCAAGCAGGAGGCTGCCCATGCCGTGAATGCCGTCGGCGCAGGGGTGCTGGCGAGCGAGGCGGCCAACGCCGGCGTCCCTCTTCTGCACATCTCGACGGACTACGTCTTCGATGGCGTCGCACCGCTCGACGCGGACGGCAATCCGCGCTCCTACCTGGAGTCCGACCCGACCAGGCCCAGGTCGGTCTATGGCTCGACGAAGCTGGAAGGCGAGCAACTGGTGCTCGCGGCCTCTCGTGCCCACACGGTCGTCCGGACCGCGTGGCTGTACGGGGTTCACGGGAACAACTTCGTCGCCACGATGCTGCGCCTGGCGGGCGAAAGGGACTCGGTCCAGGTCGTCACCGATCAGGTCGGCTCGCCCACCTGGTCCGGGCACCTCGCTCCGGCCGTGCTCGGGCTGCTGGAGCGCGGGGTCGCCGGCCTCGTGCATATGACCGGAGGCGGTCAGGTCTCCTGGAACGGCTTCACCCAGGAGATCTATCGTCAGGCTGAGATCGACTGCCGGGTCGACCCCACGACAAGCGACCAGTTCGTTCGTCCCGCCCCCCGTCCCGCCTGGTCGGCCCTGGAGTCCGAACGCGACGACGTGATCCCGCTGCCGCCCTGGCAGGACGGCCTGGCGGGGTATCTCGCGGCGCGGGATGGGATGATGCGCTCATGAGACTTCTCGTCTGCGGCGGCGCCGGCTTCATCGGCTCGACCTTCGCCCGTCAGCGCCTGCGCGAGCACGGCGATGAGGTGACGGTGCTCGACAAGCTCACCTACGCCGGCCGCGAGGAGAACTTCCATGACTTCGCCGAGGATCCCCGCTTCCGCTTCGTACGCGGGGGCATCGAGGACCCGGCGGCGGTGGCGGAGGCGATCCAGGCGGGCTCGCCGGAGGCGATCGTCAACTTCGCGGCCGAGACGCACGTCGACCGCTCGATCGCCGAGCCGGATGCGTTCGTGACCACGCACGCGCTCGGCACCTACGTGCTGCTGGAGGCCGCGCGCGAGCACGAGCTGCGCTACCTGCAGGTCTCGACCGACGAGGTGTACGGCTCGATCGAGCAGGGCACGTTCACAGAGGAGAGCCCGTTGTGCCCGTCATCGCCCTACTCGGCGACGAAGACCGGCGCGGACCTGCTCGTGCAGAGCTACTTCCACACCTACGGGCTGCCGGCGGTGATCTGCCGCGGCTCGAACAACTACGGCCCCTACCAGTACCCGGAGAAGTTGATCCCGCTGATGATCCTCAATGCCCTGCACGGCGACCTCTTGCCGGTCTATGGCGATGGGATGCAGGTGCGCAACTGGATTCACTGCAGCGACTTCGCGCGGGCGATCGGCCAGGTGCTGGAGAGCGGCGCGGCGGGCGAGGTCTACAACGCCGGGGGCCCCGACGAGGAGGCCAACATGACCGTCGTGGAGCGCATCATCGAGCTGACCGGCGCCAGCGAGTCACAGATCGAATACGTCAAAGACCGGCCTGGGCACGACCGCCGCTACTCACTTTCCTCAGAGAAGGTCAGGGCCCTGGGCTGGGAGCCCCGCGTGCGCTTCCAAGAGGGCCTAGAGGAAACCGTTGCGTGGTATCGCGAGAACGCTTGGTGGTGGGAGCCGATTCGCTCAGGCGACTACCGGGCGTACTACGAGCGCCAGTACGGCCGCGCGCTGAGCTGAGCTCTCAGCCCAATCCCGAGATCTTCCACTTCCCAGCTTCCTTTAGGAGGGTGAGCGTGCTGAGCCGCTTCTTGCCGGCATAGGTGCTCTTCACTTGGGCGCTCGCACTCGTGCCCCGCAGCTGGATGGACTGGATCGTCAGTTCGGGGGTGTCTACCTCTGAGAGCTGATCTTTTACCGCTTGTGTGCAGCCACCACGCGCCGCACTCAGGCGCGTGGTCACGGCGCTCGAGAGCTCCTCCGTGCAGATCTTCTTCGCTTCGCCCGCCGTCGCCTCGCTCTGAAGGTTTGCGATCACCTGCGCGACCGTATGGCTTTCGCCTTTGAATGAGCTAGAGGACGTGGTGCTCGCGCAGGCAGCCACGCCGACCGCGAGCAGCGGGGCTAGCAGCAGTGCGAGGGCGCGCTTGATCGGGATCCTGACCACGACTGCCCTAAGACTCGTCGTCTCGTCTGAAGCCCAACCGGGCGGAGATGCGATCGGCCGTGGAGACGAGATGCGGACTGAGAGCGTCGACGAGCTCTCCGAGCGAGATCATCGTGCTGTGCGCTGCGAGGTTGACCGCGGCGACGACCTCGCGGGCCTCGTTGCGCACGGGGGCGGCGATCGAGTGCAGTTCGGGCGCTAGCTCTTCGTCGTTGACCGCAAAGCCAGCGGCCTGTACCTCGTCGAGCTCAGTGCGCAGCGCTTTCTTCGAGGTGATCGTGTTGGGAGTGTGCTTTGCCAGTTGCATGGCTCCGATCAGCTCGCGCTGCTCCTCCTCGGGTAGGTAGGCCAAAAGCAGCTTGCCCATCGCGGTGCAGTACGCCGGCAGCCGCGAACCCGGCGCGAGACCGAGGTCGATCTTGCTCTGGCCGCGACGAAAGCTGCGCGCGCGGTCAACGTAGAGGATATCGGCTCCATCGAGCACGCCAAGGCTCGTGGTGTAGGAAGTGCGCTGGCGTAGCTCCTCCAGGTAGGGGTGGGCATGCTCACGCAGCCCGGTTGAGTTGAGCGCCGACATGCCCAGGTCGGTGACGCGCAGGCCGAGGCGATACTTGCGCGAGGCGCCCTGCTCGAGGTAACCCAGAGCGACGAGCGTGATCACATAGCGGTGGGTTGTGGAGCGGCTCATCCCGAGCTCATCGGCGATGTCTGCGATCCCGAGCACAGGATGCTCCGCAGTGAAGCAGCCGAGGATCGCCAGGCCACGCTCGAGCGACTGCGAATAGCGCGGTTCGCGCAGGCTGGGTACCGACCATGCGGGTTCCCCCGCACTTTTTGAAGTCTTAGGGTTATTTGATCTCGATTTAGGCATTATTGGTCGGTTCCTGTTCTCGTGCCGGTGACTATTCCCGTGCTGGGATCCATGTCGGGCCGGCCATCATACTTCTCGCATGACGTTGTTCGACCCTCTGCGGCTGCGCGGCTGCGACATGCGCAACCGGATCGTGATGTCGCCGATGAGCCAGCATCAGGCAGACGAGGACGGACTGCCGAAGGACTGGCACCTGGTGCACTACGGCTCGCGCGCGGTCGGTGGGTGTGGGGCGATTCTGCTGGAGGACACCGCGGTAATGCCTGCGGGACGCACGAGTCATGCGGCGCTCGGGTGCTATGACGAGGCGGGCCTGGGAGCGTTTCGCCGCATAGTGGACTTCTGCCATGAGCAGGGCGCCGCAGTAGGGGTGCAGCTCTCACACGCAGGGAGGAAGGCATTTCGCGACACGCGTGGAGAGGAGGGCTCGCTGTCGGCCTCGCCTGTGGCGTTTGCGGAGGGCTGGTCGATTCCCGCGGCAGCCGATGCGAGGACACTGGAAGGCATAGTCGCCTCGTTTGCGCGCGCCGCCGGCGAAGCGCTGGAGGCTGGGTTTGACTTCGTCGAGGTTCACGCCGCGCACGGTTACTTGTTCCAGCAGTTCCTTTCACCGCTAACAAACCTGCGAGACGATGGCTACGGAGGCAGTCTGGCCGCTCGTGCGAGGCTGCTGCTCCAGAGCATCGAGGGGGTGCGCTTGCAGTGGCCCGAGGAGCGTCCGCTGCTGGTGCGCCTGCCCGCAGGCGATGGCGCTACAGGAGGCTCAATGGTCACGGAGATGGCCGAGGTGGCGGGATGGTGCGCGGAACGTGGGGTCGATTTGATCGATGTGGCGGGCGGAACGCCGGTCTTCGAAGGCACGCGCGTGAGCTTTGAGGAGATGTTGGCCTTCGGGAGGATGTTGCGCGCGAGCAATCCCACGATTCCGTTCGCGCTGGGCGGGGTCACGGACGGCAGGGCCGCCGAGGAGCTTTTGCGCTCGAGCGGTGCGACGCTGCTGAGCGTCGGGCGAGCGCTGCTGGCCAATCCAAACTGGGCATGGGCGGCCGCGAGCGAATTGGGAGTGGCGCGCTAGCCTCGCGGGATGCCACTTTCCAGCTTCAGTCCCCGCGTGGGCGAGTGGTTCGAAGCGGCCTTTGCCGCGCCCACTCCGGCCCAAGCGAAGGCGTGGCCGCCGATCGCCGCGGGGAAAAACGTCCTGCTCTCGGCGCCCACTGGGTCGGGTAAGACGCTGGCGGCGTTTCTTTGGGCGCTCGACCGGCTGAACGCTCTGCCTGCGGACAGCGATCGGGCGGGCACGCGCGTGGTGTACGTGAGCCCGCTGAAGGCCCTGGCCTACGACATCGAGCGCAACCTTCGCACCCCCCTACGTGGCATTGGCGCCGAGGAGGTGCGCGTGGGCATCCGCACGGGCGACACACCCCAGCGCGAGCGCGCGGCGATGATGCGCAGGCCGCCGGACATCCTGATCACGACCCCCGAGTCGCTCTACCTGATCCTCACCTCGCAGGCGCGCGAGATGCTGAACAACGTCGAGGCGGTGATCGTCGATGAGATCCACGCCGTCGCGCACTCAAAGCGCGGTTCGCATCTCGCCCTGACGCTCGAGCGGTTGGAGTCCCAGGCCGGCGGGTCGCTGCAGAGGATCGGCCTGAGCGCGACCCAGAATCCGCTGGAGGAGATCGGCCGCTTTCTCGTCGGCCCTGGGCGCGAGGTGACGATCGTCGATGCGGGCGCCCGAAAGAAGCTCGACCTGCGGATCGAGGTGCCGGTCGACTCGATGGCCGAGCCAGAGCCGTCATCAGATCCCCACCCACCCGGCGAGGAGCGTGATCCGCTCGGGGTGGGTGGGGTTCCAATTAACGGCGGCGAGTCTACGCGCAACTCGATATGGCCGGCGATCTATCCCGAGCTGCTCAAGCAGGTTCGAGAGCACAACTCGACGATCGTGTTCGTCAACAATCGCCGCTCAGCCGAGCGCGTCGCACTGCGGTTGAACGAGCTCGCCGCCCGCGAGGACGACGCGGGCGACTCCCCACCACACGACATCGCCCGCGCCCACCACGGCTCGCTCGCCCGCGAGGAGCGCACGAAGGTGGAGGAGCTGCTCAAGGCGGGTGAGCTCCCCTGCCTCGTCGCCACCAGCTCGCTCGAGCTCGGGATCGACATGGGCGCCGTCGACCTCGTCCTGCAGATCGAGTCGCCCAAGTCCGTCGCCCGTGGCCTGCAGCGCATCGGGCGCGCCGGTCACGGGGTGGGAGAGGTCAGCAGGGGGCGAATCTTTCCGAAGTTCAGGGGCGATCTGCTCGAGTGCGCGGTGGTCGCTCGAAGGATGCACGAAGGCAAGATCGAGCCGACCGTAGTTCCGCGCAACGCGCTCGACGTGCTGGCCCAGCAGATCGTGGCGATCGCCGTTTCGGCCGAGCCCGGTGAGGTGTCGGTCGAGGAGCTGTATGTACTCGTGAGGAGCACGCACTCCTACTCCGAGCTATCTAGAGAGCTACTCGAGAACGTGCTCGACATGCTCGACGGTCGCTACCCCTCCAAGGAGTTCGGCGAGCTGCGCGCCCGGATCGTCTGGGACCGCGTGGCCGGGACGATCCGCGCGCGGAAGGGGTCCCGCCAGCTCGCGATCGCGAACGCCGGCACGATTCCCGACAGGGGGCTATATGCGGTCACGCTGCCCGACGGTAGGCGAGTGGGGGAGCTCGACGAGGAGATGGTGTATGAGGCAAGGCCCGGTCAGGCATTTCTGCTCGGCGCCTCGACGTGGCGGATCGAGGAGATCGGCCGTGACCGCGTGATCGTGACCCCCGCGCCCGGGGCGCCCGCGGCGGTGCCGTTTTGGAAGGGTGACTCGGTCGGCCGCCCGAAGGAGTTGGGCGAGGCGATCGGCGCATTCTCACGCTGGGCCGTCGACCAGGATCCCGAGACGCTACAGCGCGATTACGATCTCGATGCGCGCGCTGCCCGCAACCTCATCGCCTACCTCCAGGAGCAGCAGGCCGCCACGCGTGTGCTGCCGAGCGAGCGGACAATCGTGGTCGAGCGCTTTCGCGATGAGATCGGCGACTGGCGCATGTGCGTGCTGTCCCCCTACGGCGGGCGCGTCCACGCCGCCTGGGGCCTTGCGCTGACGGCGCGCATCCGCGAGCGCTTCGACCTGGAGGCAGACGCGATCTCCTCCGACGATGGGATCGTGCTGCACCTGCCCGACCTCGATGCCGACGAGCTCGAGTCCCTGCCATCCGCCGCCGAGCTGGTGCTGGTCGAGCCCGACGAGGTAGAGCAGGCGGTGACGGTCGAGCTGGGTGGCTCGGCGCTGTTCGGGGCGCGCTTTCGCGAGAACGCCGGGCGGGCGTTGCTGATCCCCCGCGCCTACCCCGGCAAACGCACGCCGCTGTGGCAACAGCGGCTGAAGGCCCAGAACCTGCTGGAGGTGGCCAAGCGCTATGCGGACTTCCCGATCGTGCTCGAGACCTATCGTGAGTGCCTGCGCGACGTGCTCGACGTGCCGGGCCTGCAAGAACTGCTGCGCGGATTGCACAGCCGCGAGATCTCACTCGTAGAGGTAGAGACCCAGACCGCGTCCCCGTTTGCCTCCTCGCTGCTGTTCGATTACGTGGCGACCTACATGTACGAGGGCGACACGCCGAATGCCGAGCGGCGCGCGGCGGCGCTGTCGCTCGACAGGGATCTGCTGCGCGAGCTGCTCGGTCAGGAGGAGCTGCGCGAGCTGATCGATCCCGGCGCACTACAGCGTGTCGAGGAAGACTTGCAGCACCGCTCGGAGATAACCCGCGCCACGAGCCGCGATGGTCTGCACGACGTACTGCGACACGTCGGCGACCTCACCGCCGCGGAGGTCGCCGAGCGCGTCTTTGAGGGCATCGACTCCGAAGGCATGCTGCGCGAGCTCGAACGCGAACGGCGCGCCATCCGCCTGCGCCTAGGTGGAGAGGAGCGCTACGTGGCCGCCGACGAGGTCGCGCTCTACCGAGACGCGCTCGGGGCCGTAGCGCCCGGCGGACTGCCCGAGGCGTTCCTGGCGGACGTACCCGACGCGCTGAGCGAGCTGGTCGCCCGCCACGCCCGCACGCACGGGCCGTTTACTACGGAGGAGCTGCGCGATCGCTACGGCGTCGACGCGGGCGCCGTCCTGCGCGAGCTCGAGCGCGCCGGCGAGTTGGTCCGCGGCGAGCTCCGGCCCGGAGGCTCCGAGCGAGAGTGGTGCGATGTGGAGGTTCTGCGTCGTCTCAGGCGCGCCTCGCTGGCGGCGTTGCGTAAGGAGATCGAGCCGACCGATCAGCGCAGCCTCGCCGCCTTCCTGCCCTCGTGGCAGGGCGTGGATCGGTACTCAGGCGCGGGCGCGGGAGTCGATCGGTTGCGTGAGGTGCTGGTGGTGCTGCAGGGGTTGGCGCTGCCCGCGGAGATCTGGGAGCGTGATGTGCTGCCGCGACGGATCGGCGCGTACTCGCAGGCGTGGATGGACGCCCTCTGCGCGAGCGGCGAGGTGGTGTGGGTCGGCGCGGGGGCGATCGGGCGGGGTTCAGGGCGCGTGGCGTTGTACTTCCGCGAGGACGCCGCCGCGATCGGCCCCCCCGCACCAGTTCGCGGCGGGGCACAGCCCCCGAGCAACCCCGAGCGCGAGCTCCTGCGCGAGCAGCTCGCGAGGGGGCCGTGCTTCTTCACCGATCTGCTCGCGGAGCTCGAGGTCCCGGCGGAGGCGCTGCGCGAGGCGCTGTGGGATCTCGTATGGGCGGGCGAGGCGACGAACGACGCCTGGGCGCCGCTGCGCGCCCCCCATCTGACGCTCGCCCGTGGGGGGCGCTCCGCCAGAGGCGGCGGCGCGGCTGCCGGCGCTCGCAGTGGCCGCTCGATGGCCGGGCGCTCGCGCTTTGCCTCTCGCCGCGGAGGTGGGCAGGCGCAGGTGCAGGGCCGCTGGTCGCTGACCGAGTCGATCTTCCGCGGCGCGTTGGACGGACCCGAGCGCAGGCGCGCGCTGGCCGAGTTGCTGTTGGAGCGCTACGGGATCGTCACCCGCGAGCAGGTGCTCGCCGAGGGGATCAAGGGCGGCTTTGCGATGCTGTATGACACGTTCTGCAACCTCGAGACGCTCGGGATCTGC
Source organism: Solirubrobacterales bacterium (assembly GCA_003134675.1). Lineage (GTDB taxonomy): Bacteria > Actinomycetota > Thermoleophilia > Solirubrobacterales > Solirubrobacteraceae > Palsa-744. Next base: position 12,214 of record PLBZ01000027.1, read on the forward strand.
CGCCGCGGCTACTTCATCGAGGGAATGGGCGGCGCGCAGTTCGCGCTGCCGGGCGCCGTTGAGCGGTTGCGCGCCGCACGCGAGCACGGCCGCACGCTCGTGCTCGCCGCCGCCGACCCCGCCCAGCCCTACGGCGCCGCGCTGGGATGGCCGAAAAGGGAGGGACAGGAGCGCCGCCCGGCGCGGGTGGCCGGGGCTTATGTGGTGTTGGTCGAGGACAAGCCCGTGCTGTACGTCGAGCGTGGGGGCCGTGGATTGGTGACGCTCGCCGACGCTCCGGTGGAAGAGGCTCTGCGGGCGCTCGCGGAGGCGGTGCGGGCCGGGCGTGTGGGGAAGCTCGCCTTGGAGCGAATCGACGGCGAGCCGGCGATCGGCTCGGATCTGGTCCAGGCGCTGAGGGGCCTGGGCTTCCATTCGGGCCCGCGTAAGCTCACGCTGAGCGCATGAACGCTCGCTCCCCTCGCCGCGTGGGCCACAAGGGCGCCGCCCACATCGAGCCCGGGAACACGCTTCAGAGCTTCGACGCGGCGCTGCGCCACGGCGTGGACATGATCGAGCTGGACGTGCTCTCAGAGCACGTCGACGGCAGCGGGAGGCTGCTCGTCGCCCACGACTACGAGGACATGCGCGCACGCACGCCGCTGAGCTTCGAGCAGGCGCTCGAGCACCTCGCCGGCGATGAGTTCGCGGGCATTGAGCTGGATGTCGACGTGAAGATCCCCGGCTACGGGGGACGCGTCGTAGGAGCGCTGCGCGAGAAGGGCCTGATCGAGCGCTCGCTCGTGAGCGGCATGTACACCGCTGAGCTCGACGCGATCCGGGCTCTGGAGCCCGGACTGCGTCTCGGTTGGTCGGTGCCACGTCTGCGGCGCGACTACACGACAGACATGCTCACAGCGATTCCCGCCCTGGTGATACTCAGCGGCTACCGCGCGCTTTTGCCCCGGCGCGCTCGTGAAGCCCTACGCGCGGGCCGCTTCGATGCGATCATGGCCCACTGGCGGCTGGTCACTCCCNNGCGTCGACGGCATCATCACGAACGATCCGCGCCTGTTCAACCAATGACGCACGTGGCCGCGCTGAACCCCGCCGGATCGGCCCCGGCGAGGCTCTGATGCCCGGCCGTGGTCGGGCGGGAGGCCGAGTGCACGACATGGACGCCCTTGCGCCATTGAAAGCTCACGACGCCGCGCAGCGTGAACGCTGGCTTGCCGGGGACGGGCGTCAGCTGGAAGCTGAGCCCGTTCTGGCGCGCGGCGGAGGCCGGGCCGACGGTGAGGAAGCCCGAGTCCGCGCCATGCGCGGGATCGTCGATCCATTGTTTGGTAGCGGTGTTCTGATACTGGAGGCGAAAGCGCATGTACATCGTGTCGGTGGCGAAGCCGTCGCTGGGCATCGAGCCGCGGATACCCAGGGTGTTTGGCTGGTCTTTGGGGGTGCAGACATCGATCGTCGCCCACAGCTGGCGCGAGTGGAAGAGCGAGTGACCGGTCGCGGCGCTCGCCTCAGAGGCGGAGGTAAACGAGAGCACGACAAGTGCCGCCAGCGATACGATCGGCTTACAGGAGACCGTCATGCATCTGAAGATAGCGCCGCCGGTCCTCCGGTGGCGCCGGTGGAGTGGCCTGTGATATGCCTGCGTGATGGCGGGCATGCGTTCAGCGGAGGTGGTGGAGCTGCTCGCGCGCGTTCCGGTGCTCTCCACGCTCGAGCGCCCCGACCTGGAGCGGATCGCCGGTCTCGCGGTGCCGCGCCAGTTCGAGCCGGGCCAGGTCGTATTCCGCGAGGGAGATGAGAGCGACACTTGCTACATCGTTCGCTCCGGGCGTGCTCGTGCGGTGCGTGAGCACTCGGGTGGCCGTACGCTCACGCTCGCGACGTTCGGCCCGGGCGAGTTCTTCGGCGAGCTGGCGCTGTTCGAGGATGAGCGCCGCTCGGCAACCGTGGAGGCGATCGAACAATGCAGTGTAGTGGCGGTGCTCGGCCCGGACATGCGCAGGCTGATGATCGAGCACCCCGGGATCTCGGCACGCCTGGTGATCGCGCTCGGCAGACGCCTGCGTGAGACCAACGAGCGTCTCTCGCGCCAGTCTTTCCAGACCGTCCAGAGTCGTGTGGCGGTGGTGCTGAGCGAGCTGGTGGCCCAGGAGCGTGCCGATGGGAGCGACGGCTCAGACGTGCTCCTCACCGCCACCCAGGCCGATCTGGCGCAGCTGGCGGGTTCCTCGCGCGAGTCGGCCAGCCGCTTCCTTGCGGTGTTGGAGCGCGCTGGGGTGATCTCGCAAGGGAGAGGTCGCCTGGTGGTGCACGATCCGGAGGCGCTTAAGCAATATGTCTTCTAAGCGGAGATCCGGCTCCCGCTCACCCAAGCGAGGAGCCGGCTCTCGCCGATCCGGTTCCCACCCACCCGCGCAGGAGATCTCGGCCGGGGGCGTTGTGCTGCGCGGCGAGCAGGTGGTCGTGATTGTTCCCACGCGCCGTGCGCCCGACGGCTCGCGGGTGTTGGCATTGCCGAAGGGGCACATCGACCCAGGCGAGACCGCGCTGCAGGCCGCCGAGCGCGAGGTGCGCGAGGAGACGGGAGTCGTGGCGGAGCTCGTACGCGAGTTGGGTGAGGTGCGCTACTGGTACCGCCGCGACGGCCGTACGATCGGAAAGTCGGTCTCCTTCTATCTCTTCTCCTACGTCTCCGGCGACACCGCCGACCACGACGACGAGGTCGAGGAAGCCCGCTGGATCGGATTGAAGGAGGCCCAGAGGACGCTCACTCATGCGGCCGAGCGCGAGATGGTCCTGCGCGCGCTGGCCTATTTGGAGGAAGACCGATAGCCTGCTGGGCATCGTGCAGGTGCTCAACTTCTATTCGACGATCTTTGCCGACGAGTTGATGCGGGGCCGCAAGACGGCCACTATCAGGCTCGGGGACAAGTCGGGCAAGTACCGCAAGAACCAGGCGGTGCTGGTCACGATCGGGTATCAGTACTCGCCGCGGGAACGGATCTTCGAAGCGGTGATCGACCAGGTCGAGGTGACGAAGATCGCCGATCTGTCCCCGCGCGACATCAAGCACGACAACCCCGAGTTCCGCCGCCACGAGGAACTGATCAGCTTCCTCGAACAAATCTACGGGCGACCGGTCTCCCCGGAAGATACCGTGACAGTCGTGCGCTTCTCCCAGATCATGGACAAGCCGTCAGGGATGACCGAGGCGATGAAAGGCTTCGGCGGCGCTCAAAACTAGCGCTTGACCGAGGTTCAGGTCCGGCGCAACTGCCGATCGGGCTTGAAATACCCAGCCGCTTGGGTATATTGGGTGGCGTCGTTGGCACTCTCCACCTGAGAGTGCCAGTTAGGCGGATGGGGACTCTCTGGAGTGCATGGGGTGTCCTGAGCCGCCGGATGTATTCCTAAGACGGAGGTTTTCAACATGAAGCTCAAGCCCCTGGGCGATCGTTTGATCGTACGGGCGATCGAGGAGGAAGAGAAGACCGCGAGCGGTCTCGTCCTTCCCGATACGGCCAAGGAGAAGCCACAGAAGGG
>PLBZ01000013.1 GCA_003134675.1 Solirubrobacterales bacterium
CTCGCGCACCTGCGCGCCAAGCCCGCGCAGCACCCGATCGTGCGCCTGGAACCCACCCTGCAGGGCGAGCACACCAATCAGCGGCACTACCTACCAGCCGCGCTGGGCGAGTAGCTGCGAGTCGTCCAACTTCGCGCTCTCGAGGCTGACCATTGCCGGGCCGAGCCCGCGCGAGGCNNCCCGAGCCGACGAACACGCCTTCAGCCCCAAGCGCCATCATCAGGGCGGCATCGGCGGGGGTGGCGATGCCACCCGCGCAGAACAGCACCACCGGCAGATGTCCCTCACGGGCGATGTCACGCACGAGATCCGCCGGAGCGGCCAGCTCCTTGGCGGCGGTCGCGATTTCGTCATCGCCGAGCGTCTGAAGGCGGCGAATTTCACCGGTGATCTGGCGCATGTGACGCACCGCCTCGACGATGTCGCCGGTGCCGGCCTCGCCCTTGGAGCGGATCATCGCCGCGCCCTCGCCGATCCGCCGCAGGGCCTCGCCGAGGTTCGTCGCGCCGCACACGAACGGCACCCTGAACTCCCACTTGTCGATGTGGTTTGACTCGTCCGCCGGGGTGAGCACCTCGGACTCGTCCACGTAGTCGACCTCCAGCGCCTGCAGCACCCGGGCCTCCAGGAAATGCCCGATTCGCGCCTTCGCCATCACCGGGATGCTCACGGCCTCTTGAATCCCCGCGATCATCTCCGGGTCGGACATCCGCGCCACGCCCCCGTCGCGACGAATGTCCGCCGGAACCCGCTCCAAGGCCATCACCGCGACGGCGCCCGCCTGCTCGGCGACGCTCGCCTGCTCGGGGGTGACCACGTCCATGATCACCCCGCCCTTCAACATCTCCGCCAGGCCGGTCTTGACCAGAAAAGTCGCCTCGTCGCGCATCTTCATGATCTTATCCCGACTGGCACATGTGCCAGTCGGCGGGCCGTACATGTACGGCCCGGAGCAGGGCCGCATGCGGCCCTGCTGTCCAACCAATCGGAGATCGACGGGATCTCCGATTGACCAGCATGCGGCATGGACCCAACTACTTCAATCGAAAGGCCTTGATGCGGTCGTCGTACTGCGCCGAGTCCTGCGCGTAGACGCCATATGCCAAAGCCTGAATCATGCTGAGCAGGGCCGTGTGCGAGCGCACGTAGGCGGGCGAGTTGGACGAGTAGTAGAGCTTGATCTGGGCGAGCTTCGCAACCTCGGAGAGAGTCGCGTCGGTGATCGCCGCGGTGTGCGCCTTGCGGTGGCGCGCCAGCTTCATCGCGCGCACGACGAGCGGGTGCGGCCGCCCGGCGGAGAGGCCGATCACGAGCGTGTTCTCATCGATCCGGCCGAGGCGGCTGAGCGCCTCCTGAGATGGGCTCGCGACGACGTCGACGCGCAGGTCGAGCAGCATCAGCAGNNGTGAGGGCGGTCTCGAACTCGTTTTGGTCGAGCGAGAACAGCGGCGTGGAGCTCGACGCCGTGGCGCCGCTCTTCGGCTCGGTCTTGGTGTGCACGCGGCGGTATTCCTCGCGCGCGGCGGCCTGTAGCTCGGGGAAGCCCTCGAAGCCNNAAGCCGAGCGCCTGCGAGAAGCGCACGACGGTCGAGCTCGAGGTGTTCGCGCGGCGCGCCAGCTCCTCCGCCGTCTGGAAGGCGGCCTCGTCGAGGTGGTCGACGATGTACTGGGCGACGTCCTTCTGCGAGCGCGAGCACTCGTCGAAGCGAGCCTGGATGTACTTGGACAGGCTCTGGTGCTCGCTCGTGCCGTTCGCAGGCGGCCGATCCTGGGTGGGAGTCGCGACACGCTTCATCGGCGCACTTGTTCGACGCCGCCGCCTTGCACTCCTTCCCGGCCGGTGATCCAATGCCCTGACACTGAGCGAAGATAGACACACGATGGGAGATCAGATAATGCTCAACGGAGCACGACTGTGAGGATCGCGATCGTCGGCGCGGGTGTCTCCGGACTGCTCGCCGCCCACCTGCTGGGACGCGAGCACGAGATCGTCGTATACGAGGCCGGCGCCTATGCCGGCGGGCACACGAACACGATCCGCGTCGACACCGAGCACCACACCCATCACGTCGACACCGGCTTCATCGTGATGAACGATCGCAACTACCCCAACTTCACGCGCCTGCTCGCAGCGCTCAGGGTGGACACCCAGCCGACGCACATGAGCTTCTCGGTCAAGGCCGAGAACGAGGACTTCGAGTACGCAGGCACCCCCCGCGGATTGTTCTGCCAGCCACGCAACATCCTCAGCCCGCGGTTCTTGCGGATGATCGCCGACCTGCTTCGCTTCAACCGTGAGCTGCGCGGCCTCCTACAGCACGAAGAAACCGGCCAGTCGCTGCAAGCCTTCCTTTCAGAACATCGCTTCTCTCATGACTTCATCGAAAGGCTGATCATTCCGCAAGCATCAGCGGTCTGGTCGGCCGATCCCCGGCAGCTGTCCTCGTTTCCCGTGCGGTTCCTCGCGGAGTTCTTCGCCAACCACGGCATGCTGGGCTTTCGCGATCGTCCCCGCTGGACGACTGTCGCGGGCGGCTCGGCGCGCTACGTCGAGGCGCTCACCCGTCCCTTTCACGATCGCATCAGGCTCGACTCCCCGGTGCATTCGGTCACCCGCTGCGAGGAGTACGTCGAGATCGCCGCCACCGGGTGCGAGGCCGAGCGCTTCGACCAGGTAGTGATCGCCACGCATTCAGACCAGGCGCTGGCGCTGCTTCGCGACCCCTCCGAGCGCGAGCGCGAGATCCTCGGCGCGATCCCCTATCAGCGCAACGAGGCTGTGCTGCACACCGACGGCACCTTGCTGCCGCGTCGGCGCGGCGCGCGGGCGGCCTGGAACTACCACCTCCTGCGCGAGCCCAAGGGACTGAGCACGGTCACCTATTACATGAACCATCTGCAGCGCCTGGACGCCGACCGCGACTTCTGTGTCACGTTGAACCGCACGGAGGCGATCGACCCGGCGAAGATCATCCGCGAGATCTCCTACTCCCATCCCGTCTTCACTCCCGAGGGCGTCGCCGCCCAATCCCAGCACGCGGCGATCGGCGGCCTTCAGACGCGCACGCACTACTGCGGCGCCTACTGGGGCTGGGGCTTTCACGAGGACGGCGTNNTACGAGGGCTCGGTCCGCCACCGGCGGATGGGAGTGGTGAAAGACGAGTTTCGCTACCCGCTGTTCATGGCCTACCTCGACCTCGACGAGCTGCCCGAGTGCTTCGACGGGCGCTGGCTGTGGTCGGCGCGCCGACCGGCGCTCGCCTGGTTTCGCCGCTCGGATTACCTAGGCGATCCCGCTGTGCCCCTGAGCGATGCCGTACGCGAGCTGGTGAAAGAGCGCACCGGCGTGCGACCGGATGGACCGATTCGCTTGCTCACACATTTGCGCTACTTCGGTAAGTCATTCAACCCCGTCAGCTTCTACTACTGCTTCGATAGGCATGGCGAGCAGGTGAAGGCGGTCCTCGCCGATGTGACGAACACGCCGTGGGGCGAGAGTCATTCCTATGTGATGGGAGTCGATGACGCGACAGACCACGGGACCGCAACCGTGATGCGGGGGCGGTTCGACAAGCAGCTGCACGTCTCCCCCTTGATGGGCATGGACCACACATATGATTGGCGCCTGACCGAGCCGGGAGAGAGTCTGTCGGTGCACATCGAGTCCCACCGCGACAGCGGCGAGAGCGTGTTCGACGCGACCCTCTCACTTCGTCGCAGGGAGATCAGCCCACGCTCATTGCGAGCCATGCTCATCCGATACCCCCTAATCACCCTGCGCATAGTGGTGCGGATCTACACACATGCCCTGCGGCTGAAGCTGCGCGGAGCGAAGTACTTCCCCCACCCGCAGAAGGCGGGCGCGCCCACATGAACCGCATCGCCAGGCTGATCGTCCTGCGCCTGCTGCGGGAAATCCACGGCGGCGCCCTTACGATCGTGGAGGGCTCGGAGCGCTTGACGTTCGGCGAGCCGGCGGCGTTGCAGGTCACGCTGGAGGTGCACTCGCCCCGCTTCTACCGGGCGCTGCTGCGCGGCAGCGTCGGGCTCTGCGAGTCATACATGGATGGCCTCTGGGAGTGCGCCGACCTCGTCGCGTTGACTCGCCTCGCCGCGCTGAACGTCTCTTCCCTGGACAACCTGCGACGCGTGCTCGCTCCCGTGCTGATTCCGCTGCAGCGCTGGATGCGCTGGCTGCGGCGCAACACGATCGGGCGCTCGCGCAAGCAGATCGCCGCCCACTACGACCTCGGCAACGAGCTGTTCGCGCTGTTCCTGGACCCCACGATGATGTACTCCTGCGCTGTCTTCGAGGAGCCGCAGAGCACCCTGGAAGAGGCCTCGCTGGCCAAGCTGCAGCGGGTCTGCGACAAGCTCGACCTGGGGCCTACCGACCACGTGCTCGAGATCGGCAGCGGCTGGGGCGGGTTTGCCGTGTACGCCGCCCAGCAGCACGGCTGCCGGGTCACGACGACCACGATCTCCCAGGAACAGCACGCCTACGCCACCGAGCGGGTGCGCCACGCCGGTCTGGAGGATCGCGTCACGGTTCTGCTGCAGGACTACCGTGCACTCGAGGGTCGTTACGACAAGCTGGTCTCGATCGAGATGATCGAGGCGGTCGGCTGGCAGAACTTCCCGACCTACTTCCGCCGCTGCTCGGAGTTGCTCGCCGAGGATGGCGCGATGCTGTTGCAGGCGATCGTGATCGACGACCGCGCCTACCAGGTCGAGAAGGCGGGCAAGAGCTTCATCAACACCTACATCTTCCCCGGTGGCTGCCTGCCTTCGATGGAGATCATCTCCCGCTGCATGGCGCGCCACACCAACCTGCGTCAGGTCAACCTGGAGGACATCACCTCCCACTACGCCGAGACCCTGGCGCGCTGGCGCGTGCGCTTTGCAGGAGCCTCCTCGCGGCTGGGCGAGCTGGGTTACGACGAGCGCTTTCGCCGGCTGTGGGAGCTCTACCTGTGCTACTGCGAGGGCGGCTTTCGCGAGCGGCGGATTCAGGACGTGCAACTGCTGCTGGCAAAGCCCGACTACCGCTAGATAGGGTCCACGCCATGCGGCGCACACTGTATGAAGACGTCCACGAGGACTTTCGGGAGAGCTTTCGCACGTTCTTGGAGCGCGAGGTGCTCGGCGATGAGGGCCGCTACGGCGAGTGGGAGCGCAACGGGATCGTGCCGCGTGAGGTGTTCGCGCTCGCCGGCCGCGGCGGCTTCCTCGGGATGGCGGTGCCCGAGGCATACGGCGGCGCCGGCGCGGAGGACTTCCGCTTCAACCTCGTGATCGGCGAGGAGACCCAGCGCGCGGGCGTCGGCGGCTTCGGGCTGGGGATCACGCTGCACAACGACATCTGCCTGCCCTATTTCCTTACGTACTGCGACGAGGCACAGCGCGAGCGCTGGCTGAGCGGGATCGCCTCTGGCGAGCTGATCACCGCGCTGGCGATGACCGAGCCCGGCGTCGGGTCCGACATCGCGTCGATGTCCACCCGCGCCCGGCGCGAGGGAGATCACTACGTAGTGGACGGCGCGAAGACGTTCATCACGAACGGGATCAATGCCGATCTCGTGGTCGTCGCGGTCAAGACAGATTCGTCAGAGCGCCACCGCGGCATCAGCCTGGTGGTGATCGAGCGCGGTATGGATGGGTTTGAGCGCGGTCGTAACCTCGAGAAGATCGGCCAGCATGCCCAGGACACCGCCGAGCTGTTGTTCTCGGAAGTGCACGTGCCGGCCGCGAACCTGCTCGGCGAGGAGGGCGAGGGCTTTCGCTATCTGGTCTCGAACCTCCCCCAGGAGCGCCTCTCGATCGCCGCCTCCGCCGTGGCCGCCGCCGAGGCCGCCCTCGGCTGGACCCTCGACTACGTCCGCGAGCGCAAGGCCTTCGGCCAGCCCATCGGCTCCTTCCAGGCCTCCCGCTTCACCCTCGCCGAGGTCCGCAGCGAAGTGGAGATCGGCCGCGTCTACATCGACCGCTGCGCCCAGGCCCTCAACGAGGGCGAGCTGACCGCAGAGGATGCAGCTATGGCCAAGTGGTGGTGCACCGACCTGCAGGGCCGCGCAATCGACCGCTGCCTGCAGCTGTTCGGTGGCTACGGCTACATGCTCGAGTACCCGATCGCCCGCGCCTTCGCTGACGCCCGCGTCACCCGCATCTACGGCGGCGCCAACGAGATCATGAAGGAGATCGTCGGACGTAGTCTCGGGCTATAGCGTCTTGGCGAGGTCGACGAAGTAGTCGAGCGAGCTCGGGTTGGCCAGCGACTCGATGCTGGCTGCCTGGGCAGGCGGCGTGCCCATCAGGATCTTCTTGACGGGCACCTCGAGGATCTTGTTGGAGAGGGTGCGGGGAATCTCTGAAACGGCGAACACGTCGTTGGGGACGTGCCGGGGAGAGCAGTCCTCGCGGATTCGCCGCTTGATTTGCGCCGTCAGGTCCTCGTCAAGGGCCACGCCGGGGGCGAGCACGACGAACAGCGGCATCCATAATTCCTTCCCACCCTGGGCATCAGTTCCCCCGCGTGGCACATCCACGACGAGCGCGTCGAGGATCTCTGGAACGGAGAGCACCGCGCGGTAGATCTCGCTGGTGCCCATGCGGACGCCCTGGCGGTTGATCGTCGAGTCCGAGCGGCCGTAGATGACCGCGCCACCACGGGGCGTGATGCGGATCCAGTCGCCGTGGCGCCAGACGCCGGGGTACATCGAGAAGTAGCTCTCACGCAGGCGCTCGCCGTCGGGGTCATTCCACAGGAACAGCGGCATCGAGGGCAGCGGCTCGGTGATCACCAGCTCGCCCACCTCGTCTGAGAGGCTGCGGCCGTGCTCGTCCCATGCCTCCACCGCGCAGCCGAGCGCACGGCACTGCAGTTCGCCCTCATAGACGGGGAGCAGCGGACAGCCGGCGACGAACGCGGTGCACACGTCCGTGCCGCCGCTCGTGGAGAACAGCCATACGTCCGGCTTGACGTGCCCGTACACCCACTCGAAGCTCTCCGGTGCAAGCGGCGAGCCGGTCGAGCCGAGCGCGCGCAGCGCGTGCAGGTCGTGGTCGCGGCCCGGCTCGATCCCCGCCTTCTCGGTGCTCGCCAGCAGGCCCGCGCTGACGCCCATGCAGGTCATCCCGGTGCGCTCGGCGAGATCCCACAGCATCCCCAGGTCGGGCTGGGCGGGGCTGCCGTCATAGAGGACGATCGCGGCGTCGGAGAGCAGGCAGCCGACGAGGAAGTTCCACATCATCCAGCCGGTCGTGGTGAACCAGAACATGCGGTCGCCGGGGCGCAGATCGAGGTGCAGCCGCTTCTTGAGCTGCTCGAGGAGGATCCCGCCGTGGCCTTGGACGATCGCCTTGGGCAAGCCGGTGGTGCCGGAGGAGTAGAGCACCCACAGGGGGTGATCGAAGGGCACCTGCTCGAAACGGAGCTCTGAGTCTTCGCCACGCTCCAGCAGCTCATCCCAGGTGAGCGCCCCACCGACCTGGGCGGTCTCGGACAGGTAGGGCAAGAGAACGACGTGCTCAACCGTTCCCAGCTCGGAGAGGATCTTCTCGACGACCGCGGTGCGGTCGAAGTCCTTGCCGCCGTGGCGGTAGCCGTCGACCGCGAGCAACACCTTCGGCTCGATCTGGGCGAAGCGGTCGATCACGCTGCGCGCGCCGAACTCGGGGGCGGCGCTCGACCAGATCGCGCCGATGCTCGACACCGCGAGGAAGGCCACGAGCGTCTCGGGGATGTTGGGCATGTAGGCGACGACGCGGTCCCCGCGCCCCACGCCGAGCGCGCGCAGACCGCCCGCCACGGCGGCCACCTGCGCGGTGAGCTCGCCCCAGGTGATCTCGCCGAGCTCCCGCAGCTCCGAGGTGTGCAGTACCGCGATGGAATTGATGTCCCGCCCACCCCCGCGGTCATCGACGCGCAGGAGGTTCTCTGCGTAGTTGAGCTCGGCCCCCGAGAACCACCTCGTTCCGGGCATCTCGTGTGAGTCCAGCACCCGCTCGTAGGGCATCGAGGCGCGCACGGCGAAGAACTCCCAGATGCCCGCCCAGAAGTCCTCCAGCTCATCGACCGACCACTGCCACAGCTCGTTGTAGTCGTTGAATGGGGCCCCACCCGCCCCGCGACGCTCACCGGCCCAGCGCATGAAGCGCGTCATCTCGGCACGCTCGCGCCACCCCACCGACGGCGTCCACAACGGTGTCCGGGCAGCTTTCGCCGACATCGCAGCCATTATGCTCGCTCGTCGTGGACGCCTCCTCCCTGCGCTGCGAGTTCCCTGTCCTTCAGCGGCTCGCCTATCTCAACGCGGGCACCGACGGGCCGCTGCCCGCGAGCGCCGTCCGGGCGGCCACCGAGGAGTTGCGAAGGGAGGCGCAGGAGGGACGCGCGCAAGCGCATTTCGAGCGCCGGAGTGAGCTGAGCACCGCGCTGCGAGCCGCCTACGCCGTGACGCTTGGATGCGAGGCGGTCGACCTCGCGCTGACGACATCCACCAGCGACGGGATCGCGCAGGTTCTCAGCGGCCTGGAGCTGAGCCCCGGCGATGAGATCGTGACCAGCGACGAGGAGCATCCGGGGCTGCTGGGCGCGCTGGCGGCGGCGCGAGATCTGCGCGGCGCTTCGGTCCGGATGGTGGCGCTGTCCGAGGTGGCCGAGGCGGTCGGTTCCAGGACGCGCCTGATCGCCTGCTCGCACGTCGGCTGGATGAGCGGGAGCCTCGCGCCCGCGGAGCTGGCAGAGGTGGACGTCCCGGTTCTGCTCGATGGGGCCCAGGGAGTGGGCGCAATTGGAGTGGATGTGGACGCGCTCGGCTGCGACGCGTACGCCGGCGCCGGGCAAAAGTGGTTGTGCGGCCCGGACGGCACGGGCATGCTCTACATCGCCCCCGAGCTGCTTGAACGCCTGAGCGTGTCCAGACGCGGCTATCCCAACCTGGCCGACCCCAACGAGGGCCTGCAGGCGCAACTGCACGAGGACGCTCGTCGCTTGGATTCGCTGCTGCTGAGCGCCGAGGCGGTGGCCTGTGCGCTGGCGGCGGTGGGCGTGCTGCAGGCGGCGGGCTGGGAGGCGGTGCACAGGCGCGCCAGCACGCTCGCGACTCACCTGGCCGAGCTGCTCACCGAGCGCGGTCGAGCGGTGGCGCCTCGCGGAGATACCACGCTGGTCTCCTTCGCCAGCGCCGACCCAGAGACAGAGCGAGCGCGGCTGGCCGATGCAGGGGTGATCCTGCGTAACATTCCGGGGCGAGGATGGCTGCGAGCGTCCGTCGGGGCGTGGAACGACGAGGACGATCTCGAGCGGCTGTTGGAGGTGCTCTCCCCATGACGGCCTCTGGACAGAGCACCACTCCCCCGGCGCTCATGCCCGCCGTCGCGGATCTGCCGAGCACACCCGTGGAGCGAAGCCGCGCGGGAGCGCGTCTGCGCTACCTCGGCCTGGCGGTCGTGGTGGCGGTCTCGGCGGTCCTCAACACCGTCAAGCTCAGCCAGAACGGGTACGCAAACATCTTCTACTCGGCGGGCGTGAGGTCGATGCTGCACTCGCTTCACAACTTCCTGTTCGTGTCGTTTGACCCGGGGGGGCTGGTCTCGGTGGACAAGCCGCCGCTGGCGCTGTGGCTGCAGGTCGCGAGCGCGAAGCTGTTCGGCTTTTCACCGCTCAGCCTACTGCTGCCCGAGGCGATCGCGGGGGTCCTGACTGTGGCGCTCCTGTACATGCTTCTCGATCGGCGGATGGGGACCGCCGCGGCCTTCGCCGGCGCTCTCACGCTGGCGGTGTTCCCGTCGTTCGTCGCCGTTTCGCGCGAGAACGGGGTCGACCCCCTGCTGATCCTGCTGATGCTACTGGCGTGCGGCGCGGGGCTGCGGGCCACTGAAACGGGCAGCTGGCGCTGGCTGCTGGCCTCGGGCGTGCTGGTGGGACTCGCTTTCAACTGCAAGACGCTCGCGGCGTGCCTCGTTATCCCCGGGATCGCCGCCGCCTACCTCGTATGCGCCCCCGGATCGCTTGGGCGGCGCGCCGCCCAACTGCTGAGCGCGGGAGTGCTGATGGCAGTCGTGGCGTTTGCGTGGATCGCGTTCGTCGAATCGACGCCCGCCTCCAAGCGCCCATACGTGGGCAGCTCGACGAACAACACCGAGCTCGGGCTGACCTTCGAATACAACGGCTTCGGGCGAGTCGAAGGCCAGGTGGGGGGACCCGGACGCGTGCCCGTACGCCCCGGTGCGCGCGTGAGCGCTGCACAAAGCTCGACGGGCGGGCGGCACCCGGCGCGCTCCCGAGCGCGCTCGAGGGCGAAGGCTCCCCCACCGCGCACGCCCGTCCCACCGGCGAGCGCATCATCCAGCGTCCGGAACAAGCTGCCGATCCCGTTCGGCGGCCCACCGGGGCCGCTACGACTGTTCGGGGTCGGCTTGGGCGATCAGGGTGGATGGATGCTGCCGTTCGCCCTGTTCGGCCTGCTCGGGGTGGCGCTCCTGACGCTGCTCGGTCACAGACTGGGCGATCCTTCGGAGCGCGTGGCGGCCACGCCTCGCCGTCGTGACCCCAGGCTTGCGAGCGTCCTCGTGCTCGGAGGATGGTTCGTCGTGGAGGCGGTGCTGCTCAGCACGTCGAAGGGCATCGTTCATCCCTACTACGTCTCGGCGCTGGCGCCCGGCACCGCAGCGATGGTCGGCGCGGGAGCGGTGGCGTTCGTATGGCTCGCGCGCGTGCAACAGCGCGGCTGGGGCGTGCTGCTCGCCGCATGCGCGGCCACCGCGACCGTGGCGACCCAGCTCGTGTTGATGCACCGCGAGCACTACATGGTCTGGTTCATCCCCTTCCTCGTGGCGGGCACGGTGGCCGGGCTCGGCGTGCTGGTCATCACCCGCCGTCTCGCCGCGCCGGCGGTGGCGCTCGTCCTCTGCCTGCTGCTGGTGGCGCCGACGGCCTATGCGACGAGCACGTGGCTCGCACCGGTGCAGGGCACATTTCCCGCGGCTGGCCCTCGGCAGGCGGCGGGCACCGGCGGGGTGGGCGTCAGCCGGGGCCATCTGGCGAGTTATCTCGCTCTCTTTCACTACGTCAGGGGCCATCGTCCCGGCTCGCGCTGGCAGTTGTTCACGGACGCGGCCACGACGGTGGCGCCGTTCATCCTGCTCGGCATGGATGCGGGCGCGCTGGCCGGATACAGCGGCACGGACCCGGCGATCGACGGGCGCGGTCTCGCTCGCCTGGTGGCGCGGGGGAAGGCGCGCTATGTCGTCCTCGGTGGAGAGTTCTCCTCACGCGGCGGCAATGGGGCGACCGCGGCTGTTCTGCGTGCGTGTGAACAGATCTCTCCCGAGGCCTGGCAGAACCCTGACAACACCGACTACGGTCTCACGTTGTTCGACTGCGCCGGGCACGAACGCGCGCTTGCCTCCGGCTGAGAACCTCAGGCCGCAACTGACAGGTCGCGGTGGAAAGCGCGGCTAAAGAGCTCGGTCTCCCGTCCCGCGGCCCAGCGGGGCACGGCTGCTTCGCCGTCGGCGATCAGACGCAGCTCGACCTTGCCACCGGCGGCGCCGTCCAGCAGGACGATTTGCGTACGGCGCACGAGCTGATCGCGTGAGCGCTCGAGGTCCTCGGCGAGACGCAGCAGCACCGCGCAGCGGTTCAGGCGCGCCTCGTCGTCGGCCTCGAACAGGGCCGCCAGCGGTCCCGGCTGGGGCATCCCCTTGCGGTGGTAGCGGGCGGCCTGCGCGATCGTCGCCACCTCCACGGGCGAGAACCCTGGCAGGCTGCCGTTGAGGATCAGGTAGCGGGAGTGCTTGTGGTGGTCGTCGTANNGGCGAGCTCGTCGAACATGCCCAGCGCCAGCGCGGCGACATGGTTGGTGTGGGCGGCATCGACGTCGTAACGGGCGGCGAGGTTCATGACGCTGGTGCGCCGGAGGTTCTCGAACAGGGGCTGATGATCGGGTGCCCGCGCGCCCAGCAGCCGCTCGAAGAACACTCCCTCACGTAGCCCGGCCTCGGTGGTCTCCAGGCCATCGAAGCCGCCGGCCAGGAGCACTCCCTGCACGACGAGCGCCCCGGCGAGGATCAGGTCGGCGCGGGCCGGCTTGATGCCCGGGACCGCGCTGCGCTCCGCGACGGGCAGCGAGGCGAGCCGCTCCACCAGCTCATCGAGGGCCTCCCGCTCGATGACCATGCCCTGCACGCCGTTGGAGGGCAGCCCCGCGGCACGCTGGGCGGCGGTGGCGAGGCTGCGCACGGTCCCGCCGATGCCGACCAGACGCCGGCCGGTGCTGGGCAGCCACGAAGCCTGCTCAAGCTCTGCTGCGACATGGGCGCGCAGCTCATCGATCTGGCGGCGCTTCGCCGGCCCCTTGCCGGGGAGGAAGCGCTCGGTCATCCGCACCGCGCCGAGGCTCCAGGAGCCAGATTCGCGGGTGAGCCGATCGGTGACCCCCACCAACTGCATCGACCCGCCGCCCAGATCTAGAACGCAACCATCGGTAAGTGTCGTCGAGTTGACTGCCGCCAGATAGCCATAGTGCGCCTCGGCCTGGCTGCTGAGCACACGTATTGCCAGCCCGCTGCGCTTCTGTGCGAGATCCAGGAACTGTTGTGCGTTCTGGGCGTCGCGAATCGCGCTTGTCGCGACCGCATCGACTGAGCCTTGCGACAGCCCGCTGGCACGGCAGAAGTGAGCAAAGACATCGAGTGTCGCAAGCGCGCGCTCCATTGGCTTTTGGCCCAGTCTGCCCGTCGCCGCGAGCCCTTCGCCGATGCGCACCGGCTCGTAGATCTCATCGGTGCGCTTCCACCAGCCGTCGGCCGCCATGAAGACGACGAGCCGGAACGAGTTGGAGCCCAGATCGATCACTGCGAGACGTTCCTGTGGCTGCACCCTCTGAGCGTATTCGCCGCGGCGGAGGGCTCCAGTGGGCTGCATTGCGGTTGCGGGACAGATAGACGCGTGTCTACTGCGATGGAGTCGAACTTATGGAATGGGTGCCTGCGACCGACCTGTTAACTCAAGATGACGAATGAACGACCGAACATCGGAATGGATGCACTCGTCCCGACTCCGCCGTCCGCCCTGATGGAGGAGCCCTCGGAGGATCTTCGCCGTCTCGGCGAGACACTCAAGGCGCGAGCGGGAGATGTGATGGACCTGACGGTCGCGCGCACCTCGGACTCGGAAGTGGTCGACGCTGTGGTTCAGGGCAGCTTCGAGCGAATCAGCAGGAGCTCCACGATGGCGGTAGCTCGATGGATGGCCGGCGAGGGCATGGAGGTGGCACTCGAGGCCGGTCGGGAAACCTGGGAGATCTTCGGCGAGCTGGCGGCCCACCGCGCGGCGTCGCTGAACGAGGTGACCAGTCGCTGCTTCTCCTGGCGCAACGTGATGGCTGAGGTGTTGCACGAGAGCGCAGTGCAGCTGGACGTCTCGCCGGAGGCGCTCTCCCAAGCCCTGAGCATCCTGCAGCTGAGCCTCGAGTTCAGCCTCGTGCGGATGTGCGAGTGCTTTGAGACCGAGCGCCAGCGAACCGATGAAGAGCTGACGCGGCGCGAGGAGGAGCTGTCCTTCTTGGCGACACACGACGCGCTGACCGGGCTCCCCAACCGCACGTTGATCCTCGATCGCGTCGAGCAGATGCTCGCGCGCTCGCGTCGCAGCCAGACACCGGTGGCGGCGCTGTTCATCGATCTCGACAACTTCAAGAGCATCAACGACACACTCGGCCATGGCGCCGGCGATGAACTCCTGCGAGCGGTCACCGCGCGCCTCAACGGCGTTATACGCGATGCCGACGCGCTGGGACGCCTCGGTGGGGACGAGTTCGTCGTGATCTCCGAGGAGCTCTCGCTGTCCGCCGGACCCGAGCTCGTCGCCGAGCGCTTGCTCGCTGCGCTCAAGCAACCGTTCAAGCTTGGAGCAGACAAGGAGACTCATCTGAGCGTGACGGCGAGCATCGGGATCTCAGGAGGAGACCACGCCTCGGCCGAGGAGCTCCTGCGCAACGCCGACATCGCGATGTACAGAGCCAAGTGGGATGGCAAGAACCGCTATGTCGTATTCGAGACCGGGATGCAGGACATCCTTCAGAACCGCATGGAACTCGAGATGGACCTGCGTGAGGCGCTCGAGAAAGACGAGTTCTTTCTCGCCTATCAGCCCACGATCGACCTGAGCGACATGAGCCCCACCGGGGTCGAGGCCCTGATCCGCTGGAAGCACCCTGTGCGCGGCGTCGTTCAACCCGATGACTTCATCCCGCTGCTGGAGGAGACGGGGCTGATCGTCGACGTCGGAAAGTGGGTCCTGGAGGAGGCTTGCTCCCAGGGCGCCGCGTGGCGAGCGGGCGGGTTTCCGATCGGCATGGCCGTCAATGTCTCCGGACGCCAGCTCGACACCGATCAGCTCGTAACCGACATCGAAGGTGCTCTCACGGAGAGCGGACTGGATCCAGGAGCGCTGACGATCGAGATCACCGAGACGACCCTGATGCGCAACGTCGAGGAAACCGCTCGCCGGCTAACCGCGATCAAGAAACTCGGAGTGCGCATCGCGATCGATGACTTCGGTACGGGGTACTCATCGCTGGCTCACCTGCAACGGTTCCCGGTCGACGCATTGAAGATCGACCGGTCGTTCATCTCGGGGCTGACACACAACGAGGAGGGCGAGACGCTCATGCACACTCTCGTGCAGCTCGGAAAGGCCCTCTCGATCGAGACCTTCGCCGAGGGCATCGAGCAGCAGCAAGAGCTCTCCCTGCTCAGAGAACAGGACTGCGACTCAGGACAGGGCTTCCTGTTCGCCCGCCCCCTCGACGTGGCCGCCACCGAGGCGTTCCTGCGCCAGAACTGGGCTGGGAAGAGCACTCCGGCGTTGGTCCAAGCGCCACAGCACACCTAGACAGGTTTGACAGGCAATTCTCGAGTGGGCCCGCCTGGACTCGAACCAGGGACCTACCGATTATGAGTCGGCAGCTCTAACCAACTGAGCTACGGGCCCGCATCGCGCACTCCGGCGGCGCGACCCGGCAGACGCTACCAGCGGCAGGCTGGTTTGATAGGACCCGACCCCAATCGAGAAGGGACGGCGGTACATGGTGAATCGTGCAGCGATTGTCACGGGAGCCTCGAGCGGCATCGGCCTGGCCATCGCCAAAGTGCTGGGCGAGGAGGGATTTGCGATCACGATGGCCGCCCGGCGCCCGGAGAAGCTCGAGGGCGCGGTGGACGGGCTGGCAGCCGAAGGCCTCGAGGTGCACGGCGTGGCGGCGAGCCTTGGCGAGGAGAGCGAGATCCAGAAGGTGGTGTCCGCCCACCGCGAGCGCTACGGGCGGCTGGACGTGCTCGTCAACAACGCCGGCGTCGGGTTCGGGGCATCCGTCGGGGAGATCCAGACCAAGCACCTCGACATGCAGCTCGCCGTCAACCTGCGCTCGATCGTCCTCTTCTACCGCGAATGCGTCCCGGATCTCCTCACCGCCGCGGCCGAGCACTCAAGTGCGCTCGTCGTGAACACCTCCTCGATCTCCGGCAAGTTTGGCCAGGGCTGGCTGTCGGTCTACTCCGCGACCAAGCACGGGGTCGTCGGCTGGACCGAAGCGATGAACAAGGAACTCGCCCCCCAGGGCATCAAGTCCACGGCGCTGTGCCCCGCGTTCGTCGACACCCCCATGACCGACTTCGCCAAGCAGCACGTCGCTGCCGAGGAGATGATCCAGCCTCAGGACATCGCAGAGGCCGTACGCTTTCTGCTGAAGCTATCCCCGGCCTGCATCGTCCCCGAGATGATGTTCGTCCGTCCCGGCGACGCCCTGTAGGGTCATGGAGATGAAGCTCGGCGTTCACATCGGCTACTGGGGTCTGGGCCTCAGCTCGGAGGATCAGCTGAACATCGTTCAGGAGGCCGAGCGCTTGGGCTATGACTCGGTGTGGGCCGCCGAGGCTTATGGCTCGGACACCGCCACCGTGCTCGGCTGGCTGGCAGGTCAGACATCGAGCATTCGGTTGGGCTCGGGGATCTTCCAGATGCCCGGCCGCTCGGCGGCGATGACCGCGATGACCGCCGCCACGATCGACCAGCTTTCGGGTGGGCGCATGATCCTCGGCATCGGCTCCTCCGGTCCGCAGGTGGCCGAGGGCTGGCACGGACAGCGGTTCGGCAAGCAGCTCCAGCGCACCCGGGAGTATGTGGCCGTCGTGCGCATGGCGCTCGCGCGCGAACGGGTGGAGTTCGAGGGCGAGACGCTCACCCTGCCGCTCCCGGACGGTCCCGGCAAGGCGCTCAAGCTGACGATCGCGCCCGTCCAGGAGAACATCCCGATCTATCTCGCAGCGATCGGGCCGAAGAACACGGCGCTCGCCGGGGAGATCGCCGACGGCTGGATCCCGACGCTGTTCTCGCCCGAGCACGTCTCCGAGCTGCGGCCTCTGCTGCAGGAGGGTGCCGCGCGGTCGGGCAAATCACTCGACGGATTTGACATCGCGCCGACCGTCAACGTGTTCATCACGGACGACCTCGCCGGCGCGCGCGATGCGATGCGCCCCTTCATCGCCCTCTACGTCGGCGGCATGGGCTCGCGCAAGCAGAACTTCTACAACCAGCTCGTCCAGCGTTACGGCTTCGAGCGCGAGGCCGCCACCGTTCAGGATCTCTACCTCGAAGGCAAGCGCGAGGAGGCGATGGCCGCGATCCCCGACGCCCTGATCGACACCGTCTCGCTCTGCGGTCCGTCCGATGTCGTGCGCGAGCGTCTGTCGGTCTACCGAGACGCCGGTGTCGGCACGCTCGGGGTCACCCCGATCGCCTTCACCGCCGCCGAGCGCCTCACCCAGCTGCGGCTCGTAGCCGAGCTCGCGGCCGCCTCCTGAGGAGATGACCCCGCGGCGGCTGCTGCTGGGCGCCTTCGGCGACCCCGGCCACGCCTTCCCGATGATCGCCTTGGGGCGGGCGCTGGCGGCGCGCGGGCACGACGTGACGTTGCAGACGTGGGAGCGCTGGCGTGACTGCGTCGAGGCAGAGGGTCTGACCTTCGCGGCCGCTCCGGAGTACGCGGTGTTCCCCAACGGAAGGGCGGGCTCTCAACCCCTGGATTTCTATGAGGCTGTGGTTTATGCCACTAAAGACACGCTGCCGCTGGTCGAAGACCTGAAACCTGATGTCGTCGTAGCGGACATTCTCACCCTTGCCCCCGCGCTTGCGGCCGAGATAGCCGATGTCCCCCTGGCGACGCTGATCCCCCACGTCTATCCCGAGAGCGAGCCAGGCTTTCCGATCTACTCGCTGGGCGCTCGGCTGCCACGCACGGCTCTCGGCCGCGCGTTCTGGCACTGGGCTCACCGGCCGGTGCAGAACGGCCTTGAACTGGGTCGCCACCAGCTCAACCACACACGCGAGCAGGTCGGCCTGCCGGCGCTCGACTACACCCACGGCGGCACCAGCCGCGAACTGGCGCTCGTCGCCACCTTCCCCCAGCTGGAGTACCCGCGCGCCTGGGGTGGGTGGGGTTCCAATGCCCACGTCGTCGGGCCGCTCATGTGGGAGCCCCCCGCCGCGGACGTCGAGCTCCCTCCGGGCGATCTCCCGCTCGTGCTCGTCGCCCCGTCGACCGCCCAGGATCCCTCACACCGGATGCTCCTCGCCGCGCTGCGCGGGCTCGCCTCCGCGCCCGTGCGCGTGCTCGCCACCTGGAACCGTCGCCTCCCCCCTCGCTCTCTGCCGGTCCCGGCTAACGCCCGCGTCGTCGACTGGGTCTCCTACTCGCGCACGATGCCCCACTGCGACGTCGTCGTCTGCCACGCCGGGCACGGCACGCTCGTACGCGCGCTCGCCTGCGGCTGCGCCGTCGTAGCCTGTCCCGCGATCGGCGACATGAACGAGAACGCCGCCCGCCTGGCCTGGGCGGGCGCCGGCATCCGCGTCCCCCAGCGGTTCATCTCCCCCCGGCCTTTGCGCTTGGCGGTCGAACAAGCGTTGGGCGAGCCGTCGATCCGAGCGCGAGCACGTGATTTGGCTCGATGGGCCGACAGGCACGATGCGGGGACTGCAGCGGCGATACTGGTGGAGCAGCTGGCCGATCAATAAAGCTCTGGGGGTGGGACTCGAACCCACAACCCTTCGGTTAACAGCCGAATGCTCTGCCGATTGAGCTACCCCAGACCGTTCGACGGGGCTACTTTACTAGCCACTCGTCTCCCCGAGCACACGCTCCTGCGCACGGTCGAATTCGAGCTTGACCTCGCCCCGTTTTACCGCCAGCTCGCTCACCTCGCCGCTCTGCTGTCCACGCGCCTGTTGGATCTGGCGGTCCACACGGGCGAGCTCGAGCTGTAGGCGCTGCACGTCGAGCATCGCTGGGCGCACCGACCGACCGGAGGCCGTCCAGCGACCTGCTTCCACGACCAGCTCAGCCAGCAGCCCCTTCAGCTGCGGATCGCCGTCCAATCCATCCTCCAGGCCCGCGGGGTCGGCCATCGGATCGCGCAGATGCCCCGCGGCCAGATGTCTTACAGCCCGCTGCAGCAGACCGCTGGTGAAATGCTCCCCTACCTCCAGGCTTGCCAACGCCTGCTCGCCCTCCTCCGGGGAAGCGATGCACAACGCCAGAAACGTCCGCTCTGTATCTTCCCGGCGCGAGAGGCCGTCGGTGCGAGCGGGGGAAGGATCGGTGGTCGCTGCCATCCTCGACTTCCCCGCCTGGGGCGCAAGCAGCGTCTCCATCAGGCTCTCTGGCAACGCCAGGCGTCCGGAGACGAGCCTCGTCAACTCCAAGCGCATCGCACTGGGCGCGAGCATCGCAAACACGGGGCGCAGCTCTTGCACCATCTTGTCGCGGCCCTCCGGGCTGCCATGGTCGCCACCCGCAAGCGTGCGCTCGACGCGGAAGCGTACGAACGGCACCGCCTCCTCGACCGCCGCGCTGATCGCCTCCGCCCCCTCACGCTGCACCAGATCGGCCGGATCGGTTCCCGCCGGAAGTGCCACGACGCGTAATTCCAGCTTGCGCTTCGCCGCCAGCCCCGCGGACTTCAGCATCGCCTCCTGGCCGGCGCTGTCGGCATCCAGCGCCAGCAGGACCGTCTGAGCCATGCGCGCCAGCTCCCCGACCTGATCGGCGGTCAGCGCCGTGCCCATCAACCCGACCGTGTTGCGCAGTCCTGCCTGGTGGAGGGCAATCACGTCGGTGTAGCCCTCACACAGGATCGCCTGCCCAGCGCGCGCGGCATGGGGCCGGGCGAGGTCGGCTCCGTAGAGATGCATGCCCTTGTGGTAGACGTCGTTATCGGACGTGTTCAGGTACTTCGGTTTTTGCTCCTCTCGCATCGCTCGCGCGCCGAAGCCCAGCACCCGGCCGCGGACATCGGCCAGGGGAAACATGATCCGCGAGCGGAAGCGATCGTACGGCCTGCCGTTCTCCTTGGAGCGTTGTGCCAGCCCCGTCGCGTAGAGCTCCTGCTCTGAGAACCCGCCTTGGCGCGACGCGCTCAACACTCGGTCCCACGCGCTGGGCGCGTAGCCGACACGGAACTCCCTCAGGATCTCCTCTTCAAGTCCCCGGCCCAGCAGATACTCGCGTGCGCGCTCGGCCTCCTCTGAGTCCCACAGATAGCGCTCGTAGTAGGCGGTGGTGCGCGCGAGCAGCTCCAGCAGCCGCTCCCGTCGCCGGCGGCGCTCAGCCTCTTGCGGATCCTCCTCCTCGCGCTGCAGCTCGACTCCAAAGCGATCCGCCAGCAGCTCGAGCGCACCTTTGAAGTCAACCCCCTCGACCTCCTGCACGAACGTGAACACGTCGCCGGAGGCCTGGCAGCCGAAGCAGTAGTACACCTTCTGCCCCGGGTCGATTCCGAACGACGGGCTGCGCTCCTCGTGGAACGGGCACAACCCCTCATACCGAGCCGGACCGGCGCGGCGCAGCTCGGTGCGCGCCGAGACCAGCTCGACGAAGTCGACCGCGTCGCGCACACGATCCTTGGACTCACGGGTGTAGAGGGCCACGTCGAGGACGCTAGCGCGCGAAGGCCTGCGGCACCTGTAGCTCGGCGTACTCCCTTATGCAGTACCGGTCGGTCATGCCCGCCACGTAGTCCGTCACACGCCGTGCCAGATCATCCGCCTCGTGCGCGGCGTCGGGGGCAGGCAGGAGCTCGGGTCTCTCGACGTAGTGCTCGAACAGCCTACGCACGACACCCGAGATCTTCGCGTGCTCGGCGCGCACAGCGGGGCCGAGGTAGACATGCTCGAACATGAAATCCCGTAGCTCGTTCATCGCAGCTCCAGCCACGGCTCCCTGGATGATGTCGCCCGCAAGCTCTGAGTGCTCGACCATGTCGTGCACCAGCGCATCGATCCGCGCCGATCCGCTGGAGCCGAGCACGGCGATCGGCTCCTCAGGCAGCTCCCGCACGTGCAGGAGCCCCGCGCGCACGGCATCGTCGATGTCGTGGTTGATGTACGCCACCCGGTCCATCACACGCACGATCCGACCCTCGAGCGTCTCCGGCAGCGGCGCGCGGCTGGAGTGACCGGCGATCCCGTCGCGTACCTGCTCGGTCAGGTTCAGCCCGGCGCCTTCGCGCTCCAGATGCTCGACCACCCGCAGCGAATGCTCGTAGTGGCGAAAGCCCACCCCGAACCGCTCTTTCAGGCAGCGATCGAGCGTCTCCTCGCCGATGTGCCCGAAGGGTGGGTGCCCGAGGTCGTGGCCGAGGCCGATCGCCTCGACCAGATCCTCGTTCAGGCGCAGCGCGCGGGCCACCGTGCGGGAGATCGTGGTGACCTCGAGCGTGTGCGTCAGCCGTGTGCGGTAGTGGTCGCCTTCAGGCGCCACGAATACCTGCGTCTTGTGCTTCAGCCGGCGGAACGCCTTGCAGTGCACGATCCTGTCCCGGTCGCGCTGAAACGGCGTGCGCAGCGCGCAGTCCTCCTCCGCCCGGGCACGTCGTGCCGGGTAGGAGCGCGCCGCCGCTGCAGAGAAGCTCCGCTCCTCCAGCTCGCGCTGACGGTCGGCGAAAACGCTCGCGACCGTGTCGGTCTGCTTGGCAATACTCATCGCTCGATTGTGGCAGCGGCCGTGGTCGGCCAAGCCCGCTTCAGCCCTGGCGGTGCCAGTCGCTACGGCCAGTGTACTTGCGCACCAGGTGGCTCCACTTCGTCTGCGTCGCGGGATCCTCGTCGTACACCGGCGCGCCGCCTCCCGGCTGCGGCAGACTCTGCGCCGCCGCCGAGTCGATTCTCAGATCGACGCCCCGTTCGTGCAGGGACTCGATATCGGCCGCCTCTACAAACCTGCGGCCGTGCTGGGGCGTCGAGATCACCAACCCGTGGAAGATGTCCTTCTCGGGGGCCGCCACGACGTGGTGAACCGTGCCCACCTGCTCGCCGTCAGCGCTGAGCACCGGCACGCCCTTCTCGAGCACCTCATACGCGATCGGCAGACCCTCATCCATGCCGCTCACGATACTGAGCGTTCAAGAGGCACGAGCCGTGGCTCCCATCAACCTCAGATGGGCGTGATGCTCGAGCGTCTCCGAGATCGCTCGCTCGACCTGTCCGAGCGCCGGATCGGGCGCGTCGGGGGCCTCCGTCAGAGAGCGGGCGAGGGCCTCGGTCATGAAGCCATACGCCGCCTCGCCCAGCGGGAACGACGCTGCCTCACACGCTCCGCACACGACTCCACCGGCCGACCCGGAGAACCCCACCAGATGCTCGCGCTCTCCACAGCAGGCGCATGCACCGAGCTGAGGAGCAAGGCCCGCCGCGAGCAGCAGCTTCAGGCGGAACGCCAGTGCGCTCGCCCGGGCACTAATGGGAGATCGGCCTGTGTTCACGCCGGAGGCCTGCTCGTCGAGCAGCGCCAGATGGCGGCACAGCAGGTTGAATACACCCGGGTGCGGCTCGGAGGTCTCAAACAGCCGTCCCACGGCGTCGCATGCGCGTGCGGCTCCGTCCAGCGCGCGGGCATTCCCACGCAGGCGCGGGTAGGCGTCGACCGTCTGCGCACCGGTGACCGTCAGCAGCTCGCCACGCCCCTCATGCAGGTCCATCCGCAGTCGGAAGAACGGCTCCAGGCGCCCCCCGAAACGGCTGCGCGTGCGCCTGACGCCCTTGGCGATCGCGCTCATCCGTCCGCGATGGGGCGTGTATACGTGGAGGATGCGGTCTGCCTCCCCGTAGCGCATCGAGCGCAACACCACCGCCTCCGTCTTCACAGGTCCCGCCATCGGTCGTCGAGTCTATGGTTGCTCCCGGCGGCAGCCGCTTGCTATACTTTATGAAGTAATGAGCGATATCACCGTCTATACGACCGAGGCGTGTTCCTTCTGTACCCGTGTGAAGGGCTTGCTGAGGGCACAGGGGGTCCAGTTCGCCGAGGTCAACCTGTCGAAGGACCCCGAGGGCCGCATGGAGCTCGCCAAGCGGACCGGGGTGATGAGCTTTCCCCAAGTGATCGTCGACGGAGAGCTGCTCGGCGGCTTCAGCGAGGTGCAGGCGGCCGTCGAGAGCGGACGCTTTGACGGGCTCGTGAGAACCTAGGCCGCGGCTGGCAGGTCTCACACACGTAGGTCCCTCGCCCGGCGACGACCATCTTCACGATCGTCGTGCCGCACAGCCCGCACGGCTCCCCCTCGCGTCGGTGTACGAGGAATTGGTTCTGGAAGGATCCGCGCACACCGTCGACGTGGCGGAAGTCGTCGATCGTCGCTCCGCGCGCGTCGATGCCGGCCTGTAGCGCCGCGATCGTCGTCTCGCGCAGGCGCGCGCACTGCTCAAAGGACAACCGTCCGGCGGGACGCAACGGATGGATGCCCGCGCGGAACAACGCCTCGTCGGCATAGATGTTCCCCACGCCGGCGATACGGCGCTGATCGAGCAGAAACGCCTTGACCGGCGCCGCCCGCCCGCGGGCGAGTCCACGCAGGTGCTCGATGGTGAACAGCTCGTCCAGCGGCTCGAGCCCCAGACGGGCTGCGAAGAACGCCTCCAGCGCCTGCACTGAAAGCAACAGCTCGCCGGTGCCGAACCGGCGCGGATCGACGATTGCCAACCGGTGTCCCTGGCCGAGCTCGATGCGTACACGTGTGTGGAGGGGCTCGGGGTCGGGATCGAACAGCACCGCACCGGTCATGCGCAGGTGCTGGACGAGATGAACATCCTCCTCCAGCCCCCACACCAGGTACTTGCCACGCCTGCCGAGCCGCTCCACTCGTCGTCCCTGCAGCGCATCGGCCAGTTCGCCCGGCGCAAGCGGCCGCGACCAGCGCGCGTCCAGGATCTCCACGCGCTCAAGCGTGCGCCCCACCACCAGCGGCGCGAGCTGACGCACGATCGTCTCGACCTCGGGCAGCTCGGGCACCGCTCTAGCTTATGACCCTCGCTCTAGCGTTTCGCCCGCGGGTGCGCCTGGAAGTAGACATCCTTCAGCCGCTCAGCCGAAAGATGCGTGTAGACCTGGGTGGTCGCGAGATCGGCATGCCCGAGCATCTCCTGCAAGGAGCGCAGATCGCAGCCTCCTGCGAGCAGATGCGTGGCGAAGCTGTGGCGCAGTGTATGCGGGCTCATCTTCTGCTCCAGGCCGGCGCCGCGGGCATGGCCTTGGACGATCTTGTAGAGACCTTGACGCGTCAACCCGCCGCCGCGGCGGTTGACGAACAGCCGCACCTCCGTCTTGTAGCCGACCAGGGCGGGACGCCCACGCTGCTCGTAGGCGCGCAGGGCCGCGACCGCTTGGCGGCCGATCGGCACGAGTCGCTCCTTGGAGCCCTTGCCGCGAGCGCGCAGCATCCCCTCGTCGAGATCGACATCGTCCGCATGCAGCCCGATCGCCTCCGAGGCACGAAGACCGCACGCGTACATGACCTCCAGCAGGGCGCGATCGCGCAGCGCTCCGGGCTCGGTCCCCTTGGGCTCACTCAGCAGCCTCGCGACCTCCTCGCGCGTGAGCACCCG
>PLBZ01000015.1 GCA_003134675.1 Solirubrobacterales bacterium
CTCGACGAGCCGACACGTGGCATGGACAGGGCTGCCAAGCGCACTCTCGCAACTTGGCTGTCCAAGCGCTCAGGCGAAGGTCTCGCGGTGCTCGTCGCCACGCATGACGTCGAGTTCGCCGCTGACTTCGCAAAGCGAGCCGTGCTGCTCGCCGACGGCCGCGTGATCGCCGACGGCCCGATCGAGGAGATTCTCTCCGGCGGCTGGTACTTCACGACTGAAGCCGCGCGGATCCTCGACGGCGCGCAAGGCGTACTCGGACCCGAGCAGGGTGTGGCGGTGTTGCGGGCACGCATGGCCGACGTTGGCAAGCCGACCCGCCAGCAGGTCGTTGCGGAGATTCACTCGTGAGCTGGCAGCTGGCATCGTTCGCGATCGTGCTCGCCTCGCTGGCGCTTGCCTTCCGGTGGTACGAGCGCTCCCATCCGCCGGCCAAGCTGCTGGCGGTGGTGGCNNGACGTCAAGCCGATCACCGCGATCGTTCTTGTCAGCGGTGTCGCCTTCGGCGCCGGCCCAGGGTTCGCCGTCGGCGCGATCTCCGGCTTCGCGTCGAACTTCCTGCTGGGCCAGGGGCCGTGGACGCCGTGGCAGATGCTCGGCTGGGGCCTCGTCGGGCTGATCGGTGGGGGACTCGGGAGCCTTACATCGAGACGGATGTCGCCGCTTCAGATCGCCCTCGCCTGCGCGGTCTCAGCCGAGTTGTTCAATCTCGTAGTCGACCTGTACACATGGACGAGCGCAGGCGATCAGACAGTGCGGGCGTTTGGTCTCGTGCTCGCCAGCGCCGTCGTGTTCGATGTAACCCACGTTCTCGCCAGCTTCGCCTTCGGGCTCGCTTTCGGGCCCGCACTGCTGCGCATGCTCATGCGCGTTCGCTCCCGACTCGAAGTCAGTTGGCAGGCGCCGCACGAGGGAGCCGTGCCCAGGCCGCCGCCTGCCACAGAGTCGCCGCGGGCCTGGCAGCCCACGGGGATATCGCTGCTCACGATTCTTGCTGTCGCCGCCGGAACCATGCTGGTCATGAGCGGCGGCACGTCCGCGCGCGCGTCCACCGCGTCCACCGCCTCCACCACATCCAGCCTGAACGCGCACGCCGCGTCCTTGTCCCCGGAGCTGTCCTTCCTCACCTCC
Source organism: Solirubrobacterales bacterium (assembly GCA_003134675.1). Lineage (GTDB taxonomy): Bacteria > Actinomycetota > Thermoleophilia > Solirubrobacterales > Solirubrobacteraceae > Palsa-744. Next base: position 1,132 of record PLBZ01000015.1, read on the forward strand.
GCCCAGAACTCCGACGGCGGCTTCGGGGCCGCGCGCGGGCAGAGCTCCAGCGAGCTGTACACCGCCTGGGCGGCGATGGGCCTCGCCGCCGCCGGTCGTGACCCGGCGAGCGTGCGCCGCGGTGGACACTCGGTGCTCGACTCGTTGCGCGCGGAAGTCTCGACCCTGAACGGCCTCGGCGACGCCGAGCGCACAATCCTGGCCGTGAGCGCGTGCGGTGCCTCGGCGTACTCGTTCGCCGGACGAAATCTCGTCGCCGAAGTGCTGCGTGCGCGCGTGAGCGATGACTCGTTCAACCACATGATCAACCTCACCGCGTTCGCGATCTTCGCGCTGCGTGCTGTCGGTCATTCGCCCGGGTTTGGTGCGATCCGCCAAGCGGCTGGCTGGATCGAGCGTCAGCAGAACAGTGACGGTGGCTTCGGCTTTGGCGGCCGTGGCTCGTCCAGCGACGTGGACGACACCGGCGCGGCGCTTCAGGCGCTCGCGGACGCGGGCGCTCGCAACGGGCGTTCCCTGGGCGCTGCGGCCGACTACCTGATCCGCTCCCAGAACCTGGATGGCGGCTTCCCGCAGCAGTACGGCAGCGAATCCAATGCCCAGTCGACCGCCTGGGCGGTCCAGGGCCTGATCGCGGCTGGGCGCAACCCCAACACGGTGCGACGCCGTGGTAGCCGCTCACCGACCGGCTACCTGGAAAGCCTGCGCGCGCCCGGCGGCAGCATCCGCTACTCCCGTACCGGCGCCCAGACGCCCGTATGGGTGACGGCTCAAGCACTGATCGCGCTGGCGGGCAAGACGTTCCCCGTCGGGGTGTGATCTGCCCAGCAACGCTTCAGCCCTCGTTTAGCAGCGTCTCTACCCTTGTAGAGACCATGGATGTGAGACCCAGGACGAGGCTTACAGAGCCGCCCAGCGCAGCTGGGGCGCTCCTCGTCGCCGGGCTGTGCGCGGTGGCGCTGACCCTGACATGGGTCGTGGCTGCGTTGGTGGGAGTGACGCATGTGAAGGACGCGGTTGCGCTGTACGACTTCACCCTGCTCGGCGGCCCGCGGTTAGACGATCTGGCGAACGCCCTGCTGCATTCACTGGACCCCCTGCTGTATACGCTCTGGGGGGTTCTGCTGATAGCCGTCGCGCTCAGGCGCCGCAGGCCGCGGCTCGCGCTCGCCGTCGGACTCGTGTTGGGCCTCGCGCCCCTGACGGCGGAGACGCTGAAGCCACTGCTCGCACACCCTCACGCGCGGATCGGTGGAAGCGAGATCACCGCCGCGTCGTGGCCGAGCGGTCACGCAACCGCAGCGACGGCGCTCGCCCTGTGCGCGGTGCTCGTGGTCCCCCAGCGCCTGCGTCCCACCGTCGCCATGCTGGGCGCGCTGTTCGTGGCAGGCGTGGGATTCTCGCTGCTGCTGCTCGCCTGGCATCTGCCAAGCGATGTCGTGGGCGGCTATCTGGTGGGCACGTTGTGGACGGCCCTGGCCGTGGCCGGACTTCGCGCCGCCGAGGCACGTTCCCGGCGGTCACGCAGGCTGGGAAGGGGTGTCCGAGCCGTGCGCGCCAGGGTCCCATAGAGACTCGGGCTCCTCATTCACGGCGCGGCCGAGGATGAACAGCAGGTCAGACAGCCTGTTCAGGTAGCGCACCACCTCCGGATTGCCCTCCTCGCCTACGGCGATCGTGCGACGCTCCGCGCGCCGGCAAACGGTGCGGCAGACATGCAGGTGCGCAGCCGCGGGGCTGCCGCCGGGAATTACGAACGATCGCAGCGGCTGGAGCTTTGCGTTGACCTCGTCGCAGGCATGCTCGAGCCACTCGGTGTAGGCGGGACCGATGCGCAGCCGCTCGCGCCCAGTCTCCTCAGAGGAAGAGCCGGTGCCGCGCGGGGTTGGCACGGACAGGTCCGCGCCAACGTCGAGCAGATCGTTCTGTATGCGCTCGAGCCACTGGCGCAAACGCGCCGGCAGCCCGGGCTGGGCGAGCGTCACGCCCAGGACGGCGTTGAGCTCATCGACAGTGCCGTAAGCCTCCACCCGCGGATCCAGCTTCGACACTCGGCTCATGTCGCCGAGGTGTGTCTCACCGCCGTCGCCGAGCTTGGTGTAGATGCGGGTCAGGTTCACGGTCATGAACATCGAGTTTGGCATACCCAGACCGCCGCTTATCGACCGGATGGGATACGTTCCCGCCCTTCACATGCGGATCGGTGTTCCGAAGGAGACCGCGGCGGGCGAGCATCGAGTGGCGCTCGTGCCAGAGGTCGTGAGCAAGCTCGAGGCCAAGGGCCTGGAGGTCGTCGTGCAAAACGGCGCAGGCGCGGACGCTCTCCTGGCGGATGCGGCCTTTAGGAAGGCCGGCGCGCAGATCACGCAGAACGCCGCCGAGATCTGGGGCGCCGACATCGTCCTCACGATCGCTCCGCCCGATCCCGAGCAGATCCGCGGACTCGGGTCTGGGTCGATCCTGATCGGGTTCCTGGCGCCGCTGTCGAGCCCGCAGACTACGCGGGCGCTCGCGGACGCCGGCGCGACGGCATTCGCGATGGAGTCGATCCCGCGCATCTCCCGCGCGCAGTCGATGGACGCGCTGTCCTCGCAGGCCAATGTCGCCGGCTACAAGGCCGCCCTGCTCGGAGCCGAGGAGATGGGTCGCTTCTACCCGATGCTGATGACCGCCGCCGGCACGATTCCACCTGCCAAGGTTCTCGTCCTGGGCGTGGGAGTGGCGGGTCTGCAGGCGCTCGCGACCGCGAAGCGCCTGGGTGCACGGACGACGGGCTACGACGTGCGCCCGGAGGTGGCCGAGCAGGTGCAGTCGCTCGGTGCGCAATGGCTCGACCTCGGCCTGGAGGCCAGCGGCGAGGGCGGCTATGCGCGCGAGCTGACCGAGGAGGAGCGCGCGAGACAGCAGCAGGCGCTGACCGATGCCACAAAGGGCTTCGACGTGGTCATCACCACCGCGCTCGTCCCCGGGCGGCCGGCGCCCCGGCTCGTCACGGCCGAGGCGGTGCAAGGGATGAAGCCGGGGTCGGTGATCGTCGATCTCGCCGGCGAGACCGGGGGCAACTGCGAGCTGACGGAGCCGGGCCAGACCATCGTCCGCCATGACGTGAAGATCGTCTCGCCGCTGAACCTGCCGGCAAGCATGCCCGAGCACTCCTCGCAGCTGTTCGCGCGCAACGTGCTCGCGCTGCTCGACTTGTTTGTGGGCGAGGACGGCGCGCTGGCGCTCGACTTCGAGGATGAGATCGTCAGGGGCGCATGCGTTGTCCGGGATGGCGAGATCGTCAACCCTGCAGCCAAAGCCGCTGTGGAGGCCGCGGCATGATCCTCGCGAGCACACTCACCACCAACCTCGCGATCCTCGTGCTGGCGGGATTCATCGGCTTCGTCGTGATCTCGAAGGTGCCGAACACGCTGCACACGCCGCTGATGTCGGGCACGAACGCGATCCACGGGATCGTCCTGCTGGGCGGCCTGCTGATCGTCGGCCTGTCGGGCAACGGCACGTTCAACAAGATCATCCTCGTGGTCGCGATCGCCTTCGGCACGATCAACGTGGTCGGCGGCTTTCTCGTGACCGACCGGATGCTCGAGATGTTCAAGTCCAAGCCGAAGGACAAAGAGGGTGGCTCCTCGTGAGCGTCCCTCTCGCCACCACCTTCTTGCAGGAACAGAACTTCCTCGACATCCTCTACATCATCGCCTTCGGCCTGTTCATCCAGGGGCTGCGGGGGCTCTCAGGACCGACGACGGCCGTGCGCGGCAACCGCATCGCGGCCGTCGGCATGGCGGTCGCGGTGATCGCGACCCTGCTCAACTCGGGCGAGGGCAACTGGGCGCTGATCGTGATCGGCGTGGCGCTCGGCACCGCCGTCGGCGTTCCCGCTGCGCGTCAGGTGAAGATGACCGCGATGCCGCAGATGGTCGCGCTGTTCAACGGCGTGGGCGGTGGCGCGGTGTTCCTGATCTCCTGGTCTGAGTTTCGTCTGACCGACGGCTACTCGAACACCGCGACCTACATAGCGGTCTTCTCGTTGTTTGCCGCGATCGTCGGCTCGGTGTCTTTCTGGGGATCGAACATCGCGTTTGGCAAGCTCCAGGAAATAATCCCGGGAAAGCCGATCACGCTGGGCTCATCCCAGCAGTTCGTCAACCTGCTTTTGCTGCTGATCGCGCTGGCGTGCGGCGTGGCGATCGCCGCGGGCGAACACCCCGAAGTGCTCTTCATCGTCCTACTGCTGTCCGCTGCGCTGCTCGGCAACGCCGTGGTGCTGCCGATCGGCGGNNACATGCCGGTCGTGATCTCGCTGTTGAACGCCTTCACCGGTCTGTCGGCCGCCGCGACGGGAATCGCCCTGAACAACCCGGCGCTAATCGTCGCCGGCATGATCGTCGGCGCGTCGGGAACAATTCTCACGAATCTCATGGCCACCGCAATGAACCGCTCGATTCCCGCGATCGTCGCTGGCGGCTTCGGTGGCGGGGGCGCGGTCGAGGGCGCGAGCGGGGCCGGGGAGCATGCGGGCACCGTGCGCTCGACGAGCGCGGCCGACGCCGCCATCCAGCTCGCCTACGCCAATCGCGTGGTGATCGTGCCCGGCTACGGCATGGCGGTCGCCCAGGCCCAGCACGCGGTGCGCGAGCTGACCAAGGAGCTGGAGAAACGCCAGGTCGAGGTCAGCTATGCGATTCACCCCGTCGCGGGGCGCATGCCGGGCCACATGAACGTGCTGCTTGCCGAGGCCGATGTGCCGTATGACCAGCTGAAGGAGATGGACGACGCCAACCCCGAGTTCCAGCGCACCGACGTGTCGCTGGTGATCGGCGCCAACGACGTGACCAACCCGGCCGCCAAGAACAACCCGTCCTCGCCGATCTACGGCATGCCGATCCTCGAGGTCGCCGACAGCCAGTCGGTGATCGTGATCAAGCGCTCGATGAACCCGGGCTTTGCCGGGATCGAGAACGAGCTGTACTTCGACCCGAAGACGATGATGCTGTTCGGGGACGCAAAGTCGGCGGTGAGCGAGATCACCGCCGAGCTCGCCAACATCTGACGCTCTGCGAGACTGCTGCTCGATGATCGAGCGCAGCCAGGCACTCGCCGCTCTGGCCGAGGACGAGTTCGACGTGGTGGTCGTCGGCGGCGGCATCACCGGCGCTGGTGTGGCGCTGGATGCGGCCACGCGCGGCTACAGCGTGGCGCTCGTGGAGCGCGCCGACTTCGCCTCGGGAACTTCGAGCCGCTCGAGCAAGCTCGTTCATGGAGGTCTGCGCTACCTGCAGAACTTCGATCTCGGGCTCGTACGCGAGGCGCTGCTGGAGCGCCAGCTGATGGTGGCGCTGGCGCCGCACCTGGTCCACCCGCTGCCGCTGGTGGTGGCGGCGTTCGAGGGTGCCCGTCCGGATCGTCTCTTGGGGGTGGGGCTGAACCTCTACGACGTCATGTCGGTCGATCGCGACCGCCTGCGCTCGCGGCGGAGCAAACGCGCGCGCAGCGAGCGCGAGCAGGGCAATCAGCCACCGCAGGCTGTGGAGGGCGCATCCTGGAGCCCCGAGCGCCACCGCGTGATCTCAGGCGATGAGGTCCTCGAGCTGCTGCCGGCGCTCGCTGCGCGCGCACCGACGAGCGGCTACCTGTTCTATGACTGCCAGACCGACGATGTCCGCCTCGTGCTGACAGTGCTCGGCGAGGCCGAGCGCTTNNGCTTCGGCGCGGTCTGCGCCAACCGCCTCGAGGTCACGGGATTGCTGGAGCAGGACGGACGCGCGCGGGGCATACGGGCGCTGGACACCGAGAGCGGCGCCGAGCTCGAGGTGCGTGCCGCGAACGTGATCAACGCGACCGGCGTGTGGGCCGATCAGCTGCGCCCGGACGAGCTCCGCGATGAGGCAGAGATGCCGCGCATCCGGCCCAGCCGTGGCACGCACCTGATCCTGCGCCACGAGGACCTGCCGCTGGTGGGTGGCGCGATTGTCCCGGCGGGCAACGGGCGCACGATCTTCGCGCTTCCCTGGCTCGGACGCACGCTCGTCGGCACCACCGATAACGACTACGAGGGCGCCCTGGAGCACGTGCAGCCCCCCGCCGAGGACATCGATTACCTCCTGGAGGCGGTGAACGACTTCTTCGGCGCCGCTCTGAACGCCGGACATCTGGCGGGAGCCTTCGCCGGGGTGCGTCCGCTGATCTCGACCGGCGACCCGAAGAAGTCGGTGGACATATCGCGCAAGGCCGAGCTGTATGAGACCTCGAGCGGGATGATCACGATCACCGGGGGCAAGCTGACGACCTGGCGGCGGATGGCAAAGATGACGGTTGACCGCCTCGTCGAGCGCGACGCGCGCGATGCTCCATGTCGAACACATGAGATCCCGCTCGGACAGGCGATCGCGGCGGAGGATCTGCCGCGCGTGGAGGGCGTGCCAGCGGAGTCATACCCGGCTCTGGCCTCCCGCTACGGCGACGCCGCTCACCAGGTGCTCGCGCTTGCGACCGAGCGCGGCGAGCTGGCCCAGCCGATCGTTCCCGGCCTGCCCGATCTGCTGGCCGAGGTCGTGCTTGCGGCTCGTAACGAGCAGGCGCGCAGCGTCGGCGACGTGCTTCTGCGCCGCACACGCCTGGGCCTGCTCGCCGCGCGGGAACTCCCCGTCGAGCGCATTGCCGATGTGCTTGCGCGAGAGCTCGACTGGGATCCGGAGCGCATAGAGCGGGAGATCGAGCGCTTCGCCGAGGAGGCGCGTGCCGAGGGCATTCAGCCCGCATGAGACAGCGCTCGGATCGTGTGCTGGCCTGCGATCACGTGCTGGAGCTGGGCGGGCGTCCGTGGCTTATGGGAATTGTCAACGCCTCGCCCGATTCCTTCAGCGACGGTGGCCGCTTTGGGACGCTCGAGGCGCAGGTCGAGCTGGCGCGCGAGCTGCTGGGCGCTGGTGCAGACATTCTGGACATCGGCGGGGAGTCCGCCAGCACCGGTGCTCCGCCTGTTGCGGTCGAGCAGGAGATCGAACGCGTCGTGCCGCTGATCGAGCGCGTTGCGGGTGAGCTGGGCGCGATCGTCTCGGTCGACACCTACAAGCCGGCGGTCGCACGTGCAGCGATCGCCGCCGGCGCCACGATCGTCAACGACGTCAGCGGCCTGCGCGATCCGGGCCTTGCAGAGGTGTGTGCCCAGACTGGCGCGGCGCTGGTCTTGATGCATACGCGCGCAGCGCCCAAGCAGCGGATGCAGGATCCTGATCTCTATGACGATGTGACCGGCGAGGTACTGGCCTTCCTGCACGAACGCGTCGAGCAGGCGATCGCCACCGGAGTCGACCCTGAGCAGTTGATCATCGACCCGGGACCGGACTTCGCAAAGACGCCGGCTCAGACGATCGGACTGCTCGCGGATGCACGGCGCCTGCATGAGCTCGGGCGTCCGGTGCTGATGGCGATCTCGCGCAAGGACTTCATCGGGGCGCTCACCGGCCGGCCCCCGCGCGAGCGCCTGCCGGGCACCCTGGCCGCGCTCGCTCATGGGGTGGACGCGGGCGCGCATATCTTTCGGGTACACGACGTCGCTGCTGCCGTCGACTTTTTGAGAGTGCGGGCGGCGCTCGCGGGAGAGCTCGAGCCGCGGAGGGATCTGACGCTCGCCGAGGAACATCGATACGAACGCTAGGCTGCACTCAGGGGTGCCGGTCGCTGCTCAACGCGACCGGACGCCAACCGCCCAATCCGAAACGAAGGAGAAGCAACATGTCTGTACTGCACCGCTCTGAGCTGGAGGCCAGCCCGCTGGCCGATCTGCATGCGATCGCCGATCAGCTGGGACTGGATGGCTTCCGGCGTCTGCGCAAGGCGGAGCTGATCGGCGCGATCCTCGGTGAGCCGGGAGCGGGACGGGAGGGCTCCGACGATCAGCGTGACTCCGAGGAGGAGTCCGGTGAGAAGCCCGCCAAGGATGAGCCCGAGCGCGACTCCTCTGAGAGCGCAGGGAATGGGGGCGCCGCCGCCGAGAGCGGTCCTCGCAAACGTCGCGCTCCCCGCCTGCGTAGCGGCCGCGGCGGCGGGCAGTCAAACGACCGATCGAGGACACCGCCATCCAAGACGGCCTCCGAGGACACCGCCGCCGCAAGCGGTGAGCGCAACGCCGAGGGCGTGGTCGAGCTTCTGGGCAACGGCTCGGCCTTTCTGCGCGTCGAGCCCCCCGAGCCCTCTGATCAGGACGTTTACATCTCCGCTGCGCAGGTGCGTCGCTGCGAGCTCGTCTCGGGTGATCGGGTGACCGGGCCGGTACGTACCCCGCGGCGCTCTGAGCGCTATCCCTCGTTGGTCCGGATCGACACGATCAACGGCGCCTCGGCCGACGAGGTCTCCGACGGCGTCCGCTATGACGATCTCCCCGCCGCGTACCCCAGCGAACGGCTCGTGTTCGGCGCCAAGGACGCGACCCTCGAGGCGATCGAATGGCTCACGCCGCTCGGCCGCGGCTCGCGTGCGGTCATCGTCGGAGCGCGGCATGCCGGCAAGACCGAGACGCTCAGAAAGCTCCTGGCCGCCGTCGCCGCGATCGAGGACCTGCAGGTCAGCATCGTGCTGGCCGGGGCGAGGCCGGAGGAGATCGCGGAGTGGCAGGAGGGGCCGGTGGCGCCGTCGGCGGCGCTCAGCTTCGCCGCCTCGGCCGACGCTCAGGGGCAGGCGGTCGAGCACGCGATCGAGGCCGCCAAGCGCATCGCGGCGCGCGGAGGCCACGCGGTCGTACTGATCGACCATCTCGACGGACTGCATCCACACGCGGCGCGTAAGGCGCTCGCTGCCGCACGCAACCTGCGGGATTCCGGATCGTTGACGGTCATCGCGACCGCCACCGGAGCGTTCGGCGGCGAGAGCACCGTGATTGCGCTCGACGCGACGCTCACCGGCAGCGGTCTGCCGATCCTCGATCTGACGAGCAGCGGCACGCTGAAGCCTGAGCTGCTCGTCGGTGAGGATGGCGCCAAGGCGATCGCGCAAGCGCGATCGGCGGCGCTGGAGGCGCGGGGCTAGGTCCTAGCGTCTGTTGTAAGCGACACGACCCCACGAGGGCTCGGGCGCCAGCTCGATCGGATCGCCGCTGCGGTCTGCCTGAACGTAGGCAAAGCCGCAGGTCTCCTCGTCGAAAGCGACGCTCAGCTCGCCCTCGTTGACACGCTGATCCAGCCATGCCCCGCGGAACACCAGACGGCGCAGCCAATGGACCAGTGAGCGCTCGGCCGGCCCGACCAGCTCCGGCCAGCAGTCGTTGACGTGTTGGCCAAGAGCCGAGGCGGGATCGAGGATCTCGCCGTTCACGGCGAGGTTGACGAGGTCTTCGAGCTCGTCCTCGCCCAAGCGACCGCCGACGAAGCCGAGCTTCAGCGCCGCCTGCTCACAGCGCTCGGAGAAGTCCACTTCGTTGAAGGTGAAGCGCAGCTCTCCATATTCAAGGACGAAGTCCTCTCCTGAGTCGTAATTTCCGCGGCGTGACGTTTCCATGTCAAAGGCCGGGAATCGGTTTTGATTGGAACCCACTCACCCAGCGTCGGGATCATATGCCGGGCTCCTGCATTGCCGGCTGTTGTGAATGGGATTTTGCAGAGCCACCCAGCGCATGCGCTGGGTGGGGCAGAGCCGTATACGGCTCTGCCTTCCGTCGGCGCATGCGCCGACGGCGGTGCCGCACATGTGCGGCACCGAGGAATGCCCGCATGCGGGCATTCCGGCCACGCCGCATGCGGCGTGGCCCACCCCGATACCCTCCCGGCCGATGGCACGCCTGACCGAACACGGACTGCGCCGCTCTGTCGGCGTCCCCGGCCTGTTCGCAACCGCCTACGGCAACGTCGGCTCTTCGATCTACTACGCGCTCGGGCTCGTGGCCGCACACGCGCTGGGCCTCACGCCGCTGGTGTTCGTATTCGCCGGCGGCCTGTTCGCGCT
>PLBZ01000018.1 GCA_003134675.1 Solirubrobacterales bacterium
TACTGGAAGGTGATCCCGATCGTCGAGCGGATGGACTACCTCGCGTACTACTTCAACGCGATGGCCTACATCGGCGCGGTCGAGACGCTCGTGGAGGTGGAGGTTCCCAAGCGCGCCCAGTACCTGCGCGTGATCCATCTCGAGCTCAACCGCATCGCCTCCCACCTGATCTGGCTCGGCACGAGTGCGCTCGATCTCGGCGCCGTCTCGATCTTCCTGTACTGCCTGCGCGAGCGAGAAATGATCCTCGACCTGTTCGAGATGTCCTCCGGCGCGCGCATGCACACGCGCTACTTCCAGGTCGGNNTCATGCCCAAGCGCGCCGACGAGTACGGGGCGATCCTGAACTCCAACGAGATCGTGCTGCAGCGGTTGCGCGGGACCTGTCCGCTGGATGCCGAGACGCTGCTGGGGCTTGGGGTCACGGGGCCGCTGCTGCGCGCAGCCGGCAATCCGTGGGACTTGCGCAAGTCCGCGCCGTACAGCTCCTATGACGACTTCGAGTTCAAGATCCCGGTGGGAACAGTCGGCGATAACTACGACCGGTTCGCCGTGCGCCTAGCGGAGATCTACGAGTCGGTAAAGATCATCGCCCAGGCGCTGGACGGGCTGCCCGAGGGACCGCACATGACCGGCGATCGCAAGGTGGCGTTGCCTCCTCGCCACGAGCTCGCCACGTCGATGGAGGCTTTGATCCACCACTTCAAGCTCGTCACCGAGGGCTTTCGCGTGCCGCCCGGCGAGGTCTACTACCCGATTGAGTCCCCCCGCGGCGAGCTCGGCTGCTTCGTACGCTCCGACGGGTCCTCCAAGCCCGCGCGGGTGCACATGCGCGACCCTTCCTTCGTCAACCTCCAGGCGCTCGCGCCGATGGCTCGCGGCAGCTATATCGCCGACATGATCGCCACCACCGCGATGCTGGATCCGATCCTCGGGGGAATCGACCGATGAACCCCGACCTGCGTAAAGAGATAGAAGCGCACATGGCCCTCTATCCAGACAGCCGCTCAGCCACACTGCCTGCGCTGCAGGCAGCGCAGCGCGTGCACGGCTGGTGCTCGCCGGAGGCGATCGAAGAGGTCGCGGATGTGATGGGAGTCACCCCGGCGTCGCTGGAGGCGGTCGCGACTTTCTACGACATGCTCGAGACCAAGCCGGTTGGGCGCCACAGCGTGTATGTGTGCACGAACATCTCCTGCTCGCTCTGCGGAGCCGACGAGCTGTTTAGCGCCATCCAAGCGGCCGTCGGCGAAGATCAAGAATTCAACGTGCGCCCCTTCGAGTGCCTCGGCGCGTGCGACATCGCGCCGATGGCCTCCGTCGACGGCGTCTACGTCGGCCCGCTCTCGCTGCAGGACGTGCCCCGCCTGCTCGACGACGTGCGCGCCGGACGTCCAGTGCTACCCGAGAAGCAACTTGCAAAGCGGGCTTGTGCGGATGTGGAGACGAACGAATGAGCGAAAAACTGCTCTTCAAGGACATCGACGAGCCTGGGTTGAACACGCTTTCGGTGTACGAGCGCCGCAGCGGCTTCCAGGCGCTGCGCAAGGCCCTGCAGATGGCCCCCGAGGACGTCCTGGCGGAGCTCGAAGCCTCCGGCCTGCGCGGGCGCGGGGGCGCCGGGTTCGCGATGGGCAAGAAGGTCTCCTTCCTCCCGAAAGGGTCGATGGACAAGTACCTCGTCTGCAACGCCGACGAGTCCGAGCCGGGCACCTTCAAGGACCGCGAGCTGATGCAGAAGAACCCGCACATGCTGATCGAGGGAATCGTGATCGCCGCCCACGCGGGGGGCGCGAACACAGCGTTCATCTACGTTCGCGGCGAGTATGAGCAGCAGGCGAGGATCCTCGACGCGGCGCTGGCGGAGGCGCTCGACGCCGGCTACATCGGCGAACGGATCCTTGGCGGCGAGTTCTCCTGCTCGGTCGTGCTCCACCGCGGCGCGGGGGCTTACATCTGCGGCGAGGAGACCGGCCTGCTCGACTCGCTCGAAGGCAAGCGCGGCAACCCGCGCCTGAAGCCGCCGTTCCCCGCCAACCGGGGCCTCTACCAAGGCCCCACGCTGATCAACAACGTCGAGACGCTCTCCACAGTTCCGACGATCATGCGGATGGGTGGCGCGGAGTACGCAAAGCTCGGCGTGCAGACCTCCACCGGCACTAAGCTCGTCAGCGTCTCAGGCCACGTACAGCGCCCCGGCAACTACGAGATCGAGCTGGGCATCCCCTCGCGCGAGATCATCTACGGGCTGGCCGGCGGTCCCCCCGAGGGACGCGAGATCAAGTGCTGGTTCCCCGGCGGCTCCTCAGCGCCGGTGCTCACCCCCGAGGACCTCGACGTGCCCTATGACTTCGACTCGCTCGGCAAAGCCGGCTCGATGCTCGGCTCCGGGGCGATCATCGTCGTGGATGACTCCACGCCGATCGTCGAGGTCGCGATGAAGGTCGCAAAGTTCTACCGCCACGAGTCCTGTGGCAAGTGCACACCCTGCCGCGAGGGCACGAACTGGACGGTGAAGATGCTCGAGCGGATCGACTCCGGCGAGGCCACGCCGATGGACCTCGACATCATGGCCTCGGTCCAGGAGCACATCATCGGCAACTGCCTGTGCGTGCTCGGCGACGCGATGGCGATGCCGATCGGCTCGATGATCGCGAAGTTCCGAGGAGAGTTCGAGGCCCACATCGAGAGCCGCCGGCTGGAGCCTGCTCATGCCTAGGCCCGAACCAAAGACGATCACCTTCACGATCGACGGCCTCGAGGTGCAGGCGCCGGAGAACGCGATGCTCGTCGACGCGGCCAAGCACGGCGACGTCGAGATCCCCGTGTTCTGCTACGAGCCCAAGCT
>PLBZ01000025.1 GCA_003134675.1 Solirubrobacterales bacterium
CGAAGATGCGCGCCGTGCGTCGGAGATACCCCGGCTCCTATGGGGGCGCCTATTTGAAGGGCCCTCTGCGCTGGCAGGTCAGCTTCTTCTCGAGGAAGGGCGCCAAGGAGATCGGCCAAGTGATCATCGCCGACGCCTCCGGGCGNNGTGCTCGAACAGTGGACCGGCTTTCAGGTCGCCTGGACAATGGCGCGCGGCTATCCCGGCGCGTTCGGTCGGCACGCGGGCGCGCTCTACATCTGGCTGCCTCTGTGCATCTTGTTCGTGCTGCCGTTCGTCGACTGGCGCCGGCCGTTCTCGCTACTGCACCTCGACCTGCTCGTGCTGCTGTCGTTCTCGGTCTCGCTCGCGTTCTTCAACCATGCCCATATCTACGCCTCGGTGCCGCTCGCCTATCCGCCGTTGCTCTACCTGCTCGCGCGGATGCTCGCGCTGACGCGCCGTCGATCCTCGCCCCCGCCCTTGCGCCTGCTCATCCCCGCCCCGTGGTTGGCGCTCGGGGTGATCTTCCTGCTCGGCTTTCGCATCGCACTCGACGTCACTGATTCCAACGTGATCGACGTCGGCTACGCCGGGGTGATCGGCGCGCAGCGGATCGTCGACGGCGGGGCTCTATACGGTGGCTACCCGGCGGACAACGAACACGGCGACACCTACGGCCCCGTCAACTACGAGGCCTACGTCCCGTTCGAGCTGATCTTCGGCTGGAGCGGCGCCTGGGACGACCTGCCCGCCGCCCACGCCGCCGCGATCGTGTTCGACCTGCTCGCGGTCGCGCTCCTTTTCCTGCTCGGTCGCCGCGTTCGCGGCCCGACGCTGGGGATCGTCCTCGCCTACGCCTGGGTCTCCTACCCCTTCACGCTGTTCGCGCTCGAGAGCAACTCCAACGACACGCTCGTCGCCGTGCCGATCCTCGCCGCGCTCCTGTTCGCGACCTCCCCGCCCGCCCGTGGTGGGTTCGCGGCGCTGGCCGGCCTGACCAAGTTCGCGCCGCTCGCGCTCGCGCCGCTGCTGTCCGGCNNCCTACGGCCTGCGCGAGCGCGGCGGGTGGGTGCGTTTCGCATCGCTCCGTTCGCGCGCGTTCGCGCTGTTCCTGCTCGCCTTCCTCGCCACGGTGGCGCTCGTGTCGATCCCTGCCTTCACCCACGACGCGCTGCATACCGTCTACGAGCGTACGATCCTTTACCAGTCAAACCGTAACTCACCGTTCTCCGTCTGGGGCCTCTACGGCCTGCACGGTCTCCAGCTGGTCGTGCAGCTCGCCGCGGTCGCCCTCGCGCTGGCGCTGGCCGTCGTCCCTCGCGCAGGGGGCGGGCAGCGGTTGGCGGGGTCTCCCATTCCAAGCCTGTCGGCGGCTTGCGCCGCGGTGATCATCGCCACCCANNACCTCTACATCCCCTGGTTCTTCGGACTCGTGCTGCTGGCTCTCCTCGGCGCCCGTGTCGGCAGCGACCACGTCCCTACGCCGCGTGCGTCGGTGCGGGACGCGGCATCAGCACCTGCTCGATCGAGTCCGCTCGCAGCGGCTCAGTAGCCGAGCAGCGGATCAGCACTCCCATCAGCCAGGGGTCCTCTTCGGAGGTCTCAAAGCGCACCGGCATCTGCGTCAGCAGCGACTCGATTGCCTGCTCGCGCTTGACGCCGATCACGCCGCCGCGCGGACCGGTCATACCGACGTCGGTGATGTAGGCGGTCCCGCCCGGCAGCACGCGCGCGTCGGCGGTCGGCACGTGCGTGTGGGTGCCGACGACGGCCGTCACACGCCCATCCAGGTGCCAGCCCATCGCGACCTTCTCGCTCGTCGCCTCGGCGTGCATGTCCACGAGGATCTGATCGACATCCTCCAGCTCGCCCAGTGCGTTCTCGATCTCGATGAACGCGGAACGGCCGGCGCGGAGGTAGAGATTGCCGCTGAGGTTGACGACGCCCAGGCGCACGCCGTCACGCTCCACCACGCAGGCGCCGCGGCCGGGCTGGATACTCAGGAAGTTGGCCGGGCGCACGATCCGCGGCTCGGATTCCAGATACGGGTAGATCTCGCGGCGGTGGTAGGTGTGGTTACCGAGCGTGATCGCATCGACCCCGGCCGCCAACAGCTGGTCGGCGGCCTTCGGCGTGATCCCCAGCCCGCCCGCGACGTTCTCGCCGTTGACCACGACGAACGTCGGGCCCAGGCGCTCGCGCAGCGCCGGCAAACACTCGAGCAGCGTGCGCCGGCCGATGCCGCCGACGAGATCGCCTACGAACAGGATGCTCGATCCTCCATCCCGCGGCGCGGATGCCTCCCGCTCGGAGCTCGCCTCGGACTCACCCGCGCCGGTTGAGGTCGCCTCGCACTCAGCCATACTCTGGCGATGGTGGGAGGCAGATGAGCGGCGTCCCCGAGAGCGCAGCAGAGGCGACTCCCCCAAGCGAAGAGGAGCGAAAGCTGACCGGCTCCCCAGAGGCGCAGCCGCCGGACCGATCGGAGATCGGCCAGCCGCGCGTGGTCGTGCCCCGCTGGGTCCAGCTGGTGCTGCTCCCGATCGCGCTGCTCGCGCTGTGGGCGCTGGCGAAAGCCGCTGGGAAAGTGCTGGTGATCTTCATCGTGGCAGGGGTCATCGCGTTGATCCTCAACCCGGCTGTCGCCTTCCTCCAACGCTCGCGGTTTCCTCGCGGCCTGGCGGTGCTCACCGTATACCTCGCATTCTTCCTGACGCTAGCCGGTATCGGCTTCTTGCTCGCGAACCCTATCTCCGATCAGGTGCGCACGTTCACGAACAACCTGCCGCACATCGTCGACGAAGCAAACAAGAAGATCGCCACGTTTCAGGGCGAACTGAACCAGCACGGCCTGCATGTGGAACTCGTCAAGCAGGGCAAAACGGCGCTGCAGAGCATCCAGGACAAAGTGGCCAAGAGCGCCGGCAAACTGGCGTCGTTCGGGGGTGCGTTGGCCACCGAAGCGGCCAACGCGATCTTCGACCTGATCCTCGTGTTCGTGCTGTCCGTGTATATGCTCGTCTACGGCGAGCGAATCGGGGCGCTCGTGCGCCGGGGCATGCCCCCCGGCGACGGGACGCCTGCGGATGATTACCCCACGCTCGTCCAGCACGCGATCTCGCGCTACGTCGGGGGACAGCTCCTGTTCAGCCTGATCATGGGCACGACCGCCGGCGTGTCGCTCTACTTGTTCGGCGTGCTCGGCATCTTCCCGGATGGCAGCAGGTACGCGGTCGTATTTGGCATCTGGGTCGGGTTCATGGAGCTGATCCCCTACCTCGGGCCGATCCTGGGAGCCCTGCTGCCTATCCTGGTGGCGCTCTTCACCGACCCAATTGCTGCCCTGTGGGTGGCGCTGCTGTTCGTCGGTCTCCAGCAGCTCGAGGGCCACATCGTGGCGCCGCAGATCTTCGGACACACGCTGCGCATCAACCCGCTGCTGGTGATCTTCGCGCTGCTGCTCGGCCTCCAGCTCTACGGGATCGTGGGCGCGCTGGTGGCGCTGCCGATTCTCTCGATCTTGCGCGAGACGGCCGTCTACCTGAGCCGCCACCTGACGCTCGAGTCGTGGGAGAACAGGCGAGACGGAGTCCTGTGAGCGAGAGGCTGGCCGGGGCTGGGCTTGGCGGGCCCATTCTAAGTGTCCGAGACCTCACGATGCGCTACGGCGAGCGCGAGGCGCTGTGCGGAGTCAGCTTCGATGCAGTTGCGGGTGAGCTGGTGGCGATTGTGGGCCCCAACGGCGCAGGCAAGACGACACTCCTGTCAATACTCGCCGGGATCCAGCGTCCGAGCGCGGGCAGCGTCGATCGGGTCCCCCGCGAAGTCGGGTGGGTTCCGCAGCAGCCGGCGCTCTACTCCAAGCTCTCGGCCGCGGAGAATCTCGAGCTGTTCGCCCGCCTGGAGAAAGTCGCTGACGCTGGGCAGGCGGTGGAGCGGATGCTCGAGCAGACCGGCCTGCGCGAGCGCGCCGCCGAGCAGGTGGGGCTCCTGTCGGGGGGCAACCGCCAACGCGTGAACGTCGCGATAGGCCTGCTCGCGGATCCACCGGTGCTCGCGCTAGACGAGCCCTCTTCCGCGCTTGACCCGGGTCAGCGCGCGCGGTTGTGGGGCTTTATCCGTGGCTTGGCGGCCGCCGGCACGTGCGTCGTGTTCTCGACGCACGATGTGAGTGAGGTACAGCGTTATGCCACGCGCGCACTCGTGCTCGCCGATGGGGAGTTGCTGTTCGACGGCTCCCCCGAGTCGTTCCTAGCCGCGGCCGGCGAGGAGGATGGGGACTTCGAGGACGCGTTCGTCTCATTCCTGAACGGGCATGGTCACCGATGAGGTGGCTCTTGCGTAAGGACCTGCTGATCCTGCGTCGTTCGCGGCTGACGGTGGCGCTGCTCGTGATCTATCCCGTGGCGATTGCCCTGCTGATCGGGCTGGCCCTCTCGCGCGGTCCCACCAAGCCGCGCGTGGCGATCGTCGATGAAACCACCCCCGGCGCGACCGTCCAAGTCGGTGGCCGCAGCGTCGACGTCAGCCAGTATGCGGAGCAGCTGTTTAGTGAGGTGCAACCCGTGAGAACTGCGACCCGCGGACAGGCCGTCGCGAAGATCAAGTCGGGCGCCGTGCTGGCAGCGGTGGTGATCCCCCGCGACATCGCCGCGCGGCTCTCCTCGGATGTCACTCAGGCACGGCTGGAAGTGCTGTATAACGGCGACGCACTCGAGCAGTCGCTTGTGCAGTCCTCGCTCAACTCCGCGCTCGCGCAGGCGAACCTGGGGTTTTCTGAACAGATTCAACGCGCCGCCGCCCAGGCGATCGGACTGCTGCTGCGAGGCGGCAACCTCGGCGTGCTCGGAGCGCCCCCCAACCTGATCGGTCTCAGCCAGATCCCACCTCTACTAAAGGGCATCATCGCGCGCCAGCCGCCGGGCCACGACCGCAGCCAGCTGGAACGGATGCTCAGCTTCGCCACCTTTGCTGCCCAGAACCTCGCCCTCTCAAAGACCGTCCTACAGACGATCAGCCAGCCGATTGCCGTACGCAGCACGCTGCTGCACGGCCGCCGCACCCCGCTCAACACGTTCGCCGTGGTCGTGGCGGTGAGCGTGTCGCTGATGTTCGTCTGTGTGCTGCTCGCCGCCGGAGGAGTGGCGCTCGAGCGCGAAGAGCACGCGCTAGCCCGCCTGTTGCGTGGGTTGGTCTCACGCGAGGGGCTACTGGCCGAGAAGGCGCTGCTCGCCGCCGTTTGTTCGTTCGCGCTCGCCTTCGCGATGCTCGCCGGCATCGGCGCGTTCGTCAGCCTCGACTGGTCGCGCGTCGGTCTGTGGTTGGCGGCGCTCGCCCTCGGCGCCCTCGCGTTCGGCGCCCTCGGTGTGGCGATCGGCGCGCTCGCCCGGGAGGTGCGCGCGGCCTCGCTGCTCGCCTTCCTGCTGTCGCTGCCGCTCGCCTTCCTCGCGCTCGTCCCGGCGGGGTCAGTGGCCAGCGGCCTCTATGACGCGATCGGCACGATCTCGTTCGTGTTCCCCTTCAAGGCCTCCCTCCAGGCACTCGATGCGGCCGTCAACCAATCCGCTCCCGGCATCTGGGTCTCGCTCGCGCACCTCACCGGCCTGGCCGTGCTGTTCGGCGCACTCGCGCGCGTGGGGCTGCGACGCGTGGAGTGACGGAGACGCTCTAACCTGAGAGGGCGATGCCCTTTCCCCAGACGCGCATGCGCAGGCTTCGCGCATCGGCCGCGCTGCGTGGACTGGTGCGCGAGACCGAGCTGCGCCCCGGTCAGCTGCTGCTGCCGCTGTTCGTCTCTGAGGCCGTCGCGAGCCGTGATCCAATCGCGGCTATGCCCGGTGTCGATCGCCTGTCGATAGCTCAGGCGATCGACGAGGCCCGCCAGGCGCACGCCCTGGGGATCGCTGGGGTGTTGCTGTTCGGAGTCCCGGCAAACAAGGACCCGGAGGGCACGGGGGCCTGGGACGATGACGGTGTGGTGCAGGTAGCTCTACATGCCCTGCGCGAGGCCGTACCGGATCTGCTGCTGATCACCGACGTGTGCCTATGCGAGTACACAGAGCACGGGCACTGCGGCGTGTTGGATTCCGAGGGGCAGGTCGATAACGACGCTTCGCTTGAACTACTGGCGCGCACCGCCGTCAGCCATGCCCGAGCCGGAGCTGACATCGTGGCGCCCTCAGACATGATGGACGGAAGAGTCGGGGCGATCCGCACCGAGCTAGACGGCGAAGGGTTCGCCCAGACACCGATCATGGCCTACTCGGCTAAGTTCGCCTCAGCTTTCTACGGGCCGTTTCGCGAAGCAGCTGGGTCGACCCCTTCCTTCGGAGACCGCCGGACCTACCAGCTGGACCCCGCCAATGCCCGCCAGGCGCTGCGCGAGACGCTGCTCGATGTTCAGGAGGGCGCCGACATGGTGATGGTCAAGCCGGCGCTGGCCTACGGCGATTTGATTCGGGCAACCCGAGAGGCCACAGAACTACCGGTGGTCGCATACAACGTCAGCGGCGAGTATGCGATGGTCAAGGCGGCCGCCGCCGCCGGATATCTGGACGAGCGCACGACGGTTCTAGAGATACTGACGTCCCTACGCCGCGCGGGGGCTGACATCATCATCTCCTACCACGCGAAGGATGCGGCCCAATGGCTAGCCAAGACCTGACAGAGCAAATATCAGCTGAGCAGCGCGCGAGCGCCGCGATCCCCAAGACCCGCAGCCGCAAGGACGGGGCGGCCGCGCCGCTGGACGATCTCGACCGCAAGCTCCTCAACCTCATGCAAGGCAGCTTTCCGCTCCATTCCAGGCCCTACGCAGCTGTGGCGGATGCCGCCGAAGTGGCGGAAAATGAGGTGCTCGCTCGCGTCCAGCGCTTGCTCGACGAGCGCATCATCCGGCAGGTCACACCGATCTACGACACCCGCGCGCTCGGCTACGGATCGATGCTCGTGGCCGCCAAGGTCGACCCCGAGAACCCCTGGCAAGCGGCCAAGATCGTCAACTCCCACCCCGGGGTCTCGCACAACTACCTGCGCAACCACGACTTCAACATGTGGTTCACGCTCGCCGTGGAGCCCGACTCGAAGCTGGGCCTCGACGGGACACTCGATGTGCTTCAGCAGCTGACCGGGGCAGAGTCGATCCGCCAGCTGCCCACGCTAAAGCTGTTCAAGATTCGCATGGACTTGGAGATGGAGGGCGGCACGGGTGCGCTGACCAGCGAGGGCGTCGCGCAGGAGCCGGTCGACCTGCAGCCGGTCAGCTACGACGAACTGGACATGAATGTGATCCGTGCGACCCAGGGCGACATGCCGGTGATCGAAGAGCCCTACGCTCCGGCCGCTGGGCGCCTGGGCCTTAGCGTGGAGGCGCTTTTGGAGCACATGCAGGGTATGCACGAGCGTGGGTTGCTGCGGCGCGTGGCGGCCATCCTCTATCACCGCCGAGCTGGGTTCTCGGCTAACGGGATGGGTGTCTGGAAGGTCTCCCCGGAGCAGATCGGCGAGCTAGGGCCGCGGATGGCGTCCTTCCGCGGCATTTCCCATTGCTACGAGCGTCCCACCTACGCTGACTGGCCCTACTCCGTGTTCACGATGGCGCACGGCCGCTCCAAGGAGGAGTGCGATGCGGTGCTCGACGCGATCGCCGAGCAGACCGGCATCCACGAGCGCGCCACCCTCTACTCCTCGACCGAGTTCAAGAAGATCCGCCTCCTCTACTTCACCGAGGACTTCAAGAACTGGGAGAGCCAGCACGCGTGACGTGCCCGGCTCGCCTCGCCTTCGATATCCGTGAGCACCTCGCTCGCTGACACCCGCTCGGCCGAGTGGTACCGGCGGGCGCTCGAGGTGCTGCCCGGAGGTGTCAACTCCCCCGTTCGTGCGATGCGCGCGATCGGACGCTCGCCGATCTTCATCGACCGTGGCGAGGGCGCCGAGCTGATCGACGTTGACGGCAACCGCTTCCTCGACTATGTCTGCTCCTGGGGTCCGCTGATCCACGGGCACGCCCACCCGCAGGTGCTCGACGCGGTGGCTGCGGCTGCGGCCAAGGGCACCAGCTTCGGCGCCCCAACGCCCGCTGAGGTGGAGCTGGCGGTGGAGGTCACGCGCCGGATCGAGGGGGTCGACATGCTGCGCATGACCTCCTCGGGAACCGAGGCGACGATGACCGCCGTACGCCTCGCGCGCGCTGTCACCGGCCGCGAGCGAATCCTGAAGTTCGCGGGCGCCTACCACGGACACCTCGACGGACTCCTCGCCGAGGCGGGGTCGGGCCTGGCCACCCAGGCGCTGCCGGCAAGCCCGGGCGTCCCCGCTAGCGCGGCTGCGGGCACTGTGGTTATCCCCTGGAACGACCCCGAGGCGCTGATCGCGGCGACCGACGGCCACGAGCTCGCGGCGATCCTCGCCGAGCCGCTGCCGGCCAACATGGGTCTCGTCCTCCCGCAGGAGGGTTTTCTCGAGCTGCTGCGAGAGCGCGCCGACACCTGCGGGGCGCTGCTCGTGCTCGACGAGGTGATCTCGGGCTTCCGTGTCTCGCGCGGCGGCGCGCAGGAGCTAACAGGCGTAAGGGGCGACCTTACGATCATGGGTAAGGTCCTCGGCGGCGGCTTGCCCGCCGCCGCAGTCGGTGGCCGCTCCGAGCTGATGCGCCTACTCGCCCCCGCCGGCGATGTCTACCAAGCTGGCACCCTTTCGGGCAACCCACTCGCGGTTGCAGCCGGCCTCGCGACGCTTGCGCTGCTCGACGAGCCCGCCTACCTGCGCCTCTCTTCGATCACCGAGCAGCTCGCCTCGGGTCTCCGGGAGGCGGCCGGGGGGTATCCAGTACAGGTTGCAAGCGTTCCGGGCCTTTTGACAGTCTTCTTCAGCGACCGTCCCATCGCCGACTTCGACGATGCGCGTGCGTGCGATCTAGTCGCCTACGCGGCGTGGTGCCGGGAGCTTCACTCGCGCGGCGTCTACATTCCCCCCTCCCAGTTCGAGGCGTGGTTTCCGTCGCTGGCCCACACGCCCGAGCACCTCGAGCGCACCATCGTCGCTGCCGCGGCCTCCTTCGCGGGGCTTCCATGAGCGCCTCGCCCGCCGAGCGCTCCGCGCTTCAGCGGCTACGAGCCCTCCTGCTCGACGAGGGTGGCCCGATGGCGAGCCTCGTGAAACCTGCCGAAGAATGCAGGCGCGTCGGGAACCCTGGGTGGGCGGGACTCCCATCAAACGAGAGTCCCGCACAGCTCGCTGCCTCGGGCCCCCGCGCCGAGGGTCACCGCGAGGACTATGAGCTGCTGATCGAGGCGATCTACGAGGGCTACCTGCTGCACTACGGGACGCCACGTGTGGTGTGCACAGCGGAGGCGGACCTCGCCCTGCTGGCAGGCGACCGGCTGTATGCACTCGGGCTGGCCCGATTGGTCGCGCTCGGTGACACGGAGGCCGTGGCGGAGCTGGCGGACACGATCACGCTCAGCGCGCTCGCCCAGGGTGCGGGCGAGCCGGAGTTGGCCGACGCAGTGTGGGCAGCCGGCGCTCGCGCTGTCGGTTGGGGATCGAGCCAGGGCCACAGGCGCGCCAAGGACCTAGCCCTCGCGGGCGCTGCGGAGGCGATCGAGGCGATGCGCACAAGCGCCGCGAGCCTCTCCGTGTCGCCCTGAATCGCGCCTCGATATTGTTCTCAAGCAGTGCCAGACAAGCACACCCAGCACAAGTCCAAGTACACCGCCGACAGGATGATCCCCGGCGCCTTCGAGGGCGAGACGGTCACGCGGCGGCGGTTCATGACCGGGACTGCCCACACGGCAGGCGCGATCGCCGCCGCCTCCTTCGCGCTGCCCGCGCTCGGCTTTGCGATCGGGCCGATCTTCAAACAGTCACCGCACTTCTGGGAGGACATCGGCTCCACCGAAGACTTCACCGCGGAAAACTACGTGCCGGTGGTGATCACGATCACCCAAGGGATCGGCGAGGCGGGCAAGTCGACAGCGTACGTGCGCAAGTTCAATCCAGCGATCGACACCGACCCCTACGACCGCAACACGCCGTACATCGCGATCTCGACGCGCTGCGCTCACCTGGGCTGCCCGGTACGCTGGGTGGACGCGGCGGAGCGCTTCATTTGTCCGTGCCACGGCGGCGTCTACAACCTGCTTGGTCAGCCCGTTGGCGGTCCCCCCGTACGTCCGCTGGACCGCTTCCCCACCCGCTTGTCCGGCGACCGGGTGCAGTTGTACAGCGGGCGTTTCAGCGTTAACAGCGAACTGCGCCGCTTCTCGCCGCGCGACCCGGGAGAGCCGCTGGACGGCATCGGGCAGTACCTCTACCCATCGCGCCCATCCGCGCGCAAGCTCTAGTCCGTGCCCAAGCTTCCAAAGCTCCCCGCCCCCCCGCTCCCGGCCGCGCTGCAGGAGCCGCCTCCGCGCCCGGGGGAGAGCAACGGTAAGGGCGGCCCGATCGAGGACGCGAAAGCAGCCGGGATCAACGTCGTCGACTGGGTCGACGAGCGCACCTCGCTGAGCGGTGCGGGCCGCTGGCTGATGTTTCGCAAGGTGCCGAAGGGCACCAACTGGTTCTACACGCTCGGCTCGGCGACGATGTTCGCCTTCCTCTCGCAGGCGGTCACGGGGGTCTTCCTGGCGATGTACTACCGCCCGGATCCAGCAGGCGGTGCGTATGAATCGATCCGGCACGTGACCAACGAAGTGTTCCTCGGCCAATTCGTTCGCGGCATGCACAAGTGGGGATCGAGCGTGATGGTGATCCTCGTCTTCCTGCACATGGGCCGCACGTTCTTGTTCGGCGCCTACAAGTACCCACGGGAGCTGAACTGGGTGATCGGCGTGGTACTGCTGATCCTGACGATGGTGATGTCCTTCACCGGCTATCTGCTGCCCTTCGACCAGCGCGCCTACTGGGCGACGATCGTCGGCGTGAACATCAACGGTACGGGTCCGCTGATCGGTCCCTACCTGAGCGACTTTCTCAGAGCGGGCCCGGAATTCGGGGCGACGACGCTGTCACGCTTTTATGCGATCCACATGCTGCTACTGCCGGGCGCGATCGTGGCCCTGATCGGTGCCCACCTATATCTGGTGGCGAAGCTCGGCACGACCGCGCCGCCGTGGATGAAAGCCGAGCAGAACCCCGAGCTGCGCAAGGTGGACGTATGAACCAGCGCGAGAAGGAGGAGTACCTCCGCGAGTACGGGATCCTGAAGGCCCAGGGCAAGCCGTTCTTCCCCTATGCGGTGGCCAAGGACGGTGCGATGGCCGTCGTGGTGATGGCGATCATCATCACGATGTCGCTGGTGCTCGGGGCCGAGCTCGGCCCCAAGGCCAACCCCACGACGACCACATACGTGCCGCGCCCGGAGTGGTACTTCTTCTTCCTGTTCGAGGTCCTGCGGGTGATCAAGCCGCCGAGCCTCGTTCCCCTGGCCACGATCGGCGTGCCGACGATCGGCATGATCTTGCTGTTCCTGCTGCCCTTCTTCGATCGCGGTCCGGAGCGTCGCCCCGAGCGCCGGCCGATCGCCATGGTGACGTTCGTCACCGTGTTCGGAGCGATGGCCTTCCTCACCTATCAAGGTGCGAACGCTGGCTCACCGTTCGCGGTCGAAAAACCAACGCCGCCTGCGGTCAAGCAGGCCGGTGGTGCGACGCTCGCCGAATACGAACTCGGCAAGGCGGTCGTCACCAGCTCGGGCTGCCTTGCCTGTCACAAGCTCGGGGAGAATGGCAACTCCGGGCCGGGCCCGGACCTGACGCACATTGCCTCAAGGCTGCCGGCCCAGGGGATTGCGCGCACGCTGGTAAATCCCACGGCGCCGATGCCCTCGTTCAAGAATCTGCCGGCGCAGAGGTTCAATGCGGTCGTCGCCTTCCTGTCGCAGCTGAAGTAGCTGGTCAATGACCGCCGAGCTTGGTGCTGACGCGACCGCGGGACGGCTGGAAGCGGAGCAGGTGCGCGCCATGTTCGACCGCGTGGCGGCAATCTATGACCCGCTGAACACGGTGATGTCGGCGGGCCTGCATCACCGCTGGCGCACGCGCGCCGTCGATCTTGCATGTGTGAGCCCTGGCAGTCGCGTGCTCGACGTCGCCACCGGCACCGGCGACCTCGCGATCGAACTCGCCAGACGTGTCAGCCCGGGCGGCGAGGTGCTCGGCAGCGACTTCTCAGAAGAGATGCTGAGCCGTGCGCGCCTGAAGGGCGCTCAAGTCGCGGGCCTGAGCTTCGAGTGGGGGGACGCGTTGCAGCTGCCATATGACCGCGACTCATTCGATGCCGCGACAGTCGGCTTCGCCGCTCGCAACTTCTCAGATCTGCAGCGCGGTCTCGCCGAGATGGCACGGGTAGTGCGCCCCGGCGGCCGCGTTGTGGTGCTCGACTTCACCACGCCAACTCGCCCGCCTCTGTCGCTGTTCTATCGGGTGTGGTTCGACCGCGTCGTGCCGCTGCTCGGCCGACTGACAGCGCCGCTGGCGGCGCTGTCGCCCAGATCCGACGGTGCCGCCAAGTCGATGATCGCCGAGGCGTACACCTACCTCCCCAATTCGGTCAAGCGCTTTGGTACGCCCGGCGATCTGGCCGCGACGATGGAGCGCGCTGGGCTGGTCGATATTCATTATCTGATCACGGCAGGCGGAATCGTAACCATCCACACCGGCACGGTGCCTGCGGAGGGGGTGTGAGAACGGTGGCCCGCCCCGCTGCTGAGGAGGCCACCGGAGACGTAGACGCTGTCGAGGCGATCATGCGCCGAGGCGGTGAGGGGTTGCGCGAGCGGATGGCTCGCATCGAGCGCCACCTGGAGCGAGTGACGGCCGGCGCCGGTGTGCCGCTGGCTGCCCACGCGAACGCGACGATCATGGCGGGCGGCAAGCGGCTGCGTCCACTGCTCGTAGTGCTCGCCGCCGAATCGGTAGGTGGTCCGCCGGACACGGTCGAAGGAGATGAATGCCTTCTCCGCGCAGCGGCCGCGGTTGAGCTGGTGCATTCGGCGACGCTCGTGCACGACGACCTGATCGACGCCGCTCGGCTGCGGCGAGGGCATCCTACGGTGGCGGCGCTGGCCGGCCGCCAGATTGCGATCGCCACTGGAGACCTGTTGTTCTCGCGCGCGTTTGCCGAGCTCGC
>PLBZ01000084.1 GCA_003134675.1 Solirubrobacterales bacterium
TAGTCTTTGATCTTCTCGAGCGACACGCGGCCGACGATGCGGTCGCGAAGATCGACGGCTACATCATCTCCGTGCGCGGCGGCGGCCCGCTGGTGGGCCAGAAGCTGATGGTGCGCATCGACGAGGTCGGCCGCACATCGGCGGTGGCGTCGCTGATGGACGTGGCCGGACGGGACTGGGCCGGCTCCGGGGACGAAAACGGAGATTCCGACGATGATCTAGAATCGAAGCCTCGGCGTCGTGGCCGCAGAGGCGGGCGGCGCCGTTCCGCTGCCAAGGCAAAGGCAACGCCGGAGTAGCGCTGCGCGCCGGCCGAAGCGGTCCCAGGTGCCCTTCAAGAGAGAGAAATCGAGAACGAGACCGACACATGTACGCGATCGTGAAGACCGGCGGCAAGCAGTACCGCGTCGAGCGTGGCCAGACGCTGCTCATCGAGCGGCTTGCCGCCGATGAAGGCTCGAGCGTCAGCCTCGAGCCGCTCCTGTATCGCTCGGATGAGACCGTACTGGACAAGACGGGCCTTGCGAAGGTGAAGGTGACCGCCAAGATCGTCAGTCACGAGCGCGGCGAGAAGTTGCGTGTGTTCAAGTTCAAGCCAAAGCGCGGCTACAAGCGCCGCAATGGCCACCGCCAGGAGCTGACGCGTATCGAGATAACCGACATCGCCCTGGCGGGCAAGGCCGTGGCGAAGAAAGAGAAGACTGAGAATGGCTCATAAGAAGGGTCTTGGATCCAGCCGTAACGGCCGTGACTCAAACGCCCAGCGGCTCGGTGTCAAGACGTTCGCCGGACAGACGGTGAGCGGCGGGGAGATCATCGTGCGCCAGCGCGGCACGAAATTCAAGCCAGGCGAGGGCGTGGGGATCGGCAAGGACGACACGCTGTATGCGCGCGCCGCGGGAACGGTGCAATTCAGCACCGGCCGTCGCGGACGCGTGGTCAGCGTCCTGGCCGAGTGAGCCCCCGCGAGGGCGCCCGTGCGCTCGCGATCGGCCGGGCCGCGTTCGGCGCGGCGCTGTTGATCGCGCCGGAAAAGGTTGCGAAGGGCTGGCTGGGCGAGTACGCCGAGCGCCCAGCGGTCCACGCGTTGGTTCGGTCGATCGGTGTCCGGGATGTGGTGCTGGGCATGATCGCGCTGCACACGCTCGATCACCCCGAAATCGGGCCGCGCTGGCAGGCCACCTGTGCAGTCGTGGACACGGTCGACCTGTTGGCGACTGGCGCCGCCCGCGCGGATCTGCCCGCCGCCGGCGTTGCCGGCACCGCGCTGGTGGCAGGGGGTGCAGCCGCTGCGGGCTTCTACTTCTCGCGTGCGCTGAAGCAGAGCTGAGAGACGCCGCCGTTCGCAGGCGGCCGCTTGTTGGGACTGTCAGGATGGCCTGATGTTGCACGACCACGCGAGAATTCATCTGCAGGCGGGCGCCGGCGGGAACGGCTGCACGAGCTTTCGCCGCGAGGCGCACGTTCCGCGTGGCGGTCCCGATGGCGGCGATGGCGGACGTGGGGGGGCGGTGATGCTGGTCTGTGACGATGGCCTGCGTGACTTGCAGAGCTTCCGGCGCAAGGCGATCTATCGCGCCGGGCAGGGCGGGCACGGCGAAGGCTCGCAGCGTCATGGGGCCGATGGAGATACGCTGACGATCAGGGTGCCGCCGGGGACAGAGGCCACTGGCTACGCCGGACCGGCCGGCGCGGAGGGGGAACTGGAGGGTCGTCGCTGGGAGCTGCTCGCGGCCGGGCAAAGGGCAGTGGTGGCGAGCGGCGGCGCCGGGGGAAAGGGAAACAAGCGCTTTGCGACGGCCACCAGGCAGGCACCGCGCTTTGCCGAGCGTGGTCTGCCGGGAGAGGAGGGCTGGCTGGAGCTGCGGCTGAAGCTGCTGGCGGACGTCGGTCTGGTTGGGCTGCCGAACGCGGGTAAGTCCTCGCTGCTTGCAAGGCTGACGCGGGCCGCCCCGAAGGTGGCGAACTATCCGTTCACGACGCTGTCGCCTGTGCTGGGCGTGCTCGACGACGACGAGCGTCAGCTCGTGGTGGCCGATATCCCCGGGCTGATCGAGGGCGCAAGCGTTGGCGCCGGTCTGGGGCATGACTTCCTGGCGCACGTGGAGCGCACGCGCCTGCTTGTGCACGTGCTGGATATCGCGCCTGAGCTGTCAACCGGCGAAGGCGCTGATGCGGTGCTCAACCATGCGACGATCGAGCGCGAGCTCGCCGCACACGACGAGCGGCTGGCGCGCCTGCCGCGCGTGCTGGCGCTGTCGAAGGCCGATCTGGTCACCGAGGCGCGAGCGGCGGAGGCGGTGGCGGAGTGGGAACGCCGCCTCGGAGCGGACGTTCCGGTGCTCGTCACCTCGAGTGCCACCGGGGCAGGACTGGGAGAGCTGGCGGGCGAGTTGTTGCGGGCAGTGACCCCGCGCGATTCATCGGCCAGCACCGGGATGAGGGACGAGGAGCTGTGCGCCCGAACGGGAGAGGGTGCAGATGAGGAGCTGGCCGAGCACATGGTGTTCCGCCCCGCGGCGGGGCGGGGCTTCGTTGTCGAGCGGACCGGACCGCGATCGTTTGCGGTGCGGGGCAGGGGAATCGAGCGGCTGCTGCAGCGGTATGACATCGAGAACGAGGACGCGATGGCCTATTTGGTGCAGCGGCTGCGGAGGATCGGCGTAGTGGGAGCATTGGAGGCGGAGGGCTTTCAGCCAGGCGACGAGCTCGAGGTTGGCGGGGTGACGTTCGAGCTCGATCCGGACGCTCCGGCATAAGCTCTAAGGCGATGAGACGAGTTGTGATCAAGCTGGGATCGAGCATCGTCGCCGAGGAAACCGGCGAGTTGCGAGGGGCGATGCTCGCGCGCATCTGCGACGCGGTCGCCGACCTGCACCGCGGGGGGGATGAGGTGGTGATGGTTTCCAGCGGCGCGATCGCCCGGGGGATGCGTGTGATGGGCCTGTCCTCGCGCCCGGCGGCAATCGACGAGCTGCAGGCCGCGAGCGCGGTCGGGCAGGGCAAGCTGTACCGCGTGTACGACGAGCTGCTGCGCGAACGCGATCTGACCAGCGCCCAGGTGCTGTTGACGATCGGCGATTTGAGCGCTCGCACGCACTACCTGAACGCGCGCCAGACCTTTGGCAAGCTGCTGGACTGGCGTGTGGTGGCGGTGGCGAACGAGAACGATACGACGGCGACTGACGAGATCTCCTTTGGCGACAACGACTTCCTGGCGGCCCAGGTGGCGATGCTCGTGTCCGCCGACCTGCTGGTGCTGCTGACCGACATCGACGGTCTTTACAGCGCCGATCCGCGGCTGGATGAGAGCGCCACGCTGGTGGAGGAGGTTGGCGACTTCGAGGCTTTGGAGGAGCTTGAGATCGGCCACAGCACGTCGCCGCTGGGTTCGGGAGGGATGCGCTCGAAGGTGGTTGCCGCCGACATGGCGACCGCGGCGGGCATCACCACGGTGATCTGCAATGGGTTGCGCGCCGGTGCGCTCGAGGCGGTGCTCAGAGGGGATCGCGAGGGGACTGTGTTCACGCCGCGCAAGACTCCTCACAGCTCGTTCAAGCTGTGGCTGAAGTATGCGAAGCCCTCACAGGGCACGCTCGTGATCGACCAGGGCGCCGCGCGTGCGCTGCGCGAGGACTCAAGCAGCCTGCTGCCAGTCGGCATCGTGGAGGTTGGGGGAGAGTTCGACGCGGGCGACGCGGTCGACATCGCGGTTCGCCTCGACGGGGAGAATTCGCCGGGGAGCCATATCGCGAAGGGCATCTGCAACTACTCCACATCCGAGTTGCGCCGGGTGATGGGGATGAAGTCCGATGCGGTGCGCGAGATTTTGCCCCATGCCACAGACGAGGCCGTGCATCGCGACTATCTCGTGGTCGGCTGAGCACCTACCCTTAGAGCCATGGCCACTGTCATCTCGCCCGTCGCGGATATCTGTTTTTCAGCCAAGCGCGCAGCGAAAGCGCTGGCGCGCGTGGACACCGAGACAAAGAACGCGGCCCTGGAGGAGATCGCGGTGGCACTGGGAGAGCGCGCGGAGGAGATCCTCGAGGCGAACGCGCTCGACATGCAAGCAGGACGGGAGGCGAACCTGGGGGACGCGCTGCTCGACAGGCTCCTGCTGGATGAGGCGCGGATTGCTCAGATTGCGCGGGCGGTGCGGCAGATCGTGGCGCTTGGAGACCCGGTGGGGGAGGTGATCGACGGGCATCGCCTCCCGAATGGCTTGGATGTGCGCAAGGTAAGGGTGCCGCTCGGGGTGGTGGCGGTCGTGTATGAGGCGAGGCCGAATGTGACGATCGACGCCGCCGCGCTGTGCTTGAAGTCGGGGAACGCGATCGTTTTGCGGGGCTCCTCTTCGGCACTTCACTCAAATGAGGCGCTCGCACGGATCGCTTCCGAGGCCGCGGTCGCAGGGGGTTTGCCGCAGGGATGTGTGAGCCTGGTGGCAGGCGGTGGGCGCGAGGAGCTGGCTGAGCTTGCGACACAGAAGGGGGCGGTGGATCTGATCATCCCGCGCGGGGGCGAGGGGCTCAAGGCGGCGCTTGAGGAGGTGGCGACCGTGCCCGTGATCTACGCGGCCTCAGGCAACTGCCACGTTTACGTCGATGCCTCCGCGGATGAAGAAACTGCCGAGCGGATCGTGTTGAACGCGAAGATGCAGCGCCCGGGCGTGTGCAATGCCGCCGAGACGCTGCTCGTGCACAAGGACATCGCTGCGGAGTTCGTGCCCCGCATCGTGCAAGCGCTCCTCGATGCCGGGGTGGAGGTGCGCGGAGACGAGCACACACAGACGTTGGCGGAAGAGTCCCGTGGGAGGATCGAGGCGGCCACCGAGGAGGACTGGGGCACGGAGTATCTGGCGATGACGCTCGCTGTGAAGGTGGTCTCCTCGGTCGAGGAGGCGATCGCGCACATCGGCCGCTACGGCAGCGGACATTCCGAGGCGATCGTGACCCGCGAGACAACCAGCGCCCGCGCGTTTCAGCTCGGCGTGGATGCGGCCTGTGTGTATGTGAACGCCTCGACCAGGTTCACCGATGGGGGCGAGTTCGGGATGGGGGCGGAGATTGGCAACTCGACCCAGAAGCTTCACGTGCGCGGGCCGATCGGGCTGCGCGAGCTGTGCACGTTCAAGTACCTCGTCGAAGGTGACGGACACGTTCGCGCTTGAGGAGCCGGCGGTGCTCGGCATCCTCGGTGGGACGTTCAACCCTCCTCACCGCGGACACCTGGCACTCGCCCGCCATGCCAAGGCCGAGCTGGGTCTGGAGCGTGTGCTGCTGATGCCCGCCGGCCGCTCTCCGCACAAGCTCTCAGAGGTTGACCCTGGACCGTCGGATCGCCTGGAGATGTGCCGCCTGGCGGTGGCAGGCGTCGATGCAGTCGCCGTGTGCGCCCTGGAGATCGAGCGTGGCGGGCCGTCCTATACCGTGGATACCTTGAGAGCGATCCATGAGAGCCATCCGGAGGCTGGGCTGACGTTCATCGTGGGAGCGGATATGGCGCGCACGCTGCCCGGGTGGCATGAACCGGAAGCGCTGCTGGAGCTCGCGAGTCTGGCGGTGGCCGAGCGCCAGGATGCCGGACGCGAGGATGTGCTGCGGGCGTTGGCCCCGTTGAGGAAAGACCTCGACGGCGATGTGCCCGATGGGCGAGCGGCCGATGTGGCCTTCTTGAAGATGCCGCTGGTCGAGATCTCCTCTTCGATGGTGCGCGAGCGCGTGGCTGAGGGCAGGCCGGTGGGGAATCTCCTCGAGCCGGCGGTCGCGGCTTACATCGCTGAGCACGGTTTGTACGGTGCGACGGTGGCCAACGAGGCGAAGGCGGGAGCATCGTGAAGCCCGAGGAGTTGGTTGGCGAGATCGTGCGCTACGCCGCGGATAAGAAGGCCGGAGAGGTCGTGGAGCTCGATCTGCGCGGCGTGCTCGGCTACACCGACTACTTCGTGATCTGCTCGGGCAACACCGATCGCCAGACGAAGGCGATCCACGATGGCATCTTAGAGGGCTGCAAGCGCGAGCATGAAACGCTGCCCCGCCGGGTCGAGGGCCTGAGCAAGAGGGACTGGATCCTGATGGACTATCTCGATGTCGTCGTCCACATCTTTACACCCGAAACACGCGCCTTCTATCGGCTCGAGCAGCTCTGGGGAGAGGCGCCGGCGCGGGTCGCGGGCGCGCCTGTGACGGGTTGAGCGCCACCGTTTCCAGCCACGTCCCGCGCCTGACGGCGGTCATGCGCGAAGGCGAGCGGGTGACGCCACTGGAGCTGTTCTTTGACCTGGTGTTCGTGCTCGCGCTGACGCAGTGCACGACGCTGATGGCCGCGACGCCGACATGGGAGGGTCTGCTGAAGGGGCTGCTGGTGCTCGGCATGCTGTGGTGGTCGTGGTGCGGGTACGCGTGGCTGACGAGCGTCATCGACCCGGAGGAGGGGACGGTGCGGCTGGCGATGTTCGCGGCGATGGCCGCGTTCCTGGTCTGTGCGCTGTGCGTGCCGGGGGCGTTCGGCTCGGAGGCGCTGCTGTTCGCCTCTGCCTACGCGGCGGTGCGGACGGCGCACATCGTGCTGTTCATGCTCGCCAGCCGCGAGGACGCGGCGCTGCGCCACTCGGTGATCGGGCTGGCCGGAAGCACGGCGATCGGCGCCGGCCTGCTGTTCGTCGCGGCCGCGACATCCGGCGGGGTGCAGCTCGGCCTGTGGGGGCTCGCGCTGCTGCTCGACATGGGCGGCCCTTTCCTGTTCGGCCAGGATGGCTGGAAGCTCGTGCCTGGGCACTTCGCCGAGCGACATGGGGCGATCGTGATCATCGCGCTGGGCGAGTCGCTCGTGGCGATCGGCGTCGGCGCGAAAGCGGTGATCGGCGTGGGCATCGTCGCGGCCGCGGTGCTTGGAGTCGTGGTCGCGGCCGCGCTGTGGTGGGTGTACTTCGACGTCACCGCGATCGTCGCCGAGCGGCGCCTGGCGAAAGCGGCCGAGGGGCGTGAGCGCAACGAGATCGCGCGCGACTCCTACTCCTATCTGCACTTCCCGATGGTCGCCGGCATCGCGCTGATCGCGGTTGGGATGAAGCGGACGATCGGCCATGTGGAGGATCCGCTGAAGCTGGTTCCCGCGGCCGCGTTGTTGGGGGGCGCTGCGACATACCTGCTCGCTCACGTGGCGTTTCGGCTGCGGAACATGCATACGCTGAGCAGACGTCGCTTGGTCTGTGCGGTCGTGCTGCTCGCGCTGCTGCCCGCCGGCGCGGCGCTGCCGGCGATAGCCACCCTGGGGATCCTCGCGACGCTGCTCACTACGTTGATCGCGTATGAGGCCCTGCGCTATGCCGAGGCACGCGACCACGTCCGCCACCAACCGGCTGAGTAGCGAGCGCGGCTTTCGCGCTGTGATCAGTGGTGCTTCTTGTGCTTCTGCTTGGGCGCCTTGAACTGCACGTCGCGGGCAAGGAAGAAGAACTGACCGTGGGGGATGGTCTCGGTGGCAAACACGAGGGCTGACATCGTGTGAAAACGCCGCAATAGCTTCACACCGTTCGAGTTGAGCTTGACCTGGATCGTCGCTGAGGCGCCACCGGCCAGGGAGAATGGCGCCTGGGCGACCCTGACAGCCACTTCGTGGCGCTTTGGCCTGTGTTTAGCTGTGCTGACGCTGGCGATCTTCTTGCCATGAAGGGTCTCGGTGGTGCTGACGACGATCGCCCCCGAGCAGGTCTGCGCGGTTGAGCCCGTGCAGCTCAGCTTCACCATCAGGCCCGTGGAGCTGACGGTGAGGCCCCCGAAGTGAGGCAGGCCAAACCCCGGAGTAGATCCTTCGGTCGCGGCACTTGCGGAGCTCGTGCCCCAGATTGAGCAGAGGAGCATCGATGCGATCAGGGCAAGGAGTGCAGAGCGAGGCGTGGCAGAGGCTGAGCTCACAACCGTCAATCCTACAAGCCCTGGGCGGCCGTCTCACCTACTCGGCGACGATCCAGCGGTGTTGGGACGCCATATACTCGCTTGACATATCCGAGGAGAGGAACCGCAATGGCTGTCGGCATAAGACTCAAGTTCGCTGGAGGAACCCAGCAGCAGTACGACACGGTGCATCAGCACATGGACATCAACAACAATCCGCCTGATGGCCTGATCTTTCACTCGGCAGGCCCTATCGACGGTGGCTGGGGCATCATCGACTTCTGGGAGTCGACGGAGGCGTTTGACCGCTTCGCCCAAGGGCGGCTTATGCCCGCCGTCGGGGAGCTTGGCGACCGGGCGTTTCCTGGTCCGCCGGATCGCAAGGAGTTTCCGGTTTACAACTTCAACAAGCCGTAGGTCTCGCCGCCAATATGTCGTAGGTGGTGTCGCGCAATAGTGGTAGCCATGTCGCTGCGGGTTCTCAGTCCAGTCGTGGTGCTCCTGCTTCTGGCAGCGCTTCTCGGCTGCGGTCACGTTGGGCGGTCAGGCGAAAAACAGCGTGCGGGAGCAGCCGCTGTGGTCCGGCAGCCACTCTCGACGTCCCCGAACATCGCCCGCGTCTCAGTCACGACCGCGTCAACGACGCAGCCGGTCCGAGCGACACCGCCTGCGGTTTCCCAACCGAGCATGCGCCAGTGGCCGATCCCTTACGGCGCCGCGCGCAAGCGTCAGATGGCGGCCTATTCGCTGCGTCACTACGGCGAAGACACCTACCTGCTCAGCCATCCGAAAGTGATCGTCGAGCACTACACGGAGACCGCCACGGCGCAAGAGGCCTTCAATACCTTCGCCCCAGACGTACCCGACAATGAGTTCCACGAGCTGCCGAACACCTGCGCTCACTTCCTCGTGGAGCCCTCCGGCAAGATCGATCAGCTCGTCCCGCTGTACTTGCGCTGCCGACACACCACGGGTTTGAATTGGACCGCAATCGGGATCGAGAATGTCGGCTTCTCAGATCAGGCGATCCTCAACAACTCAGCCCAGATCTCGGCATCGCTGGGGCTCACCCGATGGCTGCGCTGCCGCTACGCCATCACCTTGAACAACGTGATCGGACATAACGAGAGCCTGTCCTCGCCCTATCACCACGACCTGGTGCCGGCGTTTCAGCATCAAACGCACTCCGACTGGAACCACGTCGACATGCACCGCTATCGCTCACTACTCGCGCGCCGTCCCTGCCCCTAAGATCAAGCGTGTGCATCCTTTTCGCGCCGCCATCGAGGCGCAAGACATCGATGCCGCGCTAGCGCTGCTGGCGCAGGACGTCGTGTTCCGAAGCCCGGTCGTGTTCAAGTCCTACCACGGCCGCGAAGCCGTCGCGCCTCTCCTACTCGCCGTCTCACGCGTCTTCGAGGACTTCCGCTACGAACGCGAGATCAGCGCACCCGACACGCGCGACCACGCCCTCGTTTTCAGCGCGCGCATCGGTGACCGCGAACTCGAGGGGTGCGACTTCCTGCACACCAACGAGGACGGCCTGATAGACGACTTCTGCGTGATGGTCAGGCCGCTGTCGGGGGCACTCGCGCTGGCTGAGGCGATGAAGGCTGAGCTCGAGGACTGACGCTCGCTGAAACGACGTGCGGGAGATTCATCGTCTTCCTTACCTGTACTCGTCGTGGCGGCGAACCCACAGCGGCTCCGTGGCGCTCTCGTTGCGGCCCTTCGGCGTCCGGTCCAGCAGGCCGTAGTAGGCCATTGCAGGCTCGAGGCCGCGGGCGGTCGTTACGTAGGTCCGGTAGACGGTCCCGTCCGATAGTGCGTACACGCTCAGGCCCGGTCCCTCGGAGACGTACCCCGCCGCGTCCGTCCCGCACATGCGCGCATTCTGTTCCACTGTGGGCGGGATCTCGCCCTCCAGGAACGGTCTCAGCTCCTCCTCTGTGTGCAGGAAGCCGAGGTCGCGGTTGAAGTCGCTTCCGCGACTCGAGACCCAGTCGATCCCCCAGCCCATCCGCTCTCTGAAGGCGAGCAGCTTCTCGAGCGGCGCGCGGGAGGCGAGCAGCAGAGTCGTGTCCTTGGCCTTCAGGTGGACGACCTGCGGATCGAGCGTGTCCGCGATCGAGGAGCAGACCGGGCAGCCCGCCTCGTAGGGAGGCCCGAACATGAAGTGGTAGACGAGTAGCTGAGAGCGGCCGTCGAAGAGATCGGCGAGCGTCTTCGTGCCGTTCTCGGTCTCGAACCGGTAGTCCTTTTCGACCATGACCCAGGGCAGCTCTCGCCGCTTCCTGGCCAGCTCGTCGCCGCGACGGGTGAGCTCCTTCTCCTCCTCCAGCAGCTTCTCCCGTGCGGCGTTGTACTCCTCGCGTGTCCCGATCCTGTGTTCAGCCATCATGTTTCTCCTTTCTCGGCGCGATTTGATTCCGCGGCATGGCTCCGCCGACCGGATGCATCCCGTGCATCGAATGCATTGCCGCCCTGGCTCGCGGCGAGTCGGGCAGCGTGAGACCGGGTACGTGCCGCGGCGCGAGCGAAACACCAAACGCCAGTGCGACCAAGGTAGTCGCGACGAGGCGGTTGGCGAGCTCCTTGCGGGGTAGCAGCTTCTCGAGGGCGATCAGGCCGGCGATGGCGACCATCCACGGCACGCTCATCACGCCGAGCGCGAACAGCGCCGCCATCAATCCCCAGCAGCAGCCGACGCACCACGCGCCGTGCACGACACCCATCCGCAGGGCCCCGGAGGGTCCCTCGTGCCAGTGGGTGAGCACGAAGTCAAGCGGTGCGCGGCAGCGGCTCAGGCAGGCGTCCTTGACCGGTGTGAGCTGGTAGATCGCCGCGGCAAGGAGCACACCGCCGGCGAGGTAGGGGCCGCTGCGATGCCACGAGAGCTCTCCGATCGAGAGCGAGCGCACACCCACGTACAGGCCGTAGGCGGCCAGCCCGAACACGGTCCACGTCAGGAGATAGCCCGCCACGAACACCCACGAGGAGACAACGCGATCGACCGCGCCGCGATCACGCCGGCGGCGCTGGACGAATCCGAACGTCAGCACCATCGGCGCGATCGACGGAAACATCATCGCGGCCATCATCACAACCCACGACACCACGTAGAAGCCGAGGGTCCCCGGGTCGGTTCCGGGACCGGCGTCCATCCCGAGCATCCGCTGGCGCGTCAACAACCACGCCAAGGCGCCCAGCGCGAGCAGCGACGCGAGGAGGCCGACTTGAAACCGCGCGGGTTGCCGTTGCGCGACGGATGCCATTACCAATCGACCGTAACGCAATAATGTCGGCCGGGCAACCCTGTTGCGCCGGCCTTACGCCTACTGAACCGTCTCTGTGTCGTTTTCCAGCAACGCGGCCATTGCGGCGCTGCCGCGCTGGATGACCGGACGCATCTGCTCGCGTTCGTGGAACGACAGCGGGTCGTCGACGTGCCTGGCGATGCCATCTTGAGACTACTTACCCATCCTTGTCGCCCGGGATCTATGCACTCGTCAAAGAGGTATTAGGCTTGCTTTAGGCGTCGTGGTTAGCGTCGTGTGAACGCGGGCCGAGGGGCGTCCGAGGGCTGGAGGGGAAGAGGGTGGCATGAATCGTTTGGGTCTATCTGGCGCTGTTGTCATAGCTGTTGCCTGCTTGCTCGCTGGCTGTGGAAGCAGCTCCAGCTCAAACAGCGCCAGCGCACCGTCAGCGCCAGCCACCACGACGCCGTCTGCCGCCACAACCGGGACTGCGGTCACACCTGGTGCTACCACCGGTGCTGGCAAGCCGACTCAACCTACGAGCCCCGCGAAACCGTCCCGTCCCGCCGCGCAAGCAACAAAGAGCTTGAATCACTTAGTGGGGCAGTTCGATGAATGCTTGCGCCAGCACGGAGTCAAAATTCCGGCCCCCAACACCTCCGGCAAAGGACCCGTCAGCAGCTTTAAGGGTGTCAACACAGCCAGCCCGCAGTTTCGCGAAGCACAGAAGAAGTGCTTCCCGGCGATACGAGCCGCGCTCAAGGCAGTCAAGGCAGGGGGAGCCACTGGCTCCGCGGGTCAGACCAAAGCCTCTCCAG
Organism: Solirubrobacterales bacterium; assembly: GCA_003134675.1. GTDB lineage: Bacteria > Actinomycetota > Thermoleophilia > Solirubrobacterales > Solirubrobacteraceae > Palsa-744. The sequence continues at coordinate 11,974 of PLBZ01000084.1, forward strand.
CACCAAAACTCAAAGCGAAGGTCCCACCGAAGGTCACCCACGTCCTCCAGCAGTTCACGACCTGCATGCGCGAACATGGGATCACGAACTTTCCCGAGCCAGAAGGGGCGAGCTTCAACCTCAGCCACACTCATGTGGATTCGAGCAGCACCCAGTACAAAGCAGCCGCAACTAAGTGCAACCACATACTGCAAGCAATCGCCTAGCCGATCGCGACCAGTGTGCATGAGGACGCCTCGGGTAGACGGCTAGCATCCAGTCGGTGAGTGCGATGGAGGTTGAGCAGCGCGGGCGTGTCAGCATCAAGAGGGAGGCGCCTGCTGCCTACCGGGCAATGGCCGCGTTTGACCGCTCGATCGAGCTTGCCCCGGCGCTCCGTGAGCTCGTCAAGAGCTGGGTCGCTGCCTGAACGACGAGCGATATCGCGCCAAGTTTGTGGGGCGATACGCAGTAAAACCGGGTTGAGCTGGGGAGGCGATCGCGCTGGTCTTGCCTGGCTATCGGTGCTTCTGATGGACTCTCGAAGCATGACCTCGTTTATCCGCAGGCATCTCAGCTACGCGAACGTCGTGGCCACGATGGCGCTCCTGTTTGCCATGGGTGGAAGTGCGCTTGCCGCAGACCATTTCGTCGCCTCAGCGGCCAAAACCAAATCAACAGAGTTCACGGCCGAACCCAACTCAAAAGAGTTCAGCTACCTGATCACCTCGGTCAGCCAGATCAGCCCGAGAGTGCAAGCGGAGCTAAAGGCCGGTGAGAAAGCGGGTCCTGCGGGGCCAGCGGGCGCAACCGGGGCGCCTGGCTCTCCAGGATCGCAGGGACCGGCCGGACTCTCCGGCGCAGCAGGGGCATCAGGCATCCAAGGCATGCAGGGCAACGAAGGCAAACCAGGCGAAAAAGGCTCGCCCGGCGAAAAGGGCGTGTCCGGCGACAAGGGCGAAACCGGCGAACCGGGCCTCGCGCTGCTCTCGAAATCCGAACAGGAAACGCTGAAGTCGATCCTCCCCTACGTCAAGTACATCGCCTCAGGCGTGGGCGGGAAACCGACAATCCAGCTCTCTGGCGTAAACCTCCAGATCCTCAACGGTGAAGTGTTAACCGAACCCTGATCCTCGGAGGCAAAAAACTCTCCGTCTCCTACGCCGCCCCATGTCCCAAGCGCTGATAGTCGCGGGTGTCGCGGGCCTCGAGTTCGATCCGGGCGATAACGACCACGTCTGGTAGCACTACTGCTACTCTATGGTCCGATGGCGACGATCCCTCAGAAGGAGCTACGCAATCACGTCGGCGAGGTTCTGCGACGCGCAGAGGCCGGCGAGCAAATCACGATCACCGTCTCCGGACGCCCGGTCGCAGAGCTCGGTCCGGTCCGTGCCCGGCAGTGGGTTCCAAGCAGCCAGCTGGCCGATCTGTGGAGCGCACCGCCCGATCCAACACTTGATGAGGACCTGGCGAGGCTCAGCGGAGAGCTCACGGACCCCTGGGCCGCCTAGCTGGTGGCCGTCCTGCTCGACACCTCGGTTCTGATCGGCGCCGAGAAAGGCCCAGACGATGACGCCGCGATTAGCGTTGTCTCGCTGACTGAGCTGCACTTCGGTGTTCTCGTCGCTCGTGATGATGAAACACGTGCTCTTCGGATGCGCCGTCTCGGCGCCATAGAGGATCACTTCGACGCCCTACCCTTCGACGCCGCCGTGGCACGAGAGTGCGGCCGGCTACACGCACTCGTCGCGAAGCGCGGCGGACAGCCCCGCCGACGGGCATTCGACTTAGCGATCGCCGCGACCGCCAACGTTCACGGGGTGCCGTTGCTGACCTACAACATCAGGGACTTCCAGATCCTCGCCGAGGAGATCGACGTCCGCACCCCCTAGCGGCAGCCGCTCGCCGGGCACCACCGCGACGAGTTCAAGTCGGCAGAGCCGGAGTGGGGACCGAACTTCGGCCGGCCGAAGGTCCCGCGGCAGCGGGCCGGCCGGACGAAGTTCCGGACCCCGCGACGCGCCTGACTCCGAGAGGTCCCGCGAAGCGGGCCGGCCGGACGAAGTGTCGGGGCCCCGCGACACGCTCGACTGCCCGGCACCCGGGAGGCGTCCTACTGCGGAATGGAGCTAGAGGGGCTCGAACCCTCGACCTCCGCCATGCCATGGCGGCGCTCTCCCAGCTGAGCTATAGCCCCAGGAAGCTCAAATCCTAGCGGCCCGGCGCGAGGTCTCACGCGACCTCATTCCGGCGGGATGAACTCCGGCACGTCGAGGTCTTCGCCGGGCTCGTCGGGGCCGCGGGTGGCGGGCCCGGGTCCGGCTTGGTCCAAGCGGGCGGTCATGCTGCCGTGGGCGAGGCGCACGTCGCGGATCAGGCGCTCGGCGTTGTTGCGCAGTGAGACCGAGAGCTCGCGCAGGTTGCGGGAGATCTCGGTGCCCTCGCGCAGGACCTCGCGCGCGGCGACGTGGGCCTCGCCGACGATCTCGCGGGCGTCGGTGCGCGCCTTCGCGCGCACCTCCTGGGCCTGCTCGTGGCTGGTGGTCTCGGCCTGGGTGCGGGCGGCGGCGAGGATCTCCTGCGCCTCCTCCTCGGCCGCCTGGACGCGGTTGGCGGCGGCGCGGTCGGCTTCGGCGATGCGCTCGCTGGCGCGCGCCTCGGCCTGGGCGCGCAGCTCCTCCGCGGCGCGTTCTGCGGCTTCGACGATGCCGGCCACCTGCGCGGACACGTGGTCGGGCTCCATGCGGTCATGGTAAACCGTGAGACTCCTCCTCTAAACCGGCAAGGAGACGAGCAGGTGGAGATCACAATTCTCATATTCGACCGCCTGACCGCCCTGGACGCGGTCGGCCCGTACGAGGTGCTGAGCCGCCTCCCGGACGCGACGGTCACGTTCGTGGCCGAGGAGCCGGGAGCGAAGCGCACCGGCAACGGATTCCTGGCGTTGACGGCTGACGCGTCGCTGACGGATGTGCCCGATCCTGACGTCGTGCTGGTCCCCGGCGGTGTCGGTCAGGAGGGGCTGATGGATGACGGGCCGGTGCACGAGTGGCTGCGCAGGGTGCACGAGACCTCGACGTGGACGACCTCGGTGTGCACCGGCTCGCTGATCCTCGCCGCCGCGGGACTGCTCGAGGGCAAGCGCGCGACCAGTCATTGGCTGGCGCTCGAGGAGCTGGGCCGGCTTGGAGCGATTCCGGTGTCCGAGCGGGTCGTCTTCGACGGCAAGATCGTCACCGCCGCGGGTGTGTCCGCCGGCGTCGACATGGCGCTGACGCTCGCGGCGGAGATCGCGGGCGATCAGGTGGCGCAGGCGATTCAGCTGAGCATCGAGTACGACCCGCATCCGCCGTTCGACGCCGGCTCGCCCGAGAAGGCGCCGGCGGAGATCGTGGAGGCGCTGCGCGAACGCGCTCGCTTCACCTGATCGCCGCTCGCTAATCTGCGACGTCCGATGGCCGAGCACCGTTATGACCCGCAGGAGATCGAGCCTCGCTGGCAGGCGCTGTGGGCGAAGGAGCGCACCTGGGAGGTCTCGAACGACGGCGACGCGAACGGGCGCAGCGACAGCGCCGAAGCGCCGACCTCCTACGTCTTGGAGATGCTTCCGTACCCGAGCGGGGAGCCGCACATCGGCCATCTGAAGGTCTACTCGGTGGGCGACGCGATCGCCCACTATCACCGCCGCACGGGCCACAGGGTGCTGCACCCGATGGGCTACGACGCGTTCGGGCTGCCGGCGGAGAACCACGCGATCAAGACGGGCGTGCACCCGCGCGACTCCACAGCCGCGTCGATCGAATCCTTCCAGCGCGAGTTCCGCCGCTGGGGGATCTCGATCGACTGGTCGCGCGAG
>PLBZ01000001.1 GCA_003134675.1 Solirubrobacterales bacterium
AGCGTTTGTTGATCTCGTCCCAGTTGACGACGTTCCACCACGCCTCGATGTAGTCGGGGCGGCGGTTCTGGTACTTCAGGTAGTAGGCGTGCTCCCACACGTCCACGCCCAGCAGCGGTGTCTTTGAGTCGGAGATCGGGCTGTCCTGGTTGGCGCTTCCGACGATCGCCAGACCCGAGCCGTCGTGGACGAGCCACGACCAACCGGAGCCGAACTGATTTATGCCCGTTTCCTTGAGCTTGGCCTGAAAGTCGGAGAAAGAGCCGAATGCCGAGTCGATCGCCGAAGCCAGCTCGCCGGAAGGCTCGCCGCCGCCGTCCGGACTCATCGACTCCCAGAACAGCGAGTGGTTGTAGTGGCCGCCGCCGTTGTTTTTGACGGGCCCCTTCTTCTCGCCGAGGCTGTCGAGGTTCTTCAATACCTCCTCGACGGGCTTCTCGGCCCACTCGGTGCCCTGCAGCGCGGCGTTGGCCTTGTCGACGTACGCCTGGTGATGCTTGTCGTGATGGAACTCCATCGTCGCCTTGTCGATGTGCGGCTCGAGCGCGTCGTAGGCGTAGGGAAGCGGCGGAACTGTGTAGGCCATTTCTGAGGCTCCTTGTCGGGTCTGAATCAAAGCTTGGTCGGTGACAGCTGTTAGCTGTTCTATCAAAGGGACGGCTAGGCTCTGGCTCCACGATGCCGAGGCTCTCCGAATATCTGCTGCCCACCGAGAAGCAGCCGCCCGCTGACGCGGAGGCGATCTCGCACAAGCTGATGGTNNTGGCTGCCGGCCGGCTGGCGCGTGCACCAGCGGGTCGTTGAGATCATCCGCGAGGAGATCAACGCAATCGGCGGTCAGGAGCTGCTGATGCCGGTGCTGCAGCCGGCCGAGCCGTGGCGCAAGACCGGACGGCTGGAGATCGACGAGCTGTTCAAGCTCTCCGACCGCAAGGGCTCGGAGCTGGTGCTGGCGATGACCCACGAGGAGGCCGTCACCTTCCACGTCGCCCAGACCGTGCGCTCCTATCGCGAGTTGCCGCTGATCCTCTACCACTTCCAGGTCAAGGAGCGCGACGAGCCGCGTCCCCGCGCCGGGGTGCTGCGCACCAGGGAGTTCGTGATGAAGGACTCCTATTCGTTCGACCGCGACCAGGCGGGCCTGGAGGAGCGCTACGAGCTGCACATCGGCGCGTATGACCGCATCATGGATCGCACGGGATTGCGCTGGTACCGGGTGGAGTCTGACGTGGGGATGATGGGCGGATTGGGAGCCCACGAGTACATGGCGCCGTGCGCCGCCGGCGAGGATCAGATCGTGCTCGGCGACGGCTATGCCGCGAACGCCGAGGTCTCGACGTTAACCCAAGGCGTGGAGGAGGTGGAGGGGGAGTACTTCAAAAACGGGGAGCCGCTGACGCTCGAACCTGCGATCGAGATCGGCAACATCTTCAAGCTCGGCACACGCTATTCCGAGCCGCTGGGGGCCAACTACCTGGATGAGCACGGCAACGAGCAGCCGATCTGGATGGGCTCCTACGGGATCGGTCCGGCGCGGATCGTGGCCGCGGCGGTCGAGCAGTTCGCCGACGATCACGGCATCTCCTGGCCGAAGGCGCTTGCGCCCTTCGCCGTGCATCTGGTGGCGCTGGGCAAGCCCGGGACACCCGAGCGCGAGGCCGCAGATCGGCTGTACGCGACGCTGATCGACGGCGGGGTGGAGGTGCTCTACGACGACCGCGACGACGGTCCGGGGGAGAAGTTCGCCAACGCCGAGCTGCTCGGGTGTCCGATACGGCTGACGATTGGAAAGCGCTCCATCGAGTCCGGTGAAATCGAGGTTCAACTACGCCGCGATCGTCGTTCAGCGCCGGGCCTGGCGCTAAGTGGTGAGCCCGCCGAGCTGACTCGGGCGGTGGACGAGCTGTGGCAGAGCCTCGCCTGAGCCTCAGGCGTCTGTTCGGCCTGGACCGCTCCGGGCCGCCGCCGCCACAGACGCAGGCCGGCCAGCCGCTGCGTCCGTGGACGATCCCCAACGCGATCGGGTTTGCCCGCCTGGCCCTAATCCCCGTCTTCCTGGTCACTGCCCTGTCCAGTCGCGACGGAACGGCCTCGCTGCCGGCCTCGCTGTTCGCCGTCATCGGCTGGGGCGACTACGCCGACGGCATCGCCGCCCGGGTCACGCGCCAGTACAGCCGCCTGGGCGCGCTCATGGACCCCGTCACCGACCGCCTGTTGATCGTCTCGGGCGTGGTCGTGACGTGGCGCTTCGACCTGCTGCCGCGCTGGGCCCTAGCCGTGCTGGCGGCCAGGGAACTGCTGATGCTCGCGCTCGGCCGCTACGTTCTTTCGCGCGGGGCCGAGCTGCGCATCAACTGGCCGGGACGTCTGGCGGTCGCGCCGGTGATGGGAGCGTTCTTCTTTGCGATGGTCGGCCTGCGGACGTTCGCCGAGATCCTGCTGTACGCCGGCTTGGCGCTCGCGCTGATCGCGACCGGCCTGTATGTGCGCGCGGGCACCGCGCAGCTGCGCGGACCATCCCTACCGTAACCTCAAGCTCAGCTTTACAGTAAAGTACGGGTATGGACACATTCCCAGACCTCGGCTCGCTGACGGATGTCGAGCTGAAAGACCTGATCAAAGAGCTGACCGACGAGGAGACCGAGATCTCCTACAAGCGGCGCATCCTGCACGGCAAGAT
>PLBZ01000085.1 GCA_003134675.1 Solirubrobacterales bacterium
ACCGGGGTGCTGCTGGCGATCGCCCGCGCCGCCGGCGAGACCGCGCCGCTGCTGTTCACGGCGGCCGCGGCGAACGCAACGAGCTTCAACCTCGGCGGATTCATGAACTCGCTGCCCGTGCAAATCTACAGTGACGTCACATCTCCGACCACAGCCGTGGTAAACCGTGCGTGGGGAGCGGCGCTCACCCTAGTCGTCATGATCCTGTTGCTGAACCTCATCGCCCGCCTGATCGCACGGAGGAGTCGCCTTGCATGACAAGCCACGGACCGAGCCTCACAAGCCACGGATCGGACCCGACAAGCAACGGGTCGAGCCTGACAAGCGACGGTCCGAGCCAGAGAACCGCTGAGATGGAGCCCGACGACTTGTTAGAGCCCGGCCAGGCCCGCGCGCCCACGCCCACGCCCACAAGGTCCCCGGCCGCCGCGCCAGCCGCGGCAGCCGTGCCGGCCAAGCCGGGGCTGAGCGTGCGCTTGGAGAAGCTACGCGCGTTCTACGGCTCGAGCGAACAGGTTAAGGGCGTCGATCTCGACTTCCGTGCCAATCAGGTGACCGCGATCATCGGCCCTTCGGGCTGCGGCAAGTCGACGTTGGTGCGCTGCATCAACCGCATGCACGAGGAGATCCCAGGCGCCCGTGCCGAGGGCAGAGTGCTGCTCGACGACCTCGACGTGTACGACTCCTCGGTGGATGTCGTGGCGGTGCGTCGCGCGATCGGCATGGTCTTCCAGAAGCCGAACCCGTTCCCGACGATGTCGATCTTCGACAACGTGGCCTCCGGTTTGCGGCTCAGCTCGCGCGGGCGCGGCGATCTGCGGCCCAAGGTCGAGGCGGCATTGCGTGGCGCCGGCCTGTGGGACGAGGTTTCCAAGCGACTGGAGGAGCCCGGCGCCGGCCTCTCAGGAGGCCAGCAGCAGCGGCTGTGCATCGCGCGCTCGCTCGCCGTGAACCCCGAGGTGATCCTGATGGACGAGCCCTGCTCAGCGCTCGATCCGATCGCCACGCTGAAGATCGAGGAGCTGATCGCCGAGCTGAAGATGAGCGTGACGATCGTGATCGTCACNNATGCAGCAGGCCGCGCGCGTGGCCGACCGTACAGCGTTCATGCTCTCAGGCCAGCTCGTCGAGGTCGGCCCGACGCAGGAGATCTTCACAACCCCCACCGACCCGAGAACCGAGGAATATGTCACCGGAAAGTTCGGCTAGCGCCAGCGGCGGGCGAACCACGCTGGGCGGTCCCAACGATGGCGCCGGGCGGGCGGGCACTCATCCTGGCGCCCAACAGGGACGTGCCCACTTCCAGCAACAGCTGCAGGAGCTCGAGAGTCACGCGCTCGGCGGCCTGGATCTGATCGTCGAGCAGCTCGACCGCGTGCTGGAGGCGCTCAACCACCAGGACGTCGAGCTCGCCCAGATGGTGATCGCCGACGATGACCGTGTCGACGGGCGCTACCTGGAGGTGCATCAGGGCATCCTCTCGCTGCTCGCTCTGCAGGCGCCAGTCGCGGGCGACCTGCGGCTGGTGGCAGCCCTGCTGCACATGATCAAGCACATCGAGCGGATGGGCGATCAGTGCGTGAACATCGCCAAGCTGATTCCCCTCTCCGGGCACGAACCGCCAGTGCGCCAGGAGGTACTCCAGGCTCTGTCGAAGATGGGTGCCTACGCGCGTTCTGAGGTCATCCAGTCCAAGGCCGCCTTCTCCGGGCGCGATGTCGGCCTGGCCGAGGACCTCGTGCGCCAAGACCGCGAGATCAACCGCCTGAACCGCGAGATCTTCCGGATGGCGCTCGACATCGGCGACGACGCCGACACGCGCGAGTGGGCGATGCACATGATCCTCGTCGCGCGCGCGCTCGAGCGGATCGGGGACAACGCGGTGGACATCGGCGAGCAGGTCGCGTTCGTCGTGACGGGCCTGTTCCGCGAGTTCTCGGACTCTTCTCATCCGGCCGGGGTGCGACCGGATGCGGCGCCGGACGCGAGTCCCGACACGCTCTGATTCTGTCCGTCGGGCTCGCGCTTGAGGTATCTGTCCGGTGGTTCCGGGGCACCCGCAAACAGGCGCGCTCCTATCGCTCCCAGCCACTCGCGATCCTCGACATGGAGAATGCGCAGCTCGCGCGCGGTGCGGGTTAGCGCCCGCCGGTCGCCCGCCATTGCGATCCATGGTATTCGGCTCAGCCGCCGCTGCGGCTGTAGACGGCGAGGAAGTCGCGGTCGTCGGGTTCGAGGTAGCGGGTCACGTCCCGGGTCATCCCGGGCAGTAGCTTCGATGGTTCGCTCGCGCCGGGAGCGCCGTAGAAGTTGAAGGTGACCCACTCGGAGTTGATGTCGAGCTCCATCGCCCGTACAGCCCCGGCCCGCTGGAGGATCAGGGCGAGGCTTTCTGCCGTCTGGTTGTCAGCGCCAGCGTAAAGGAGATCGCCGCGCGCGTCCGCGCCGATGCCGGAGCGCCAGACCCGGATCGCGTTGCCCAGCGTGGCACCCCACTGCGACCCATCGCTGAGGTTCGGGTTGAGCTGGCCGTTCTCCAAGATCAATGGCAGGTTCTGACGCGCGAACAGTACCGATGGTCCCGGCTGCGGCGGGCCCGTCCATTCACGCACGTCGACGCTGCCATCGCGGAAGCCGACGAGGGTCGCCATTCCGTCGTGTAGTGGCGCATATACCTGTCCGAGTGCCGCGAATCCTCCGCCGGAGTCCTCGAGCTTGAAGCCGCTGTTGAAGGTCGCGAGCAGTCCTCCGCGCAACTGTGGGGGCACCTCCATCGGTCCTCGAAAGGCCCCGGCCGGGGGCTCGTAGCGGCCCGGGTAGAGCTGTAGCGAGGTGCGGGAGCGGTCCATCCAGGCGACACCCGCGACCATCTGGGGATAGTTGGCGTCGGGACGGAATGTCGTCACGAGCAGAGGCGCCGCGCCGCCCACCAGTGGTCCCGTTGGCCGCCAGACGCCCTCGCCGGGTAGCGGGGGGTTGATGATGGGCGCGATCGGCGCCGGCGCGTAGGGAGCCACCGATCCGCCGTTCTGAAGACCGACCTCGGGTAAGACCTTCAGCGGCGGCCCTCCCTTTGCAGGAGCATTAACGGAGTAGTAGACGCGCTCGATATCGGACACCAGCCACGCGCCGCCATGGCCTCGCAGCCACTCGATCGAGCGAACACCGAAGCCGACGTTCGACGGTGCGAGCATCGCGCTCGTGTAAGACACCAGCTCGGCGCCCACAAAGACCAGGAAGACGAGCGCTACGGTCCGCCGGACCGCAAACCTTCGCCGGCTAGGCCGTCGGCTTCGGCGAACAGGGCGCGGCCGGGGCCGCGGCACAGCCCTCGGTGTTGCCGTACCTCGCGGCAAGGCATGACCGCCAGCTTCGTAAGCGGCGATCCGGGCCTCGTAGCGAGCGATGCTCCCGTAATCGATGGGCGTTCATTGTGCAGTGCATGCGCCAATACATGGTGTCTATTCGTCCTCGGACAGGACGGCCCTCCCCGCGGGCTTCAATTGAGAAGTCGCTATTAGGGGGTTCTCATTTATGCCTGCGCGTGCGGTGAGAGTGTTCTCACTGTCACCTTAGGTGGTGCTTACGCGCACCGGCGAGATTCACCGCATGGCAACCGTGAAGCTGGTGCCGGTGAGCATCTTCGCGATGCTGCTGGCGGTGGTGGTGAGCGGCTGTGGAAGCCAGTCGAACGCCGTCGAGAAGGCGTCGAGGGTCTCTGTGATCAGGCGCGTGTCGAGCGCTCCCCTCGTCGAGGAACCTGGTCAGCCGGGAACCGTCTGGAAGCCGGTCGCGAGCATCGGTGCTCAGCCCGCCGCTTGGATCGCCCAGCGGTCCGGTGTGACGCTGCTGCGCTTCGACCAGCGGCTGGTGCACCTCGCTCTGCACGCGGGATCAGGTGAACCTGGAGGTCAAGGCTGGACCTATGGGGACCGTATCGGCGCGAGCGAGATTCACCGGGTCCTGGCCGCCTTCAATGGTGGCTTCAAGCTGAGCTATAGCTCCGTCGGGTTCATGGCGGACGGTCGCGTCGCGGTGCCGCTCACAGCAGGATTGGGCTCGATCGTGACCTACCGCAACGGCACGACGGACATCGGCGCATGGCAGCAGGGCGTTCCGGCCCGCGGGCTGAGGATTGCCTCGGTGCTGCAGAACGTGCACCTGCTGGTGGATCGCGGTGTGGCCTCCCCCACGATCCATAACTGCATCGAGGGCTGCTGGGGCGGAACGCTGGGAGGTGGGCCCGACGTGGCGCGCTCGGCACTGGGGATCACCGGCGACGGTCAGCTCGTGTGGGCCGCCGGCGAGCACCTCTCGCCGTCCATGATCGCGCAGGCACTGATCGATGCGGGTGTCGTGCGCGCGGTCGAGCTCGACATCAACCCGGAGTGGATCGCCGCATACCTCTACATACATCATCCGGGTGGGCCGAGCGCAGTGCCCGTCGTACCCGGCCAGCTGGGAATCCCTGGCCGGCTGCTCGCGCCCTACAGCCGCGACTTCTTCACGATCCTCACCAACTGACATCCGGAGCGTGACCATCGCCGTCGGTGAGCGTGGCCAGTGACTGGCCAGCTGAGCATTCCAACGCAACGCCCAGAACGGTTAAGAGGGCTTGGGTAGGGTTCCTGGCAGCTCGTGGCGCCCAGGTGCGTAGTACGCTCGTTTAGTGAAACGAGCTTCGCGGGCAAGCCGCTGACCATCCGGGTTCTGACGGCCGCATAGTTGATGGGAACCCCGCAAGAGCGACGTCGTGTCGCGAGTCGTCTACGCCTGCGCCGCCAACGCCGACTCGCCGCTTTGACAGCGCTTGTCACGATCGTGGTCGTGGTGGTGATCGCAAGCTTGGGTGGGGGCTCATCGCGTTCCCACCGCGCAACCCCGCGTGCCAAAACCGTGGTTTCGGGCGGACCGCTGGCTCCGGCCTCTGTCGGGGGCCTGCCAGCGCTGTGGGCTCCACAGAACGTGGTCGGCATTCAGCCTGGGACGGCCGCCGCGTATGAAGCCGCGTCGAAGCTCCCCGGGCCGGCCGGCTACATCCTGATCGCCGACCGCGGCAACAACCGCATCCTCGTCATCGGCCCACAGGGCAAGACGGTCTTCCTCGACCCCACGCCGGCGGACATCGCGGCGGGACGGCGGCTGATCTACAACGACGACACGTTCGTGGAGCCCGGCGGTCGGGCGTTGATCGCCAACGAGGAGGACAACCACGCGATCGTGGAAGTGGGCATCACCGACCACAGCCTGAAGGTCCTCTTCGGCCATCCCGGAGAACTGGGCGCGGGGGCAACCCACCTGCACACCCCCGATGACGCCTATGCGCTGCCCGACGGTTCATTCACCGTGGCCGACGCGTACAACTGCCGGATCCTGTTCGTGAAGGCCGGGCGCATCCTTCATGAATACGGCAAGGCAGAAGTCTGCCGTCACGATCCGCCGCGGTACTTCGGGGCTGTCAACGGGGATACGCCAGTTCCCGGGGGCGGCGTGCTGGTCAGCGAGATCCCCGGCAACTGGATCGATGAGATCGGGCCTGAAGGACGGCTCGTGTTCTCCGTGCGGGCTCCGGTCAGCTACCCATCGGACCCCCAGCCGCTGCCCGGGGGGCGCGTCCTCCTGGCCGACTACGCGAACCCCGGCCATATCCTGATCATCAACCACGCCGGCAAGGTGCTCTGGCGCTACGGCCCGACGCAGGGCCAGGGACGGTTGGACCACCCGTCCCTGGCGATGGGTCTGCCCAATGGGGATATAGCCGTGAACGACGACTACCGCGACCGTGTGTTGGTGATCGACCCCCGCACTAACAGAATCGTGTGGAAATACGGGCACACCGACATGCCGGGCACCGCCTACGGCTACCTCAACACCCCGGACGGCATGGATTTCATCCCGGCTGCTCCCAACGGCATCCCCGACTACGCCGCGGTCGTGCACCCATAGGCCTATGCGTCCGCCGAGACCCGAGCTTGTGAGGCGACACCGGGGTGTGCACCGTCACCAGGTCCGCCGGCGCCGCGCGGTCGCCGCGTCGGCTCTCGTCGCGATCGTGCTTGCGGCGCTGATTGCGGGCAATGGGACCTCGCACCACGCGAGAACCGCCGCGGGGCACCCCGGTTCGTCGGGGACCTCGGGTTCAGCCGGCGATGGGACAGCCAACGACAGGGTCGTCGTGGTGGCGAGCGGCCAGCTCCCGGCCCCCGTCCAGGATGCAGCTGTGGCGGCGATCACTCCCGACAGCGCCATGCTCATCGGCGGCCTCAATCAGGGTGAATCCTCGGTGGCGGACATCGTGAAGGTAAGTGGCTCGGAAGCGATCAGAGTAGGCGCGCTACCAAGCGCGCTGCACGATGCCTCCGCAAGCGTGATAGGAGGAGAGGTCTACCTATTCGGCGGCGGGGTGATCACATCGTTCTCTCAGATCACACGCATCTCGAGCACCGGCGAAACGCAGCCCGCGGGCCAGCTTCCCACTCCCGCCTCAGACCTCGCCACAACAGCGATCGCCGGCACCGTATACATCGTCGGTGGATACACAGGCCAATCCCCCCTGCGAACGATTCTCGCCTGGCGGCCCGGCACACCAGCCCGCGTGGTGGGAATGCTCCCAAAGCCCCTGCGCTACGCGGCAGTCGCCGAGCAGGCCGGACAACTCCTCATCGCCGGCGGCACGAGCGGGATGGCCGCCAGCCAGAACGTCTACCGCTTCGATCCCCGCACCGGCCAAGTCACGACCATCACCCAGCTGCCGCATCCACTGACACACGCCGCTGCCGCAGCGTTGAACGGAACCGTGTTCGTGCTCGGCGGACGCGACGCATCGACGAACAGCCAAACACGGCAGATCCTCGCGATCTCCCCGACCGGAGCCGTGAACACCGCAGGCACCCTGCCCCAGCCCCTATCGGACCTCTCGGCAGTGACACTCGGCGAACACATCCTGATCGCAGGCGGACGCGACCCGGCCGGGCATCTCCACAAGGCGATCCTGACGCTGAGCCCCCAGCGCGGATAGCCCCCCGGCGCCTCTATAGAGCGATGCTGAGGATGAGACGCGCGCCGGCAACCAGGCCCACAGCTTCGTTATCCGTCCGTAAACAGCGTATTTCTCCTGTGAACATCCTGTGACCATTTGCACCACGCCGTACAAGGATCCGCAAGGTCACCTAAACTGATGTCCGATGACGGAAAGTATCCGCGCCACGGAGGAGGCGGCACCGTCGAGCACTTCGAGCGCATCCTCACTGCGTATCGCCGTGCTCGATCGAGACAGCGGGTTCATCCAGGTACTGAGCAAGCGCTTGGATCGCCTCGGCTGGGAGCATCGCGTGCTCGGCAGCCCGGTGCCCACCGACGCAGTGGCCTCGATGCGGCTGAGCGCGCTCGTCGTCGACCTAGCGGTGCTCGGCCCGCAGGCGTGGGAGTGGCTCGAGCGACTGTGCGGAGCACTACCCGAATTGGGCGTCGTCGTCTGCACCGGCCCATCGACCGTGGCCCAGCGGGTGCGCGGACTACGTCTCGGAGCTGACGACTGGATCACCAAGCCCTGCCATCCCGAGGAGGTCATCGCTCGCGTGCAAGGTGTCGCGCGTCGCCGGCGACGGCCCACCAGCCGCACCGAATCAAAGCCGATGATGGCGGGAGAAGTCGAGATCCGCTCCGACCGCTTCCAGGCGTTCGTCGACGGGCACAGCCTCGATCTGACCAGACGCGAGTTCGAGTTGATCGAGCTGCTCGCCGCCGCCGAGGGACGAGTGCTGGAGCGCGAGGAGATCTACTCGCGCCTATGGGGCTACGCGATGGTGCGCGGCGACCGCTCAGTCGACGTATTCGTGCGCAAGCTGCGCCAGAAGCTGGAGAAGGCCTCACCACAGTGGCGCTACATCCATACCCACTTCGGCATCGGCTACCGCTTCGCCGCCGAGTCGCTCGAGGTCGTTGGCCTCGATGTCCCCTCTTCAGTCCCCGTCGGCTGGAACACCGGCGATCAGAGCGAGCTCACGGGGACGCAGCAGGACCGCGAGCTCGCCGCCGGCGCCCTTTAGAGTCACGACCGCCACACCGCCCTTCTTCAGATCCACGCGTGCGCCTGTGAGGTCGCCGACCACGCTTGACAGGTCAGGCTCGTGGCCGACGAGCAGCAGGCGTCCATCGGCCCTCAGACCAGAGCACTCGGCGAGGGCTCCTCGAGCGTCAAAGCCCCCGGCGAGCGGCGGATGGACCAACAGCCGCTCGCGCCGCTCCTCACTCCAGTGAGCAGCGGCCAGCTCCGCGGTCTGGCGTGCGCGCACCTTGGGGCTGAACAGGACGGCGTCAAAGCTCACCTGCAGACGCCCAAGCGCGATCCCAACGGCGTGCGCCTGGCCTTCCCCGCGCGCGGTCAGACGACGCTCGGCATCAGAGCGAACGCCGTGAGGCTCCGCCTCGGCGTGACGTAATAGCCAGAGCTGACGAGCCATTGCCTCTCGATCTTCACCCTATCGCTTGCAATCAAGGTGTAGCGTGAAGATTCGATGACCGACCTGCACGATCCCTCGCTTTACCTGAACCGCGAGCTGTCCTGGCTGGACTTCAACGAGCGCGTACTGCAGCTGGCCGAGGACGAGCGGATCCCGCTGCTGGAGCGCGTGAAGTTCTGCGCGATCTACACGACGAACCTCGACGAGTTCTACATGGTGCGCGTCGCCGGCCTGCGCGACCAGATC
This sequence comes from Solirubrobacterales bacterium, assembly GCA_003134675.1. Lineage (GTDB taxonomy): Bacteria > Actinomycetota > Thermoleophilia > Solirubrobacterales > Solirubrobacteraceae > Palsa-744. Next base: position 8,709 of record PLBZ01000085.1, read on the forward strand.
GACGCGGGCGTGGAGAATCCGGGCCACGACGGTCGTATCCCCTCTGAAACTATCGCGCTGATCCGCGAGCGCGTGCTGGAGCTAGGACGGCGGCTGACCGACTGCTTCGAAGGCCGCCTGCGTCCGGCCCTGGCCGAGCATGACATCCGCGTGGTCGCCGTCAACGAGCTCGACGACGATCAGCGCGCAGAGCTTGCCAGGCACTTCCAGAAGGTGATCTTCCCAGCGCTGACGCCGCTGGCCGTGGCTCCGGGCCGGCCGTTCCCGTACATCTCCAACCTGTCCCTCAGCCTGGCCGTGCTCGTGCGCGACCCCGTAACCGATCAGACGGTGTTCGCACGCGTGAAGGTGCCAACCGAGATCCTGCCACGCTTTATCGCCCTCAAGGCACCCACGCCCGGGGCGATCACGCTGCTGGCGCTGGAGGACGTGATCGCGAACCACCTCGACGCACTGTTCCCCGGCATGGAGATCGCCGACTACAACGTATTCCGGGTCACCCGCGACGCCGACCTGGAGGTCTCCGACGACGCCGCCGACCTGCTGCAGGCCGTCGAGGACGAGCTGCGCAGACGCCGCTTCGGTGAGGTGGTGCGCGTGGAGGTGGGCGCAGACTGCTCGGAGCGCCTGCGTGACGAGCTGGCGGGACTGTTGGGGGTACAGGACGACGAGGTCTACCCGGTCGACGGGCTGCTTGACATGGGTGCGCTGTGGCAGATCGTCAAGCTGCCCGGCTACGGCGAGCTGCGCGAGGAGCCACTCGTGGGACACACCCACCCGCGCCTGCTGCGCCACGAAGGCGAGCGGCCCGACGTGCTCGGAGCGATGCGCGAAGGCGACGTGCTCGTGCATCACCCCTACGACTCGTTCTCCACCTCGGTTGAGCGCTTCGTGGAGCAGGCGGTGGCCGACCCAAACGTGCTCGCGATCAAGCAGACCGTGTACCGCACGAGCGACGACTCGCCGCTCGTGCCGGCGCTGATCGACGCCACCGAGCGTGGCAAGCAGGCGGTAGCGCTGGTCGAGCTGCAGGCGCGCTTTGACGAGCGCATGAACATCCACTGGGCCAAGGCGCTCGAGGAGGCCGGCGTGCACGTCGTGTATGGCCAGCCCTCGCTGAAGACGCACGCCAAGTGCGTGCTCGTCGTACGCCGCGAGGGCGACGGGGTGCGCAACTACGTGCACATCGGCACCGGCAACTACCACTCCGCGACCGCGCGGCTGTACACCGATTTCGGGCTGTTCACGACCGACGAGCAGATCGGTGCCGACGTGGCCGACATGTTCAACTACCTCACCGGCTACGGCCGCCCGCTGCACTACCGCAAGGTGCTGACGGCGCCCAACCAGTTGCGCGACGGCATCATCGGCCAGATCGAGCAGACCGTCGCCGCCCACTCACCGGAGTCCCCGGGGCGAATCGCGATGAAGATGAACGCCCTGGTCGACGGACCCTGCATCCGCGCGCTCTATGAGGCCTCGCAGGCCGGGGTACGGGTCGATCTGAACGTGCGCGGGATCTGCTGTCTGCGACCGGGCCTTGAGGGGATCTCCGAGAACATCCGGGTCGTCTCGATCGTCGGGCGCTTGCTCGAGCACTCGCGGGTGTTCGCCTTCGAACGCGACGGAGAGCACACGATCTATATCTCCTCGGCCGACCTGATGCCGCGTAACCTCGACCATCGCGTCGAGCTGGCGGCGCCCGTCGAGTCAGCGGAACTACGCGCCGAGCTACTCGACGCACTGGAACGGGCGTTCGCCGACAACCAGAGCTCATGGGAGCTGGACGGCGAGGGCATCTGGCACCGGCGTTCCCCGGATTCGGATCCCACCCACCCGCCGCCACGCAACCTGCAGCTGGAGCTGGCCGACCGTCTGGCCAACCGCCAGACGGCCAGCACTCAAGACGCGCCGGCGATGAGCGGCCAGACGGCAAGCGGGAGCTTGACACCCCCCTGAGTCGCTGAGGCTACGCCGCGGCGGGAAGCGCGTCGAGCGTGGCTTTGAGATCGTCGACAGACTGGTAATCCAGCCCGAGCAGATGGTCGTGGCGGTGGCGCACGATCCCCTCCTCGTCGATCACGACAACCGCCCGCTTGATCCCGAGACGCGGAGAAAATGCGCTATAGGCCTTGGCGACCTGCTTGTCGACGTCAGCCAGCAGCGGGACGTTGAGGCCGTGCTTGGCGATGAACCCCTCGTGGGAGGCGAGATCCTGGGAGGAGATACCGAGCACCGTGGCGTTCAGTGCGGCGAAGTCCTCCGCCCGGTCGCGGTAGGAGCAGAACTGCTTGGTGCACACCATCGTGTTGTCGCCGGGGTAGAACAGCAGCACTACCCGCTCGCCGCGATGCGCTGAGAGCTTGAAGGGACCATCCGTGCCAGGCAGCTCGAAATCGGGCGCCTGCTCGCCCACCTGCGGGGTCTTCGCCATATGATTCAGCATATCGGGCGCCGCCAGTAGTGGATGCGTTAGAACACACACACATGCGCCCCCGCCATCTCATGCGCTTGGCGTCCGTGGCGTCCGCGACCACTTGCTCAGCGGTACGCTCGAGATCTTCTCCGCGCGCTAGAGGGTGGCGCAGCCGGCCGCAGGCCGGCTGGCCGAAACGGGGATGCGAGCCAAAGGCGAGTGTCTCCCGGCTTCGGTCGGGCCCCTCTTCTTTGATCACTTCGGGTGGCGCAGCCGACCGCAGGCCGGCTGGCCGAAACGGGGATGCTCGCCGGAGGCGAGTGTCCCCCCGCTTCGGTCGAAGGCGAGTGTCTCCCGGCTTCGGTCGGGCCCCTCTTTTTTCGATTAGAGACCGTACTCTTCCAGCAGGTTGAGCCACAGCTCGCTGCGGGTGGGGAAGCAAGGCACCGCGTGCCAGAGGCGCTCGATGGGCACCTCGCCGATGATCGCGATCGTGGCAGCGTGCAGCGACTCGGCGACCTCGACGCCGGTGAAGGTGGCGCCGACGATCACGCGGCGGTCCTCGTCGAGGACGATCCGCGCGGTGCCGGGCGCGTCGCGGCCGACGAAGCTGCCCCCGGCGCTCCCCTCTGTCGGCGTCTCGACGGCCCGCACGTTCAGGCCGGCGTCTTTGGCGCTCTGCAGCGTATGGCCGACGGCCGCGACCTGCGGCTCGGTGAAGATCACACGCGGGGAGAGTCGCCCGTCGGAGCGCAGCGAGACGGAGCGTCCGAGGATGTGATCGGCTGCGAGGCGCCCCTGATACTTGCCCATGTGCGTGAGCAGCACGCGGCCGTTAGCGTCGCCGATCACGTACAGCCACTCGTGGCCCGGCACGCGCATCTCCTCGTCCACCTCGACCGACTTGCCCGCCTCCAGCCCGAGCTCCTCCAAGCCGAGCGCGTCGGTGCGGGGACGGCGCCCAACCGCGACCAGCAGCTCATCGCCGGTGAATGAGCGGCCGTCCTCGAGCTCGAGCGTGACCGGGCCGACGCCATCCTTGCGCTGCACCGCCGTGGCCTTCGTGCCAGCGACGACCTCCACGCCGGCGGCTTCCAGCGCATCCTTGACCTGGCCGGAGGCGAACTCCTCCTCCCCCGCGATCAGCCTGGGGAGCGCCTCGACGATCGTCACCTTCGCGCCCAGCGAGGCGTAGGCCGAGGCCATCTCCACGCCGACGACGCCACCGCCCAGCACTAGCAACGAGCCAGGGATCGCCTCCGCCGTCGTCACCTCGCGGTTGGTCCACGGACGGGACTCGCGCAGACCGGGAATCGGCGGAATTGCAGCGCCGGTACCGGGAGCAAGAACCACGGCCCTACGGGCGCGGAGCAGGTCATCGCCAACACGTACCTCGCGCTCGCCGGCGACGGTGCCATGGCCGCGCACGAGCGCGATCTCGCGCTCTTCGATCCACAGCATCTGAGCATCGTCGCTGAGGTTGTGAACGACCTCGTCGCGACGGCGCAGGACGGCCGCGACGTCGATCGCCCCCTCCGCGGCCTCCTGCGCGAATCGAATCCCACCCACCCGGCGCGCCTCGGCCAGCGCCTGGGCGGGGCGAAGCAGCGCCTTGGAGGGCATGCAGGCATAGAACGAGCACTCGCCGCCGACCAGCTCACGCTCGACCAGCGCGACGCTGAGATTCTCGCCGGCCAGCCGACCCGCGCATACCTCCCCGGCCGGCCCCGCGCCGATCACGACCACGTCGAACTCTTTTGTGCTCACTCATGTCTCCTTTGCCGCGGTAGCCTCAATCACATCATGGTGCAATCGCTAAGCGGCCAGCTGCTGCTCGCCTCACCGGCGCTAATGGACCCCAACTTCAGGCGCGCAGTGGTACTGATCGGGGTACACAGCGAGGAGGGCGCGATGGGCGTCGTGCTGAACCGCCCCTCCGATGTGACGGTCGGCGAGGCGGTGCCGCAACTGGAGCAGGCCGTCAATGAGCGAGAGCCGGTGTATGTCGGCGGTCCGGTAGGGCAAAACTCGATCGTGTTCTTAGCCGAGTTCCTGGACCCCACCCCAGCGGGACTGCTGGTGCTCGGCCGCATCGGCTTCCCCGCTCCAGACGCCGGCATCGACGAGCTGACGGAGGCGACCGCGCGCAGGCGCGTATTCGCCGGGTACGCCGGCTGGGGCGAGGGACAGCTCGACGCCGAGCTCGACCAGGGCGACTGGATCGCCCACAGCGCCGTGCCCGAGGACGTGTTCACCGAGGCCCCGGAGGAGCTGTGGAGCACCGTGCTCACACGCAAGGGAGGCAGCTACGCGCTGATCGCCCGGATGCCCCCGGATCCGAGCGTCAACTGACTAAGCTGCCCGTAATGCTCAAGCTCGCCCGCTGGTCGACGACTCATCGCAAGTACGTGCTGCTCGGCTGGGTAGTCCTGCTGCTCGCCGTCAACGCCCTCGCCCAGTCCGCCGGCACCCACTACTCCAACAACTTCACGCTCCCCAACTCCGACGCGCAGCGCGCGAACGACCTGCTGCAAAAGAGCTTTCCCATACAGGCCGGCGACCGCGACCAGATCGTCTTTCACGTCAGCGCCGGCAGCGTGCTCGAGGAAGCCGTGCGCGCGCGTATGACCTCGGCCTTCGCCCGTGTCGCTCGCGTGGCCCACGTGAGCGAAGTCCTCAGCCCCTACGCGAGCGCCGCGGGCGCGAGCGCGATCTCCCGCGACCGGCGTACAGCGTTCGCCACGGTCGTGTTCGACAAGCGCGCCAACGAACTGTCAAAGGACGCAGCCAAGCCAGTGATCGCCGCCGCCCGCGCAGCCGCGCGGGGCGGGCGGGCTTCGATCCAGGTCGAGCTCGGCGGCCAGGCGATCGAGGCAAGCCAGCAGGAAGGCTTCGGCCTGTCCACAGCCGTCGGCCTGCTGGCGGCGATCGTTGTGCTGCTCCTGACCTTCGGCTCCCTGACGGCGATGGGACTGCCGATCGTCACGGCCCTGCTCGGGCTCGGCACCGGCCTGGGCGTGATCGCGCTCGGAACCAACGTCGTCGACACCGCCAACTTCTCATCCGAGCTCGCCGCGATGATCGGGCTCGGCGTAGGCATCGATTACGCGCTGTTCATCGTCACCCGCTTTCGCGAGCTGTACGCCACGCCCGGCCCCACCTTCGGCCACGCACGCGAGTCGGCCGTGCAGGCGATGGACACCGCCGGCAGGGCCGTCCTGTTCGCCGGCGTCACGGTCGTGATCGCGCTGCTGGGCATGATGCTGCTCGGCGTCAATTTCCTCTATGGCGTGGCGATCGCCGCCGCCGTCGGCGTGCTGCTGGTGATGCTCGCCTCGCTGACGCTGCTCCCCGCGCTGCTGAGCACCTTCGGCGACCGTCTGGCGCGCCCAGGGTGGCGGGCCAGGCGCAGGAGCGCCAGAGCCCAGACACAGAGCACCTCATCCACGATCGACCACGCAGGCGCGTGGCTGCGCTGGAGCCGGTTCGTGCAGCGACGGCCGTGGACGATCGCCGCGGTCTCCGGTCTGGTGATGCTCGCGATCGCGGCGCCCGCGACCGCGCTGCGGCTGGGGTCGAGCGACGCCGGCAACGACCCGGCCAGCTTCACCACCCACCGCGCCTACGAGCTGCTCGCCAACGGCTTCGGCAAGGGGTTCAACGGGCCACTGCTCGTCGTAGCCAAGGTACCGCGACGTGCCCAGGTGACCGAGAGCCAGGAATTCGGCGGCACGGAAAAGTCGAGCACGACGGTCAAGCCAGGCCCTCCCGACACGGCGGGCGTCGAAGACCTACGATCGGCGATCGCCCAGACCGAGGGGGTGGTGGCGGTTGCCCCGGCGAAGCTCAACCCGGCGGGCGAGGTGGCCACGATCAGCGTCTACCCGCGCTCCTCACCGCAGGCCTACGCCACCACCCAGCTGGTCGAACGCCTGCGCAAGGACGTCGTCCCACCACTCGCCAAGCGCACCAGGTTGACCGTCTACATCGGTGGCGTGACCGCCGGCGGAGTGGACTTCGCCGCCGTGCTCAGCTCGAAGCTGCCCCTGTTCATCGGCGTGGTCGTGCTGCTCTCCGCGCTGCTGTTGATGATCGTCTTTCGCTCGCTGGTGATTCCACTGCAGGCAGCCGTGATGAACCTGCTCAGCATCGGCGCGTCGATGGGAGTGATCGTCGCGATCTTCCAATGGGGCTGGCTGAGCGGCCTGATGGGTGTCAGCCAAGGACCGATCGAGTCGTTTATCCCGGTGATGCTGTTTGCGATCGTGTTCGGGCTCTCGATGGACTACGAGGTGTTCCTCGTCTCGCGCATCCACGAACGGTGGGTGCGCACCGGAGAGCACTCGCGCGCGGTTGGCGACGGCCTAGCGCTGACCGGGCGCGTGGTCACGGCAGCCGGGGCGATCATGGTGTGCGTGTTCCTGTCGTTCATGCTCGGCGAAAACCGCGTGATCAAGGAGTTCGGGCTGAGCCTCGCCAGCGCCGTCTTCCTCGACGCGCTCGTCGTCCGCTGCCTGCTGCTGCCCGCGGTGCTCAGCATCATCGGCCAGCGCACCTGGCAGCTCCCCGCGTGGCTCGACCGCCTGCTGCCCCGCTTGAACATCGAGGGCAGTGCCAGCGCCGACGAGCACGCCGCGGAGACGCCCCACTCCTCGCGGCCCGCACGGCGCGACGTCGCCACCGAAGGAGCGGACGGCTGAGCCGACCGCGCGGGGGCGTAGGGGCCGCTCTGGCCTGCGCGGCGCTCCTCGCTACCTGGTCCCCCACGCACGCATCCGCCGCTGGCCGATCTCCGATCGGTCCCCCCACGGCCCTGGTCCTCTTCCTGCCCGCCACACCCGGCCGCGCGTTCGAGAGCGCCCTGGAGAACATCCCCTCGCTTTCCACCGGGATCATGTCCGCCACGCAGGGCTCCTACACGACAGCCCAACTGCTGCTCGACATCACCCAGGGAGCGCGCGTCTCCTACTCGTCGTATGACCCCGGACGCCCGCCCATCCTGTCGCTCCGGCCGCACGGCATTGGCGCAGCGGTCGAGCCGTGGCAGGCGGTACTCGAGCGCGCGCGCAGCGCCCCGCAGATCCTGCAACCAGGCCTGCTCGCATCGCAGATCCCGGGCGGCGCCGGCTATGCCGGCATCGCCGGACTCGATGACTACGACGGGGTGGCAGCGGCCGACCGCAACGGCCAGATCGCGGCGCGCTCGCTCGGATCGGCGGCGACGCTGCCAGCGCGCATCGCCGCGCTTAGCGCACGCACTCGACTGGTCGTAGCGGACCTCCAGGCGGGCGCCAGCGGCCTGTCAGACCTGCGCGCGTTGAGCACCGCCCGCCCAACGGACGCCCTGGAGATCGTCATCCAGCGCGCACCCGACATCCCTGGCAACGAACTGCTGTGGGTCGCCCTCGCCGGACTCGGCGGGGGACGCACGCTCACCTCGCAGACCACCAACCAGCGCGGACTGATCGCCACCGTCGATCTCGCCCCCACGATCCTCCGCCACCTCGGCCTACCCGTTCCGGACGCCATGCGCGGCAAGCCGATCGAGCTCGACGGCGCGTTCGACGGCCCCTACCTGCACTCGTTCAAAGCCCGCCTGCAGATCCTCTACGACCGCCGCCTGGGAGCCCTGGCCTACCTGCTCGGCGCCTGGGCGCTGCTGGTGCTCGCCGTGCGGCTGTTTGCACTCGAGCCCCAGCTGCGCCCGCGCGCCCGCGCGTGGACAATGCGCGTCGGGGCGCTGGCACTGCTGTGGACGCCCGTAGCAGCGCTCCTCCCAGCGGCGCTCGAGCCGACTCGCGGCGTCGAAGACGCGCTGCTCATACTCCTCTGCTTCTCCCTCGGCGCGCTCACCGACCGGCTGGCGCCCTGGCCGCGCGCCCCGCTCGCGCCCGCGGTCGTGGCGGTCGTGGCGCTCACCGCCGACGCCCTCGCCGGCACGCAGCTGCTCGCCCGCTCACTGCTCGGACCCAACCCAGAGCTCGGCGTGCGCTTCTACGGCATCGGCAACGAGCTCAAGTCAGGCCTCGCCGTGCTCGTCCTCGCCGCCGTGGCCGCCGCGCTCTACCCAGCCATACGCAGTCGCCGCGCGGCCGCCGCGATGGCCCTCAGTGGAATCCTCCTCGCGGCAATCGAGGGCTCCGCGCGGATCGGCGCAGGCGTCGGGGGCGTGATCCTCGTCAGCGCCGGCACAGCCGTCGCCACCCTGATGCTGCTGCCCGGCCGGCTCACCCGCCAGCGCGCGCTGATCGTGCTCGTGAGCCCCCTCGCCGGCCTCGTGGCGCTGGCAGCGCTCGACCTCCTCACCGCGCACGGCAGCGGCCACTACACCGGCAGCGTCCTTCACGCCCGCTCCGCCGGGGACATACGCGACATCATCGTCCGCCGCTACACCGCCGCCTATGACGAGCTCAAGCACGGGGGCATGCCCTTCGCGACCGCCCTCGCGCTGATCGCATCCGCGCTCGGCGTCCGCCACCACCGGCGCCTCTTCGCGCCGGTCGACTGTGACCCAGCATGGCTCGCCGCACTCGCCGGTGGCCTGACCGCCGGCATGATCGGAGCCCTCACCGAGGACTCCGGTCCCGTGCTGCTCGTCGTCGCCGTCTTCGCCCTCGGCTGCGTGCTCAGCTACCTGTGGAACCGGCCTGTCACGCGGCCGAGGAACGCTCCGGGCGCCGGCGCAGAGCCGGCGGCTACCGCGGCGCCAGTCCGCTGAGGAGAGCCAGCCTTCCGGGAACATTGGCGTCCTCGTCGAGGATGCAGGCGGCGCAGGCGCGGTGGTAACCGTCGGCTATCTCCAGCCGGCCATGGCCGTCGTGGATCAGCAGGATCGGCGAGATCGGCGTGCCCTTGGCGATGTGCTTGAGCTTCTCGGCCACCTCGCTGCTCTGCTTGCCCTTGAGCAGCGGCAGGGCGGCGGCGCGCAGGATGTCCTTGGCACGCCACTGTCCCTCGGGCGCGTCGCGCAGCGATGCCACCGCCTCCCCTAGGAGATCAGGGGCCAGGAGCAGCGACAGATAGCTATGCGCCGCCGCATAATCCTTCTCCTCCGGCTCGCTGAGCCACTTCGGATCTGCCATCGAGCAGCCAACCTTACGCCTCGGCGCGGGGGCGATGCCCCGCGCCCTAGCCTCCCCCCGACGGAGGTGGTCCGGCCAGTGTGCCCTGGGCGGCAGCGACGGAGTGCTCATCCCCGCCTCGCCCGCGCAGGATAAACGCGATGCCCACGGCGATCAGCGCTCCCGCAGTCGGCCCGACCGCATACACCCAGTAGTGGGCGAAGTTACCGAGCACGAGGTCGGGAGCGAACGAACGGGCGGGGTTCATCGATGCGCCTGTGACCGGGCTCGACCAAAGGCCCGCAAGTACGATGTAGCCACCGACCGCGACGGCCGACAGCGGGCCCACGTTCTGTGAACGCGACGCCGTACCCAGAATCGTGCTCACCAGACCCACGGTCAGCACCAGCTCCATCAGCAGCGCCTGAGCATCGTCGATGCCCGCACCGGGAAGGGTCGCCCCGAGCATGCCCACCTTCCCGAACATGGCATCGAGGAACAGCACTGCGAGCGTCGCTCCGAGGAGCTGCACGAAGACATAGCCGGGCACGCGCCGCCAGGGGAAGTCTCCGCGCGCCGCGAATGCGACGCTCACGACGGGGTTCAGATGCGCGCCCGAGACCGCGCCCATGAACAGGATGATCGCCATGACCGTGAGCCCCGGCGCGGTGACCGCAGCCCCGCGGCCGATCGCGCCGTGGGTGAAGGCGTTGACGGCCGGCGCCCCAGCGCCGGCCACGACCAGCAGGAACGTCCCGAAGAGCTCGGAGAACAGCCGGCGCCATTCCCGCGAAGGGTCATCGAAGCGTCGTTCCCACGGTGTCTGCACTCCCAGCTCGTGCAGCAGCGACCACGCGGCCACACTGCGATGCAGCAGAGGCTGCGCAACCGGCTCGTGCTGAACGGGCTCCCGCTCAGTCATCGCGGCAGTCGTGGCACGAGCCGTGCAGGACGATCTCGTGCTCGGACACTCTCAGGGGAACCCGCTCGCTGAGCTTGTCGATCGCCCGCTCCAACGCCTCATCGGAGAAAGGCATCACCAGCCCGCAGCTGTCGCACACGAGGTGATGGTGATGCCCCCCCTGCTCGCACACCCGCTCGTAGCGAACCATCGCCTGACCGGTCTCCACCCGTTGCACGAGCCGCAGCGCCTCCAGCTCGTCGAGAACACGATAGACGCTCGCCCGGCTCACACCGCGCTCGCCCGTTCGCAATGCGTCCTCGATCTCCACGGCCGTCAGAGCACACGACTGGCTGTCGAGCAGCTCGATCACCGCGCGCCGCGCGCCGCCACGCTTGTGGCCCGCGGCGCTCAGCACCGCCTCGGCGCGCTCGATCCAGGTCTCGGTGTGCCCGTGAGTGCTCATAGAGCGATGGTAGAGACGGATGCAAGCGCATAGGCGCCGACCGCCAGCGCGATGATCGCCGTGCTCGGCGGCAAAGAAGGAATCGCGTAGCTGAGCGCGATCCCCCCCCACATCGCCGCCAGCGCGATCGCCGCCGACAGGGTCATGCCGAGATAAGGCTTGGACGTGAGTGCCAGCGCCGCTCCGCCCGGAGCCGCGATCAGGCCGAGCACCAGCAGCGCCCCGATCGCCTGCGTGCCCTCAGCCGTGACGATGCCGATCAGCAGCGCCAGCGCCAGCCCGAGCGCACGCACGGGCACGCCATGCAGACCGGCGAGCTCAGGATCGAGCGAGGCGTACAGCAGCGGACGCGCGATCGCCAGCGCAGCGAGCACCGCCCCCAAGCCGATCGCCGCGGCAGCGATGCCCTGAGGAGCGCCGAGCCCGAAGATCGAGCCGAACAGCGTGTTGGCGACGATCAGGCCGTTGCCGCCCGAGGAGCTCGTGCTGAGCACCGCGATCAGCAGCACGCCGATGCCCAACACCCAGGAGAACACGACGCCGATCGTCACGTCGTTGGCTTGCGCGCGAGCACCCAGCCCCGCCATCACAGCCGCGAGACCGAGCGTCAATACGAACAGGCCAACGCGCTCGTCCACCCCGATGACCGCCGCCGCGATCGCCCCGACGAACGCGACGTGGCTGAGCGCATCCCCGGCGAACACCTGACCGCGCAGCACCGTAAACCAGCCCACCACCCCACAAGCAAGTGCGATGAACGTGCCCGCCAGATAGGCGTTGCGGATGAATTCGTGCGAAAGCATCAGAGCACCAGGCGTCGGACGAGCTGCGCGAGCACATACAAGCCGAACGCAAGCGAGGTGACGAAGAATCCGAGCGGATAGATCGAGAAGTAAGAGATCCCGAGCCCCACCCACGTGACGAGCAACGCGAACGCCACACTCAACACGAGGCTCAGCCCCGGGCGCGGAGTGAGCGCCTGCGCCGCCGCTGCCGGCGCCACGAGCAACGCGAACACGAGCAGCGCTCCCGTGATCTGGCTGGTGGCCGCCACCGCCAGAGAAAGCACCAGCAGGAAGCCGATGTCGAGCGCTCCCACCGGCACACCGCGCGCGCGCGCGAGTTCGGGGTCGAGCGAGGCGAGCAGCAGTGGTCGCCCGACGAGCGCAAGGACGCCGAGAACGACCACCGCAATGACCAGCAGCGTCAGCACCTGGTTACTGTCGATCCCCAGGAACGTCCCGAACAGCAGCGTCTCGAGCTGCTCGAGCACGCCGCTGTAGAGGCTCAGGAACAGGAACCCCGCCGCGAGCCCCGCGACCTGCACAACTCCGATCGTGGCCGACTCTCCGCTGCGTCCGCGCCCGGCCGCGCCGCCGGCGCGGCCGATCGTCAGGGCCGCGATCCCGCACGCGAGGTAGTAACCGAGCGCGGTCGGCAAGCCCGCCAGCGCAGCGCCCGAGGCGCCCGGAAAGGCCATCACGGCGATCGTGTGCCCGGCGAAGCTCTGGCGACGCAGCACCATGTACCAGCCCACCACCCCCGCCATCACCGCCACGATCGTGCCCGCCTGCAGGGCGTTCACCATGAACTGGTATTCGAGCAGCCGATGCACGTCGGAGACGAGGTTCCATGACAGAGTCGGGTTACCCATCAGACTCGCCTTAGTCGTGACGGTGGCCGTGGACGTGTGGCGCCTCGGGCTGGCCCACCACGACGAGTCGCCCGTCACTGGTGCGCAGCACCTCGATCGGCGCTCCGTACAGCTCGCTCAACGTCGCAGAGGTGATCACCTGCTCCACCGGCCCCTGCAGCGCGCGGCCACCCGCCAGATAGATCACCTGGTCCAGATAGGACAGCAGCGGATTCACGTCATGCGCCACGAGCAGCACCGCCACGTTCTCGGCGCGGCAGATGCGCTGCACGAGCGCGCTCACCGCCGCCTGGTTGGGCAGGTCCAGGCTGTCCAGCGGCTCATCCAGCATCACGATTCGCGGCCTGCGCACGAGCGCCTGGGCGATCAGGATGCGCTGGCGCTCACCGCCGGAGAGCTCCCCGAGCGTACGCTCGGCATAGGCACCGGCTCCGACGAGCTCGATCACCTCCCCCACGCGCTCCCTCGCCCGCCGGCCCGAGGCGCCGCGCGAGCCCAGCGGCGAGGGCAGACCCCAGCGCGCGCCGTCGAGGCCGAGGCGGACGAGGTCCACGCCCCGGATCGGAAGCGTCGAGTCAAAGCCGTGACGCTGAGGCAGGTAGCCGATCTCGCGATTTGCCCCACCGGGGGGGCCGCCGAGCACGCTGACCGTGCCCGGCGCGCTCTCCACGAGACCGAGGATCACCCTCAACAGGGTTGACTTGCCACTCCCGTTTGACCCGAGCACGGCAACGAATTCACCGGATCGCACCACGAGATCGACATCGCTCCACACCTCCTGGCCACCCATGCTCGCCCGCGCCCCGCGCAGCTCGATCGCGGGCTCATTCATCGTCCCGTCGCCTCGTGCAGGGCCCGCTGCAGTCCTTCGAGCTCCGCGACCTGCCACTGCTCGAAGCTCACCGACGCAGGCGAGAGCGTCTCGGTGACGGTCGCGATCGGGACGTGTGCGGCGCGCGCGAGTTGATTGACCCGCTGCACGTCAGGCGTGACGTTCTGGCGGTTGTACACCCACACTTTGATGAGGTGCCTCTGGGTCTGGTTATCGACCGTCTGCTTGTCAGCAGCGCTGACATCTGTACCCTCGGCGATGGCCTTGGCGAAGCTATAGGGCGTCATGAGACGCAGGCCCAGGTCTTCGCCGAGAGGACGAAAGATGCTCTCTGAGTAGCCGACCGCCACGCCCTTATAGCGCGTGGCAATCGTGCGTCGCAGCTGGTTATAACGCGCCAAGCCTCCTGTCTCAAAAGCCTGCTTGCGCTGGGCGAAATAGCTCCTAGCGGCGGGGTCAAGCTTGTCGTAGGCGGCGACGATCTGGTCGATGACCTGATAGACGCCGCTTGGTGAATACCACTGGTGTGGGTTAGCCCCTTCTTTGAGACCAAGTAGGTCTCCGACTGTGAGTAGCACACGTCCGCTGAGCGGGCTGGCGGCGAGCAGCTTTGGCGCCCATGTGTCATAGCCCAAGCCGTTGACGATCGCCATTTGCGCACCCGCCATCGTGCGCGCGTCCCCGGCGGTCGGCTCGTAGCTGTGCGGGTCGGTGTCCGGCTCTGAGATGATGCTCCTCACGTTCACCCGATCCCCGCCGAGCTGCGCGGCGATGCTGCCCCAGAAGTTCTCCGCCGCCACCACCTGCACGCGGCCATTGGACCCTGCCGTGCCGCCCGGGGCGCTGCTGCCACAGCCCGCTGCCCACACAGTGCCCCCGCACGCGAGGACCAACAGCACGATCTGACTCAGCCGTCGCCGCGGACGCTTTTCAGAACCACCTCGTCCTGTGGAGCGGGAGCTCCGTGGAAAGCTTTTACGGTACATACGCTCGGCAAAATATCACAAGACTGAGTCTCATTCTTGGTCTGAAGGAGACGGCTGCGCGCCAGGGCTCGCGATCCTCGACACTCCACTCAAGCGTCCAAGCTCGACCCGGGAGAAACCCATGCACAAGCTCGACCTCGACTCCGACGAGCTGCACTCGCCCACCTATGCCGGGCGCTCGTTCTCGCACGACGTCCCCAAGTTCCGCCTGCCCGCGCAGGGCATGTCCGCCGAGGCCGCCTATCAGCTCGTGCACGACGAGCTCAACCTCGACGGCAATCCCTCGCTCAACCTCGCCTCGTTCGTCACGAGCTGGATGGAGCCCCAGGCCGACCTGCTCGCCTCAGAGACGCTCGCCAAGAACCTGATCGACCAGGACGAGTACCCCCAGACCGAGGTCGTCCACCAGCGTGTAGTCTCGATGATCGGGCGCCTGTTCCACGCGCCCGTCGGCGAGCAGCCGATCGGCGCCGCCACGATCGGCTCATCCGAGGCGATCATGCTCGCGATGCTCGCCCACAAGCGCTCCTGGCAGCGCCGCCGCGAGGCCGCCGGCGAGTCCACCGAGCGGCCGAACATGGTGATGGGCGCCGACGTCCACACCTGCTGGGAGAAGTTCGCCAACTACTTCGAGGTCGAGGCTCGCATCGTGCCGATGGAGGACGGTCGCTACACGATCTCCGCCGAGGAGGTCGCGCCCCTGCTCGACGAGCGCACGATCGCCGTCGCCGGCCTGCTCGGCACGACCTTCACCGGCCAGATGGACGACCTCGCCTCGATCGACGCTCTGCTCACGCGCATCCAGTCCGAGCAGGGCCTGCGCATCCCCCTGCACATCGACGCAGCCTCCGGCGGCTTCATCACCCCCTTCTCTCACCCCGAGCTCGCCTGGGACTTCCGTCTGCCTTCCGTGCGCTCGATCAACGTCTCCAACCACAAGTTCGGCCTCGTCTACCCCGGCATGGGAACCGTCGTCTTCCGCGACGGGAGCGACCTGCCCGAGGAGCTCATCTTCCACATCAACTACCTCGGCGGCGACATGCCCAACTACTCGCTCAACTTCTCCCGCCCCTCCTCCTCGGTGATCCTCCAGTACTTCGCCTTCCTGCGCCTCGGTCTCTCCGGCTACCGCCAGATCGTCGCCGCCGTCCTCTCCAACGCCCATGCCCTCGCATCCAAGCTCGCCAAGATCGACGGCCTGCAGCTGCTGGGCGACGCCTCCCGCTTTCCGATCGTCGCGCTCCGCGCCACCGACCCCGAGGCAACCGACCTCGTCGAGCTCTCCCACCTGCTCCGCGAGCGCGGCTGGATCGTCCCCGCCTACACGCTCCCACCCAACGCCGAGCACATCTCCGTGCTGCGCATGGTCGTCAAGGAGAACTTCTCCCGCGACATGGTCGACATCCTCGCCCACGATGTCCATGGCGCGATGGGCGCGCTCGGCCGCGGGGAGAGAGCCCATCCTCACCGGTCGCGCCGTCGGCCTGTCTGCTGAGCTCTGGCTCTACTACTCCGGTGGCTGGTTCTGCTGGGCGGGGGGTGTACCGGCCGCCCCTTCGCCGAGCTTGCGGCGGCGGTCGACCAGCAGCACGGCCGCGACGACGACGATCACGAGCACCACGATCCCGCCCGCGATGTAGCGCAAGGTGTGGTGGACGGCCGCGGTGGCTTTCTTTTTCTGCTTTTTCTCCACCGCCACCGACACGCCCTTCGCTTCGAGCTTCGCCGCCAGCTGCGGCTCTTCATGCGAGGGATAGCTCACCAGCAGGTGCCGCCCGTCATTCATCGACAGATGCAGCGTGTGCGCCTTCTTGTTGAACGTCGCGGCGCGGATCTGCCGGGCCGCCAGCTGTTTTTCAAAGGCCCCGAAGCTCTCGTGCTGGAAGTGCACCGCCCCGATCGCGCTCGCGGCCATCGCCAGTGCCAGGGTCACGCCCAGCAGGACGATCACACGCGCGCTTCGCATCGGCCGGCTCATCCGCAGCAGCCTACCTGCCCGGCCCGACACCTGCGCCCTCACTTGCGCGCCTGCCTGGCCGTCTTGAACCGCTCGGTCTTCCCCAGCACCACCTTGCGCATCCTCACGCTCTCCGGGGTGACCTCGACGCACTCGTCCTCGCGCACGAACTCCAGCGCCTCGTCGAGCGTCAGTTTGCGGTGGGCATCCAAGCGCACCAGCACGTCAGAGGTCGAGGAGCGCATGTTCGTCAGGTGCTTTTCCTTCACCGGGTTCACGTCGAGATCCTCCGAGCGAGCGTTCTCGCCGATGATCATCCCCTCGTAGACCTCCTCGCCCGGACCGACGAACAGCGAGCCCCGCTCCTGGAGGGTGAACAGCGAGAAGGTGACCGTCTGGCCGCGGCGGTCGGCCACCAGCACCCCGCTCTGACGCCTGGAGAGGGCGCCCGCCCACGGCTCCCAGCGGTCGAACACGTGATGCATGATCCCCGTCCCGCGCGTCTCCGTCAGGAACTCCGTGCGGAAACCGATCAGCCCCCGCGCCGGCACCAGATACTCCAGCCGCACCCAGCCGGTCCCGTGGTTGATCATGTGCTCCATCCGTCCTTTGCGCGCCGCCAGCAGCTGCGTGACGGTGCCCACGTGCTCCTCCGGCACGTCCACCGACAGGCGCTCGACGGGCTCATGGCGCTTGCCGTCGATCTCCCGCTCGACTACGTGTGGCTGTCCCACCGTCAGCTCGAAGCCCTCCCTGCGCATGATCTCCACGAGCACCGCCAGCTGCAGCTCGCCGCGGCCCTGCACCTCGAATGATTTGGCTTCCCCACCCATCCCCACCGTCTCCCGCACCCGCAGCGAGACGTTGCCGACCAGCTCCTGCTCCAACCGCGCCTCGATCTGCCTGGCCGTCAACTTGCTCCCATCTTTCCCCGCCAGCGGCGACGTGTTCGCACCGATCGTGATCGACATCGCCGGTTCGTCGACCGTGATCACCGGCAGCGGGCGCGGGTCCTCCGGATCGGCCAGCGTCTCGCCGATCGTCACCTCGGCGATCCCGGCCACGGCGATGATCTCACCCGGCCCCGCTTCCTCGGCGTCGACGCGTTCGAGCGCGTCGGTCACGTACAGCTCGGCGACCTGCGCTTTCTGGACCTGACCGTCGGCGCGGCACCACGCGATCTGCTGGCCCTTCTTGATGTTTCCGTGCCTCACACGACACAGCGCCAACCTGCCCACGTAAGGAGAGGCGTCGAGGTTCGTCACGAGCGCCTGCAGCGGGTGCTCGGGGTCGTACAGCGGCGCGGGGATGCGCTCCAGCAGCAGGTCCAGCAGCGGGCTCAGATCACGCTCCTCGATCGCATGCGCCGGGTCGTACCTCAGCGACGCCACGCCCGCCTTCGCGTTGCAGTACACGATCGGAAAGTCGATCTGCTGCTCGTC
>PLBZ01000095.1 GCA_003134675.1 Solirubrobacterales bacterium
CGGTCGCCGAGGTTGAACCACACGTCGGTGCCGAGCTGGGAGAGCGCGTCCATCACCGCGAACGTGTCGTCGCGCAGCCCCCAACCGCGCTCGTCGATCTGATCGGCCAGCCAGAACGAGACGAGGTCGGGATCGGGTGAGACGTGGGCGCCGTAGATCTGGATGTCATCGCCGGTGTTGGCGATCACGGTGAGGTGCTCGGGACCGACGACATCCGCCATGCCTCGTGCGAGCTTGGCGCCGCCGGTACCCCCGGCGAGAACGACGATATCTGTGCTCATCACTTCCAGAGTATGTCCGGCAGGCCCGTGAGGCGGATGCCGGCATGCGCCTTGTAGCGGGAGTTGACCGAGATCAGCAGCGCCGTCAGTGACTCGGTGATGCGCGCCATCTCCAGGCGCCCGCAGTCCACACAGCGCAGCCCCTCGATCAGCTCGATCAGCTGCGCTGCCTCGCGCTTGTCCTCGCGCGCGTCCCCGCACACCAGCACGTCCTCGGCGAGCGCGTGGTCGAGGTCGCTCAGGGAGGCGGCGCTGACCGTGTGCAGGGCGGAGACGACACGCACTCCCTCGGGCACCATCTCGCGTGCCTGCTGGGCGGCCGAGCCTTGCCACACGCCGAGCATGCGCGTGGCCTTGCCGCTGACGGCGGCCGCCAGCGGCACGGTCGCGTCGATCAGCAGCTGGCCGGGGCGAAACGCGTCCTTCAAGTTGGCGAGCGTCTCGGACTGGTTGCGGAACGGCACGCTCAGGATCACGGTGTTCGCCGCGCGCACAGCGCCCGCATTGTCGTGTGCAGCGAAGGAGCCGCTCGGCACGGCGGCGCTCGCGCGCTCCACGGTTTCCTGGGCACGCTCGAGATCACGTGAGCCGATCGCGATCGGCACGCCGGTGCGGGCGAGTCGCAGGGCGAGCCCGAACCCCAGTGCGCCCGAGGCGCCGACGATGCAGACTGGGTCGCTGGGGGAGGGCGCCACGGCGGCTGAGTATATGAGCGTGTCGATTGCGATCGAGAGTTGAACCCGCGCGCGTCAGCTAGCCCTGGAGCGGCGACCACCGGCGAGGGCGGGCCGTGGCACTGGCCGGGCAGTCGAGCTGCTCCCCCGGCGTTGCCGTGGGGTACCGAGCGTGCGTGCCCGCTGTCGTGGACTGTCGGTTTCGGCGGCTCCTGCGGCGTCTTTGTGCATAGTGAGGAACGCGGCGACCACACGCGGGTCGAACTGGCTTCCGGCTGCGCGCTGCATCTCGGCGATCGCTCGTTCGGCGGGCCACGCGGACTTGTAGGGTCGATTGTGGGTGAGCGCGTCAAAGACGTCGGCTACGGCGACCACCCGGCCCATGAGCGGGATGGCCTCACCGGCAAGTGCCGCGGGGTATCCCGTGCCGTCCCACCGTTCGTGATGGCTTGCAGCGATGACCGCGCCCATTTGCAGTACCGGCGAGCTGGTGCCGGAGAGCAAGCGTGCGCCAAGCGCGGCGTGGGTCTTCATGACCCCATACTCCACTGCGCTCAGCTTCCCAGGCTTGAGCAGGATGCGGTCTGGGATCGCGAGCTTCCCGACGTCGTGCAGCGGCGCCGCCTCGCGCAGAAGCCCGATCTGCTCCGCGTCGAGCCCGAGCCGCGTAGCGATCTCTGCGGCGGTGATTCCGACGCGCTCGGTGTGCCGGGAGGTGTCGTCATCGCGGTACTCGGCCGCGACAGCCAGCAGCCGCAGCGTCTCAGCACGAGCATCATCCAGCTCACGCGTTCGCTCGGCGACCTTCGTTTCGAGCCACTTCGCGCTGTTGGCGAGCTGTTGCTCAGCTTCGCGCTGGGCGCTGATGTCTCGTGCCACCGCGTTTAGCACGCCTTCGGACGGCGAAGCGGAGACGTTCCACTCCAGCCACCGGTAGCTCCCATCCACGGCTCGGTAGCGGTTGCGGAACCCGATGGTGTCGCGGGAACCGTCAGCCAGGGCGGCGGTCTCAGTGATGGTTGCCTCGCGGTCGTCGGGGTGGACGAACTCGATGAATGGGCGCGAGCACATCGTCTCGGGGGAGTAGCCGAGCGTACGCTCCCACGCCCGGTTGACGCGCGTGAAGCGGCCGTTCAGATCCGCGGTCGCCAGCAGGTCGAGCGAGGCGTCGTAATAGCACGAGATCTCGGCTTCCAACCTGCGGCGCTCATCGACGAAGATGCCGAGGAGCGTGCCGAGGAGCAAGAACGCGATGCCAGGGATCAGATAGTCGCTCACGGTCACCGTCACGGGGTCATAGAGATTCCATGTCACGATGAGCGCGAACCCCAGCAACCCGCCCGCGAGTCCACCGCGGAGGCCGAACCGGATCGTGAGCAGCGCGATCGGCAACATGAACAAGATCTCGTTGGCGCGGCCGACACTCGGATCCAGGTCGCGGAGCACGAAGATGCCAGCGAACAGCGCGAGCGCGAGCTCGATCGTCGCTGGAATCGACGCGGGACCACCGAGCCTCAGCCAGTCACGCAAGGTACGCACAGCGGGCCGGTGGATACGCGCGGTCATCGCGGCCATGTCTCCTCATCGTCCAAGCCGGTTGGCGGCATGAGCGTGCCACGAGGAGTGGACCAATAGGGGCGCAGAGACGAGGTGGACTTCCCCCGGTTTCGAGGACAAGGGACTCCGAGCGACCCGGTCCGGCTCGCGCTCGGGGTCGGGCTCGTGCCCGGTCGCTGCTAGGTTGTCCCGATTAGGTTGGGCCGGTTGCCCGACACAGGCAGTGTGGGCGGTCGTAGCCTTGCTCTTAGCAATCTTCGCGTTCGCGGCACACGAGAATGTA
>PLBZ01000019.1:0-1674 GCA_003134675.1 Solirubrobacterales bacterium
ATGCGCGAGATGCTCGCGGTCACCGCCGCGATCCAGGGAGAGGGTCTGGGAGAGACCGTGGCCCTGATCACCGACGGGCGCTTTTCTGGGGCAACGCACGGCTTCATGGCCGCCCACGTCGCGCCCGAGGCCGTTCGCGGAGGTCCGATAGGGGCCTTGAGCGACGGCGATGAAATCACGATCGACGTCGATTCCCGGCGCATCGATGTTGCGCTCTCAGACGCGCAGATCGCCGAGCGTGTGGCGGCCTACAGCCTCCCGCCCCGGGCCGATCAGCACGTCGACGTGGCGATCCAGAAGTATGCAAAGCTGGTTGGTAGCGCCGCCGAGGGCGCGGTCACTCGCTGAGAAACTCCTCCAGCAGAGCGTTGAACCTCGCCGGGCGCTCAATCATCGCGAGGTGTCCCGTATCCCCGAAGATCACCTTGCGGGAGTTCGGAATCAGCTGCTCGTACAGGTCCGCGTCCTTCGCTGACACCACCCGGTCACGGTCCCCCCACACGATCAGGGTTGGGCAGGCGATCTCTCCCAGCCGGTCGCGGTAGTCGTA
This sequence comes from Solirubrobacterales bacterium, assembly GCA_003134675.1. Classification (GTDB taxonomy): domain Bacteria; phylum Actinomycetota; class Thermoleophilia; order Solirubrobacterales; family Solirubrobacteraceae; genus Palsa-744. Next base: position 551 of record PLBZ01000019.1, read on the forward strand.
GTTGAAGTTCGCCTCCATCCCCTCGATATAGCCGGGCGCGCCCAATCCGCGCACGAGCTCCGCCACGAACGGCGCCGGCAAGCGGTCGGAATGGCGCGCGACGATGTGCGTGGTGGGCTCGAGCAGGCGCAGGCGAGGTCGCCTTGCGAAGAGATCGGCGTGTGTCGCCACCCGGGCGTGGTAGGGGTCCACGATCCGCCTGAACCGGCGCATCTGAGCGACGACCCGCAAATCGCGAGCGTTGTTGTAGGTACTCAGGCCTGCGGGGGAGACCAAGGCGAGGCGCTCGACACGCTCCGGGAAGTTGATCGCGAGCTCGACCGACGTGAAGCCTCCCATCGAGTGACCGACGAAGGCAGCCGCACTGATCTCGAGGGTCTCCAGCAATTTCTCGATTATGCGGGCATACAGGGATACCGAGATCTTCTCTTCCGGCATCGGCGAGTGGCCAAAGCCGGGCAGGTCCATGGCGATCACACGGTGGCTGGACGCAAACGTGCTCAGCTGCTCGACCCAATGAGTCCAGCGCTCGATCAGGCCGTGGACAAACACCAGCGGTGGCCCTTCGCCGAGCTCGATCACATTCACGGGCTGACCGTCTAGGATCACCCAGCGCTGGTGCTTGCGCCAGTCGACATCCAGCCAGGGGGAACGCCCCTGCGGCCCGTAGACTGATGGATCATCCAGCCGGGGAGGCGAGGTAGAGGCTGTGGTTATTGGGTTCACAACCGTTCAACCTACCCAAGGATCAGCACAAATATGAGGATCGCGATCGACATCGACTCGACGCTACACCACTATTGGGACATCCTCTCGGAGGTCTCGGTGAGGCGCTTTGGCATCGAGCTGCCCTACGACGAGCAGTTCACGTGGGGGATCACCCGGCTGCGTCCCGAGCAGCTGGCGCTGTGCATCGACGAGAGTCATAGTGACGAGCGGATTCTTGCCGGCATCCCATACCCCGGCGCGGTGCAGGCGGTGCGCCGCTGGCACGCGGAGGGTCACTTCGTGCACATAACCAGCCACCGGGCGGTCGACCGCAAGCGCGCGACCGCCGCATGGCTAGAGCGGATCGGGTTGCCGTTCGACGACCTGCACTGCTCCTACGACAAGGTCTCCCGCTG
>PLBZ01000019.1:1691-3703 GCA_003134675.1 Solirubrobacterales bacterium
GAGCTCGAGCGCCTGCTGGAGCCGCTGCTGGCCAGGCAGGGCATGGAGGTTGGGGCGGCGAAGTAACACCGCATGGAGATACCCGCCTGGAACGACGCATTGGCGTTGCTCGAAGATGACCTGCTCAGGCGTGACGCCGCCGCGCGGACCCGCCGTGCATACGGCGTAGACCTAGCCCAGTTCGCGCGCTGGGCGGCCGCGCTGGGCTTACCGCCAGAAGCCGTCGGCCCGCGGGACGTGCGCCGCTACATCGCGCTGCTCTCTGATGCAAACGCGGCCGCGAGCACCACCGCGCGCAAGCTGGCGGCTCTCCGTGCCCTGTTCGCCAGCCAGCGCGAGCACGGACGGATCGCCCAGAACCCGGCCGACCTGGTGAGCACGCCGCGGCGCGCGTCATACCTGCCGCGCGTGCTCAAGCAGAAGGAGGCGGCCAAGCTGCTGGACGCGATCGGGGCGGGCGGCCCATCGATCAAGGGGGGCGGGCCACTAGACCAACGCGACCGCGCGCTGTTCGAGCTGGCATACGCGTGTGGCCTGCGAGCCGAGGAGCTAGTATCGCTGAAGACTGCGGACATCGACTATGACGGTGAGCAGCTGCGCGTGGAGGGGAAGGGACGCAAGACGCGCTATCTGCCGGTAGGCGAGGTGGCGATGGCAGCGATGAGGCTCTATGTGGAGCAAGGTCGCAATGGGCTCACCGCTCCCAGCGCGCCGCGAGGGCCTGCTGGAGAAGAGGGGGCGCTGTTCCTGAGCAAGACGGGAAAACCGCTTGGCACGAGCGATGTGCGCAGGCGACTGCGGGCATGGGCCACGCGCGCGCAGATCCCTGGGGGAGCGACGCCGCACGCTCTCAGGCACAGCTTCGCGACGCACCTACTTGACGGCGGAGCGGACCTGCGGAGCATCCAGGAGCTGCTCGGCCATGCAAGCGTGTCGACTACCCAGGTTTACACTCGGGTAGAGTCCGCGAGGCTGAGAAGCGCCTATGCGCGCAGCCACCCTCGAGCTTGAGCGGGGGGAGAAGACACTGGAGACGAATGTTAAAGCAATCGAGCTGCGCGAAGTTTGGCGGCGGTACAAGACCGACGGTGATCGGCGTGCCCGCGAGCGGCTCGTGCTCGCTTACTCGCCGCTGGTCAAGTATGTAGCCGGGCGCACCGCCGCTGGGCTACCTCCGCACGTCGAGGAGGCGGACCTGATCTCCTACGGGTTGGTCGGTCTGATCTCCGCGATCGAGCGGTTCGAGCCCTCGCGGGAAATCAAGTTCGAGACGTACGCGATCATGCGCATCAAGGGCGCGATCATCGACGAGCTGCGCGCAATGGACTGGGTGCCCCGTAGTGTCCGTTCGCGTGCCCGCGAAGTAGAGCGGGCGAACGCGAAGCTCGAGCACAGCCTGCAGCGGGCCCCGACCGACAAGGAGATGGCGGCCGAGCTCAAGATCACGGTGGAGGAACTGAACGAATCGTTGCTGGCGATCTCACACTCTTCGATAGTCGCCCTGGATGAGCTCTGGAGCGTTTCGGACTCCAGCGGCGATCAGGTGTCGTTGATGGACACGATCGAGGATCACGCGGCGCCCGACCCGGCGAAGGCGCTCGATGTGGGCGACCTGAAGGATCGGATCGCCGAGTCGATCGCGAAGCTGCCCGAGCGCGAGAAGCTGGTGATCGCGCTGTATTACTACGAGAACCTGACCTTGCGCGAGATTGGCGAGGTGCTTGGCGTGACCGAGTCGCGCGTCTCCCAGCTGCACACAAAGGCCGTCCTGCGCCTGCGCTCGCGAATGCAAGAGGACTCGTTCGATGGCTGATCGACTAGGCTCCACAGTCGATGGCTACTAGGTCGATCGTAACCTCCCAGCCCGATGTCGCCTGCGACGTGTGCGGGCGACGGCTGCTGCGCGGCGAGCTGCCCGACGTCTTCCTAGCGGGTGGCCGGCGTCGCACAGTGTGCGAGCTGTGTGCGCCGCGGGCGGCGCACGAGGGGTGGCTGCGCGAGGCGGACCGCCA
>PLBZ01000076.1 GCA_003134675.1 Solirubrobacterales bacterium
CCGCGAACGACCACGAGCGCGGAGCGGTCGCGAAAGTCGGTCGCAAAGCGCGGCATCTCGATCTTCCCGGCAAGCAGCTCACGCTCCTCGCGCATGTGCTCGATCGTGTTGTGCGCAAAGCGCTCCAGCGCCTCGCCAACCTCGTGGCGACGGGCCTCGGTCTCGGCGAGCACGCGCGCACGGCCCAGCACTTCACCCCGCGTGAGCACCTCTCCCCCACGCGAAACCTCGCCATCGGCGCCCGGGGCGCCGGTCGGTCCTCCATGCGGAGGACCGACGAGCACATCGATCGCGTCCCCGTCGGAGAGCACAGCGAAGAGCGAGTCATCGGGGAGGTCGAGCAACAACACCCCCGCTTCGACGAGCAGCTGCGGTCCTAGGTTCGGATAGGACCCACCGGAGGAGCGGCTGCAGTTGAGTACCGCGGAAACGCCGGCGGCGATCAGCTCCTCGGCGGAGACCCGGTCGATGTCGAGGTGGTCGATGACCGCGATATCGCCACGGGAGAGGTGCTTGACGAGCAGCTTCGTCCTTCGGCCGAGGCGCACGGGACCGCTCGTCCTCCGCGCCGGTGCGGGGACGGGTGGGACACCTCTTCCTGAAGCGAGCGTGCTCGGCGACTGCTGTGTCGCGGCCATCGAGCGAGAGTAACTCACCGCGAGCGCAAAGCGCAGCGTCTGTGAGCCCTCAGGCCGCCTTGCGCAGGTCCCTGGCGTGGCGTCGGGCGGCGGCGTCGGCGTCATCGGCGCCGAGCATGCGAACCAGCTCGGAGACAACATCCGCCTCGGCGAGCTGGACGACGGTGGCGCGGGTGGGGTCAGCGGCGGTGTCCTTGACCACCGAGAAGTGACGATCGCCAAGCGAGGCGATCTGAGGGAGATGAGTGATGCACAGCACCTGCCTGATGTGACCGACCTCACGCAGGCGCTCGCCGACCGCGCGTGCTGTGTGGCCACCGATACCGGCATCGACCTCGTCGAACACGAGCGTGGCGTCGGACGCGGAGGCGTTTGCGACGCTCATGATCGCCAGCATCACCCTTGAGAGCTCGCCACCTGAGGCGATCTCGCGCAGCGGCCCCGCGGGCACCCCGGGATTGGGCGCGAGCATGAACTCGACGCTGTCCGCTCCCGCCGGTCCAACCTCGCGCTCGCCGAGACGCACCTCGAACTTGGCGTCGCCCATCGCCAGCGCGGCCAGCTGCTCGCGGACGGCCGGCGCGAACGTCTTGGCCGCGGACTGCCGCCCGCGGCGCAGCGACTGCACGTGCGTCTCGAGCCCGGCACGAGCCGCACGCAGGCTCTCGGTGGCCTGGGCAAACGCCACCTCGGCGCCCGTTAGCTGATCGCGCCGCGCGCGCGCATTGGTGGCGTGATCGAGCACGGCTGCGACCGTCCCACCGTACTTACGTACCAGCCGCTCGATGCCCTCGAGACGCTCCTCGACCCCATCGAGCGAGCCATCCTCCCCCGCCATCTGCTCGCAGTAGTCGCGCAGTTCGCCAGACAGGTCTTGGGACTCGATCACGAGCGCGCGCAGACGCTCAGCCAGCGTGTCCAGACGAGGGTCGACGCCGGCGAGCGTGTCCAGCTCCGCGACGGCGCCCGCCATCAGCTGCGAGCTTCCGAGACGCTCGGAGGTGTCCTCGGGAGCGAGCGCATTCGCGCTGAGCACGGCGGCGACGCGCAGTGCATCGAGACGGCCCAGGCGAGCACGCGCGGCGAGCAGCTCGTCGTACTCGTGCTGGTCGAGCGCGGCGGCGTCGATCTCAGATAGCTCGTACTCGAGCAGGTCGAGCTCGCGCTCACGCGCCGAGGAGAGCTCGCGCAGGGAGTCGAGCTCTCCAGAGAGACGGCGAGCCTCGGCGAACGTCTTGGCTGCGGCGCGCAGGCGCAGCGCGTGATCGGGACCGCAGAGGGCGTCGAGGATCTCGAGCTGGGCCCCCGCGAGAGTCAGCTTGCGGTGCTCGTGTTGACCGTAGAAGGAGACGAGCCGCGAGCCGTACTCACGCAACTCAGAGACGGTCGCGGAGCGACCGTTGAGATAGGCGCGCGTGCGCCCATCTGCGCCGAGACGGCGAGCGAGGACGATCTCCTCAGCGTCGGCCGGCAGCCGCTCACGGAGCTCTGTGGGGAGGTCATCGGGCAGTTCGAACACGCCCTCGACATACGCCTCGCTCGCGCCGGGGCGGATGAGATTGGATCCCGCCCCCCCTGCGCGCGGGCGGGTGGGGCCACCCATCAAGAGGTCGAGCGCGTGGGCGAGCACCGTCTTGCCGGCGCCTGTCTCGCCCGTCAGCACGTTCAGCCCGGGCGCCAGGCGCAGCTGCGCCCCCTCGATCAACAGGAGGTTCTCGACGTTCAACTCTGTAAGCACGCAGGCAGGTGTAGCAGCGCACGGGGACGGATCGCACGGGCGGAAGTCGTTCTCGAGCAAGCCAGCGGCGGGCTGCCGATGGTTGAGGACGGTCGAGATCTTGCTTGGATGGCACAGGGAGGGCGTAATCTGTGTAAGCGGTCCAGGGACGGACACCGAACCGTGCGTACACTCGTCCGCTACACGGCATGGCTGCCAGCGACCACAATCCGCAGTCTCACCCGCTCCCGCCGGGGTCGATCGTGTGCCTGTCGGCAACGGCACTGGCGGAGCGGTTGGAGGAGGAGATCAACCGTGCCGGGCGCCACGGCACCCCGCTGAGCTACCTGTTGGTGGTGATCGAGAACCTGGACGAGCTGGCAAGGGCACACGGCAGCGAGCTCTCCGAGCAGACCCTTGCCTATGTGGGAGAGACGCTGCGTCGCGAGCTGCGCCGCTTCGACCGGGTGGGCAGGCCAAGCGACGGCGAGCTGGCTGTCCTGTTGCCCGGCGCCGACGGCCCTCGTGGAGAGATCGTCGCCAGGCGCGCGCTTGCGCGGCTACGCGCGATCAAGGTCGAAGCCGGCGGCGAGCGCCAGCCGCTGCGCGTGTCGGTGGGGCTCGCGGCTTGGCGAGAGGACGTCGGGGGAGAGGATCTACTGGCCCAAACACGAGCAGCCGCGCACCAAGAGCACGGCCTGGAGACGATAGGGACATAATCCCGCCCGATGCTCTCGGGATCAGAGTTGTGGCTGCTGCGGCTGATGGCCGATCGAGGCTTGGCGCTGCTCGACGCCGACACGCTGCTGGTTTTGATCGAGGAGCGCGGCGAGCTGCACGTGGCGGCTTCCAGCGGCGAAGGGAAGGCACGTGTGGGGGTCAGGCCTATCGAGGGCAGCGCGCTGGGCGCGCTCTACCTTGAGGGCAAGCCAGTGGCGCTGGATAGCCCGCGTGGTCAGGACGCCGCGCTGCTGCACGAACTGGGGATCGAGGCGCGTGCGGCACTCTTCGAGCCGCTGGACATGGAGGGCCACGGCGGCGGCCTGGTGATCGCGCTGCGCCGTGATGGAGGCTTCCGCGGCCCGGACAAGGAGGCCCTGAGCGCGTTTGCCTCGAGCGTCGCGCAGCGGCTCGTCGCGGAGCGCTCGGTGGAGATCAAGCGCCTGCGCTACGGCATGGAGGCGCGTGAGCGTGAGCGTACGCGTTGGGCGCGCGAGATCCACGACGAAGCCATTCAAGGTCTCGGCGCGTTACGCCTGAAGCTGGCCCACGCCCGCGACCTCGACGAACAGGCGGCGCTGGGCACCGCCGTGGAGGCGGTGCTCGAGGGGTTGGGCGAGGAGATCGATGGGCTGCGCCATCTGATCACCGAGCTGCGCCCGGCCGCGCTCGACGACCTCGGGCTGGAGGCTGCGCTCCAGGCGCTCGCCCGGCGCGCGCAGGCGATTGACGGGTTGGACGTGCAGACCGAGATCGACCTCGGCCCCGAGCCAGAGCAGCGGCGCCTGGACCCTGAGCTCGAGAGCACGATCTACCGCGTGATACAGGAGGCGCTGACGAACGTCAGCCGCCACGCCCAGGCGACAAAGGCCGCGGTGAGAGTCGTCGAGCGCGACGGGCTGGTCCGAGCGTCGGTGACCGACGACGGGCAGGGACTCCCGGATGCCGAGCGTCTCGGACCGCGGGGCGACGGCCTGGAGGGCGGGTTCGGGATGTCGGGGATGCGCGAGCGCGCCGAGCTGGTCGGAGG
>PLBZ01000007.1 GCA_003134675.1 Solirubrobacterales bacterium
GCCTGAGCGGCCGCTTCCTGCCGGCGCCGCTCCTACCGGCCGTCGGCGCAGCGGCGCTGATCGCCGTCTCTCAGCTCACGACCTACTCCGTGTTCGCCGCCCCGGTGAGCCCCTACGTGCTCGCGCTCCTCGCCGCCGCCGGCTTCGCGCTCGGATGGCAGCGCGTACGAGGGTTCGCACAGCGATGGCGGCAATGCGCCTGGCAGCTCGCCGTGCCGATCCTCGCCTTCCTCGCCGCCCTGGCGCCCGTGCTGTTCGCCGGGCGGCCCTCGTTCTCCTCATACGGTGTCCTCACCGACTCGGCGTTGCACATGTTCGGCGCCGACTTCCTGATCCACCACGGCCAGGACTACTCCCACCTGGACCTGCGCAACTCCTACGGCCAGTACATCAACGCCTACTACAACGCCAGCTATCCCTCCGGCGCCGACACGCTCTTCGGCGCCAGCGCCTCACTTGCCCACGTTCCTCTGATCTGGGCCTTCCAGCCGTTCAACGCGTTCATGCTCGCCACCGCCGCCGGTCCAGCGTGGTTGCTCGCGCGCCAGATCGGGCTGCACGGCGCGCTCGCCGCGCTCGCTGCGCTGACCATCACGCTGCCCGCCCTGGTCTACGGCTACGAGCTGATCGCCTCGGTCAAGGAGATCACCGCCCTGGCGATGATCCTCACGCTCGGCGCGCTCGTCACCCTGCACTCGCGCTGGCTGGGAGGCGCTGCGCGCGGCGCCGCGCCGTTCGCGCTCGTGGCCGCCGCCGGCATCTCCGCGCTCGGGGTGGCGTTCGGCGCCTGGGTGCTCACCGCGGTACTCGTGCTCGCCGCGATCATGGTCCGCCAGATCACGGCGGGCCGGCAGGGCGCACGCCAGCCCCTCATGCTGATTGCCGTCGGTGGGGTGCTCATGCTCCTCGCCGCCCTGAGCACCTGGATCGACGTATCCGGATCCCTGAAGGTGGCGCAGAACATCGCATCGACCACCAACCCCGGCAACCTGCAAAAACCGCTCCGAGGAGTGCAAGTGCTCGGAACCTGGCTGGTTGGCAGCTACAAGCACGTCCCGACCGGCGGCTCGGAAGAGCTCTCCTATGTGCTTGCCGCCGTCGCATTCCTCGCAGCCGTGCTAGGCGCCCTGTACCTGGTGTACACGCGGCGCCACGCCCTGGCCGGTTGGATCGCGCTGACGCTCGCCGTGGCCCTCGCGCTGAGCGCCTACGGAGGAACCTGGGCCACCGGCAAGACCCTGATGCTCACCTCGCCGGTGGTCCTGCTGCTGGCATGGGCCGGCGTGGCCGCCCTGCGAGCTCGCACTGCGTTGCGGCCGTTATTCCGGCCGGCGGCGCTGCTGCTGGCGCTCACACTCGCCGGCGGCGTCGCCGCGTCCGACGCGATGCAGTACCACGCTTCCAACCTCGCGCCCACAGCGCGCTATCAGGAGCTGTCCCGGATCGACTCCCGCTTCGCCGGACAAGGACCGGTCCTGTTCACCGACTACGACGAATACGCGCTGTACTCGCTGCGCGATCTCGACGTCGGCGGCCCGGACTTCATGTTCGGACCCCGCGCGATCGTCCTGCCACACGGCCTGCCGGTCGACCTCGATCGAATCACCCCCGCGGCACTGCTCCCCTACCCGCTGATCGTCACCCGCCGCAACCCCGCCGCCGTCCGGCCGCCGTCCGCCTACTCCCTGTTGTGGCAGGGCACCTACTACCAGGTGTGGGGTCGCCACCCCAACACGCCGCCAGCGCTCGCCCACCTCGGTCCGTCACCCTCGCTGCCCGTCCAATGCACCCGCGTGGAAAGCCTCGCGCAACTGGCCAAATCGCACCGCGCGCAGCTGGTCACCGCCAGCCCCCCAGAGCTTGTGCACGTCAACGTCGCGAGCGCCCTGCACCCCGCCTGGGCGAACACACGGCTCGGACTTCTAATGAGGAGACCCGGCCACCTGGAGAGCACGTTCGCCCTCCCGCGCGCCGGCCTGTGGGAGGTGTGGCTCCAGGGAGAGATCATGCCGGCGGTGCAGGTCAGCGTCGACGGTCATCCGCTCGCCTCGATCAGCGCCCAGCTCACCGGCGTCGCCTCCAACCCCGACACGATGGCGCCGCTGCCCGTCCAGCTCGCCGCCGGGCACCATCGCCTGAGCATCACCCGCACTCACTCCAATCCGCTGGCCCCCGGCGACGGCGGCTCGGCGATCCTCGACGCCATCTTCCTCACCCCCGCGGGCGCCGGCGCCCAGGCGACGCTGCACGTCACTCCTGCTGCCCAGTGGCGCTCACTCTGCCGACACCGCTTCGAGTGGATCGAGGTCGTCGGGCCGCCGCCCACGCCCGACCCAATATCGGTTGCGATCGATCGGCTCCATCCCGGACCACGAGTCCCACGCGAATTTCTCGGGCTCTCCTTCGAGCTCTCCAGCCTGCCCCAGATCGCTCGCTACTGGAGCAGCGGAGGCTTCGTCAGCATGCTGCGCTCGCTGGGCGACGGCGTGCTGCGCTTCGGCGGCGCCTCGGCCGACACCCGGGTCGCCTGGACGGATCGCCTCACGCCGAGGCCTGCATGGGCGAGCAGCGTGCTGGACGTCAGCGACCTGCGCAGGCTCGCGCGGCTGGCGGCCAGGAGCGGCTGGCGAGTGCTGCTGACGATCAACCTTGCCCACTACGACCCGCGCGCGGCCGCACGCGAGGCCGCCGCAGCCAAGCGGACGCTCGGACCGTGGTTGGCGGGAATCGAGGTGGGCAACGAGCCCGACTCCTACGCCCGCCACAACCTGCGCCCGCTGCCTTGGACGCCGTCCGCATACCAAACGCAGGTGAGCGCTTACCGCCGGGCGATCACCCACAGGGCACCGGGCATCCCCCTGGCCGGCCCCGGCGTATCCGGCTCGCTGGCCTTCCAGCGCTGGGGCCCAGCGGAGGTACGCAGGCAGCATCCGGCGCTGCTGACCGGCCATCACTATCCGCTGCGCTGCAACACGACCCCCCCGCCCACGATCGAAGCGCTGCTGAGCGAGACCACGCGCCAAAATGAGGCCCAGTCGCTGGCGCGCTTTCTGGCTGTGGCGCACACGAGCGCGACACCCTTCCGCATGGATGAGACGAACACGGTCTCCTGCGGCGGCACATCCGGCATCAGCGACACGTTCGCCTCAGCGCTCTGGGCGGTCGACTACACCGCCCATGCGATGCTCGCCGGCGTCGCCGGCATCAACTTTCAGGGCAACCCCGCCAACTGCCATGGCTACACACCCGTCTGCGCCGCCTCGCCCGAGCGCCTGGCGGCGGGCGCCCTGCGCGCTCAGCCCGAGTGGTACGCCCTACTGCTGAGCAAAGAGCTCATCGGCGATCGCCCGCTGCGCGTCACCGCCTCCCCGACTCTGGCTAACGTCGACGTCATCGCGCTGCTGAGCCCTCAGGGGAAGCTTCACGTCGTGATCGTCGACGACGACCCACCTTCGGCGCAGCGCGTCGCCATCAGATTGCACGTGGGAAGCGGTTTTGGAGCTGCCACAGTGCTGCCGCTGACGGCGCCCTCGCCCGACGCCAAAGCAGGCGTCCGTCTGGGGGGCGCAGCCGTCGGAGGCGACGGCTCCTGGCACGCACCGGCACATCTGCAGAGCAGCCCAAACCGAGCCGGCGTGATCACGCTGGATGTTCAGCCCAACAGCGCCATGCTCGTCACGGTGCCACCGAAATGACCAGCCAGCGCACTCTTCCGGGCGCACTCGCGGCGACGCTGACGGCGATCGTCCTGCTCGCAGCCGTCGGACCCGCGAGGGCACGAGAGTTCGAGCACCGGCCCACGCCGGCGTACCCCTCGGCCAAGGCGATCGCGGCGGCCGTGCGCTTTCTCGACACACGTGCAGGCAGAACCTCGTTCGCCGTCGTGGACAGCCGGGGACGCGTGCACGGCATACGGCTGTACGAGCGCTTCCAGACCGCCAGCGTCGTGAAGGTGATGATGCTCGTCGCCTATCTGCAGATGCTGAAGGCCCACCACCGCGGCCTGGACTCCGCCGACACCTCGTTGCTGTATCCGATGATCCACATCTCCGACAACGAAGCCGCCTCGGCCGTGTTCGCGATCGTCGGCGAGGAGGCGATCGCCCGCGTAGCGCGGGAATCGGGCATGACAGCTTACGCGCCGGGCGTCGGCTGGTGGGCCTACACGCAGACTTCTGCCCCAGATCAGGCGCGCTTCTTCTTTGCGCTCGACCGGCTGATCCCGCCCCGGTTTTATGGCTATGCCCGCTGGCTGCTGTCAGGCATCGAGCCCTCCCAGAGCTGGGGCATTCCGCCGGTCGCCCGGAGCGGGCGGGGCGGGCGGGATCCCTTTCAAATCTTCTTCAAGACAGGAGCGCTCCCCTCCGAGGGGCTGTTCAACGAGGTCGCCCGGCTGGAGCGTGGAGACGTGACCTTCACGATCGCGGTCCTCACCACCGGCGACCCCTCGATGAGCTACGGCGAGGAAACGATCCAGGGCGTGGCCGCCGCGTTGCTGGCGAGGTCACCGTAGGGGTGGGTTGGAATGGAGACGGCGGGAATCGAACCCGCGTCCGCGATCGCGTAAGAGTGGCTTCTACGAGCGTAGCNNTTCTGATCCCGGCCTTCCCCGCCGCAGGCGAGCGGGGCCCGAGACCTCACGGCTTAGCTATTGACTAAGCGGCGAGGGCGTACTCATGAGAGTCCGCACTTATGGTTTTCCCGGGTGTTTTACGAGGCCGCCCGGGACCTCGACTCGCCACCACCCCCACGAGCCGACCACGTCGAAGCCTGTCGTCCCCGGGGATGTATTGCTGCTCAAGTGTAGCCGTGTGAACGACACAGCCGAGAGAAGGCCAAGGAGAGGCCGAACGACGAGACAAAAACGACGCGGTCCCGGGCCGCTTGAGGAACCCGCTCCGACTGACCCGAAGGCCCTTCGGTTTGGGTGGCGCGGCCTCACACCTCGGTGGCCTCGCTCTTTGCGGCTCGGTTCCGCGTCTGGATTCAAAGTAGCTCCGCCCCAACGCGATTGCAACCCCTCCGCGAGGACTTCCCCGCACGTTCCGAAAAAAACAGATTCCAACTAGACCTCAACTAGAATGGAGGCATGGATCACAGTGAGCTTTCTCTGCCATCCGTGGTCTCCGGGCCGCCCGGTCCGGGAGCTGTGACGGCCACCACGCCGGGAGCCAGGGCCGTACCGGGCATCCCGACGACTGGGGAGAACCCTTTTGGCGAGCAGCACGGCGGACGGGGGAGCGGACACGAGCCCGTGCGAAATCTGCGCAAGCGCGTCGGCAGCGTGTTCGCCGGACTGGTCGCGCTGATCGCGAAGTTCGGGGTGGCGTTGAAGGCGCTGTTCGTGGCACTACCCAACTTGAAGCTGCTCACGACCGCGGGCACCGCACTGGTGTCGGTCGCCGCCTACTCGCTGTTCTGGGGCTGGGAGTTCGCGGCGGGCTTCGTGGTGTTGCTGTTCGTGCACGAGATGGGCCACGTGATCGCCCTGCGCCGCGAGGGAATCAAGGCGAGCGCGCCGATGTTCGTGCCGTTCCTCGGCGCACTGATCACCGCCAAGTCGCTCGGCGAGAACGCGCTCGCGGAGGCGCGCGTCGGGTTGGCCGGCCCGATTCTCGGCAGCCTCGGCGCAACGGTCGTCGCGGTGATCGCCGTGCTCACCGGCAGCGACATGCTGCTCGCGCTGGCCTATGTCGGATTTTTGCTCAACCTGTTCAATCTGCTGCCGGTCGTGCCGCTCGACGGTGGCCGAGCGATGGCGGCGATGGCGCCGTGGATGTGGTTCCTTGGCTTCGGCGGGTTGATCGCACTGGTGTTCGTGATCCCGAACCCGATCCTGTTCATCATCATCCTGTTCGGCGGCATGGAGACCTGGCGGCGGTGGAAGCTCCGGGGCACGCGCTCGCTCGAGCAGGCGGCCTACTACCGCGTGTCGCCGCGCAACCGTGTGATCGTCGGCGCCGTGTACCTAGGGTTGATCGTGGCGCTGGCGTTTGGGATGTACGAGACGCACCTGCTCGCGAGCGCCGGGCACAGCTTCAGCTCGATCTAGCGCCTGGCTTCGCGTATCCCGCGTTCGATGTCCCGCTTGGTGTCCTTCTCGCGCAGTGACTGGCGCTTGTCGTACAGGTCCTTGCCTCTTGCGAGCGCGATCTCGGCCTTGGCATGGGGCCCGGCGAAGTAGATGCGCGTCGGCACGAGCGTCAGCCCGCGCTCGGAGGCGCGCGCTGCGATGCGGTCCAGCTCGCGCCGGTGTAGGAGCAGCTTGCGCGGACGCTCGGGGTCGTGGTTCTCGCGGGAGGCAGGCGCATACGTAGGGATGTGGATCGAGTGCAGCCACAGCTCGCCGCCTGAGATCGCGGCGTAGCCGTCCTTCAACTGGGCGCCGGAGGAACGCAATGCCTTCACCTCTGTCCCCTCGAGCACAATCCCGCACTCGAGGCGCTCGATCAGCTCGTAGCGGTGCGAGGCGTAGCGGTTGGACGCCACGTCGCCCGCCCCGATCTTGCGCTTGCCCTTGCCCTTGGCCATCCCCCGAGCCTAGCCTGCCGGCGTCAGGTCTACCCGGCCGCGGGCTACGTCGACGCGTGCCACGCGCACCTCGACGGGGTCGCCAAGGCGGAGGGTGGAACCTGGGTGCTCGCCGTGGAGGATCGTGCCCTGCTCGTTCAGCTCCCACCACTCGCGCCCGCCACCTTCGCCGCGCATGCGCCTGACCGGCAGCATGCCCTGGTAGATAGGCGCGGCCGGGTCCCCCTCGCCCTTCGAGGGCGCACCGAACGCGATGAACGCCCCCGCGGCGATCAGCCCAACCACCTCTCCGGCGAACGTCTGCTCCCAGCCGCTCTCGTACAACACCCGCTCCAGGGCGAAAGCCCGCGCCATGTCGTCCGCGTCGCGCTCGATCGTCATCGCGTAACGCTCGCGGTCGGAGGTCCACTCGGCCAGCTCTCTCAATCCATGAGCCGATGGGCCGCCCACCCCACGCTCATCCCCGCCGACGGCGGATAGGAGCGCACGGTGACAGACGAGGTCGGGGTAGCGGCGGATCGGCGAGGTGAAATGGCAGTAGTACACCGTCCCCAGACCGGCATGACCGCTGTTCTTCGGTGAGTAGGCCGCCTGCTGAAGCGTGCGCAGGATCAGCGAGGTCAATGCCGCGCGGCCATTCGCGGGTCTGGCTGCGGCGCGCACGTGGGCCTCGACACGCCTGGAGATCTCCCCCATCAGCTCAGCCGCCTGTGACGGCGACATGTTCTTTCCGACTGGCGGCGTAGGCACCTCCAGCGTTGCGAGCTGGTCGATGAGGCGCTTCACGCGCTCTGGCTCGGGGGGCGCGTGCACGCGGTACAGGCATGGCGTTCCGCGCTCTGCCAGCAGCCGCGCGACGGCTTCGTTGGCGGCGATCATCAGATGCTCGATCACCCGGTGGGACTCGCTCTGCGCGCGCATGAGCACCTCGCTCACGTGTCCGTCGCGGTCGAAGGAGAACTCGGGCTCGGACGAATCGATCGTCAGTGCGCCGCTATGCCCCTCACGGCGGGCGTCCTGCAGCGCGGCCGCCACCTCGCGCGCGGCCTGCAGGGGCTCCCCCCAGGGATCAGCCGCGCGCTCGTGCCCGGTGAAGATCCGATCGACGCGCTCATAGCTCAAGCGCTCATCCGAGCGAATCAGCGAGCGGTAGAAAGCGGCCTTCGCGACCGTCGCCCCGTGCAACTCGAGCTCGACGCTCACCGCCGCGCGCTCCGCGCTCGGGACGAGCGAACATGCGTCGTTCGACAGCGCCTCGGGCAACATCGGCTCGACGGCGCCCGGCACATACACGCTCGTGCCGCGCCGCTTCGCCTCCAGGTCCACGAGCGAGCCCTCCGGTACATACGCCGACACGTCGGCGATGTGCACCCACACACGTACTCGGCCATCTCCCAGCCGCTCGGCAGAGATAGCGTCGTCGAAGTCCCGCGCGCTCGCGGGGTCGATCGTGAACGTCGGCAGGCTCGTCAAATCGCGCCTGCCGGCCGTCGCCTGAATGGTCCGTTCAGCGGCGGCGCGGGCCTCGCGCTCCACCCTCTGCTCAAACCCCCGCGCCAGTCCACGATCGAGCAGCAGCCCCTCGATCAAATCGCGTGCCACGTCCGGGCGCCCCAGCACGCGTGTGATCTGCGCGCGGGCGGGTGGGTTCCGATCCCCAGCCCGTCCGGCCTGCTCCACGAGCACCAGATCTCCCGCGCGCGCAACTGCGCCTCCCGGACCCGCCACCCGATTGGAGCCGAGCGTAAGGCGCCGCGAGCCACGGGTGTGCTGCCCATCCTCGCCGTCGGAGCGCGGCGCTGGGAACTGCGGCTCTGCCGAGAAAAATCTTCCCCGTTTCTCGAGCACCGCCACAACCGGCTGTGCCCGGGGTGCCCGCGATTTCGCCGCCGAATCCGAGCCGGCCGACTTGCTGGCCGATCTCCGACCGGGGCTCACTTGACTTTCGCGGCGAGCGTCTTCAGCGCCGCGGTGAGGCCCTGCGGGGTGTCGACGACGCTGTTGGAGAGTGGCACTTCGGGGGTGATCCCCGCCCCCTGTTTGACGCCGCCACCGCCGAGGTTGCGTCCGTTGGGGGTGAAGTACTCGCCAACCGTGATGTCGAGCGCGCCACCGTTGGACAGCGGCTCCTCCTCCTGGAAGACGCCCTTGCCGAAGGTGTGGGTGCCGAGCACAGTCGCGCGGTGGTGATCCTGCAGCGCAGCGGTGACGATCTCCGAGGCAGAGGCGGTGTTGTGGTCGACGAACACCACCAGGGGAATCGAGGAAGCAATCGGATGACCGGTGGCGAGGATGGTCTCACTCGGCTGGGTGCGCCCGCGCGTCGCGACGATCGTACCCTTCGCAATGAAGATGCTCGCGATCAGTCGCGCCTCCTCGACGAGGCCACCGCCGTTGGCGCGCAGGTCGAGCACGATCCCGCGGGCTCCGTGGTGGAGCTCGCTTTCGACCGCTTCTCGTACTTCGCCGTGAGCGCCGGGGCTGAACGTTGCCAGGGCGACCACGCCGAGCTTGACTTTGTGAACGACCCGCGAGAGCGAGGCCACCACCGGCTCGGAGACGACGGCGCGGGTGAGCTTCAGCGTGCGAACGGCCGCCCGGGCGCCCGCGCTCCGGCTCGGAGCTTCTATCTGCAGCGAGACGTCTGTCCCCGGCAGCCCCTTGATCAGCGCCGTGGCGGCTTCCTGGGAGAGGCCCTTGAGCTTGCGGCCACCGACCGCGACGATCGCTTCTCCGACCTTCAGCCCCGCGCGCGAGGCGGGAGAGGAGTTGAACACGTGCGCGATCTGCAGCCCACGCCCGACGACCGCTTCGGGGGCGACCGCCACACCGATGCCGGTGAAGCTCGGAGGCGCGTTGAACTCCTTGTATTCCTTGGGAGTCAGGTAATGAGAGAAGCGGTCGCCGAGGCTCGCCACTGCACCTGCGATCGACGCGTTCGCCAACTTGCTCTTGCCGATCGGCCGGTAGTAGTCGCTCGAGATCCGCGCGATCGCTTCGTCGACCACGAGCGTCTGGTGGTTGACCTCGAACGCGCTCCGCGCGAAGGACGGCAGGTCTTCCGGATGACCTCCCAGCCAGATGCCGCCCACGAGCAAGATCGGGAGCATTACGGCCAAGGCCGCGATCAGCGGCTGTCGTTTGCGAGCGGGCAAGGCCCGGGAGCCTACGCGTCAGACGCGCAGGAAGCGGCGCAAGGAGAGACCCGAGCCGGCGGCGGAGACGGCAATCGCGCAGGCCATCAGCACCACGATGAGCAGCCGGAAGTCGATCATGTTCGGCTGGGAGAT
>PLBZ01000066.1:0-17274 GCA_003134675.1 Solirubrobacterales bacterium
ACCCCGTCGACGATCACGTCGTAACCCTCGATGATCTCGATGATGTTCGACGCGTCGATCCGAACCGGATACTTGACGACATTTACGTCGGGGTTGAGCGCTCTGATCGACTCCTCGGCTGAGTCGACCTTTGGCACGCCGATGCGATCGGTGCTGTGGATTACCTGGCGCTGGAGGTTTGAGAGGTCAACGACATCGTCGTCGACGATCCCAAGCGTGCCGACGCCAGCCGCTGCCAGATAGAGCGCGGTGGGTGAGCCGAGGCCGCCAGCGCCGAGCAGCAGCACCTTGGCGTCGAGCAGCTTCTGCTGGCCCTCGGCGCCGATCTCCGGAATCAGCGTGTGGCGTGAGTAGCGCTCGCGCTGCTCGGGGGTGAGCGTGCGCGGCGTCTTGACCTCGTAGCCGCGATCCTTCCACAGCGTAATTCCACCTGTCATCGAGGAGACGTTCGTATAGCCGAGGTCCTCGGTCAGGGTGCGCGCGGCATAGGCCGAGCGATTGCCCGAAGCGCAATAGACAATTACGTGCGCGGAGCGGTCCGGCACAACGCCCTCAATACGCGACTCGAGGTAGCCACGTGGGATGTGGAGGGCGCCGGGGAGATGGCCCGCGGCGACCTCGTCAGTCTCGCGCACATCGACGATCGCCACGCCCTCCTCGATCAGCTCGTGCACCTCGGACGGATCGACCTCATCGATCTGGCTCTTTACTTGGCGGAGAAGCTCGGCTCCGGAGGGACTCATCTCGAAACTCCTAAACCACGGTCGGGATTCGGTAACTTCATAAAGTATAGCGGCATTGCCCAGCCCTTAGAGTGCTCGGAAGGACCGCCTCTGCCCTACTCTGGCGACCATGCCCGCACGCCGCGCCATCGCCCGGTCGAGGCTCGCCACCGTGCTGTTGCTCACGCTCATGCTCGCCGCGACCCTCATGGGGTGCTCATCGGACTCCTCCTCGTCCTCCAGCCCCTCGGCATCGAGTGCCGGCGCTTCGGGCTTCGACGGCGCGGCGCTTCCAAGGGAGGCCCCTGCACACGACTTCACACTCGCCGACCAGCACGGCCGGTCCGTCTCCCTGAGTCAATATCGCGGGCAGGTAACAATCCTGACTTTCCTCTCCTCAACCTGCCGGCCAACCTGCCCGCTGATCGCCCAGCAGATCCGTGGGGCGCTCGACGAACTCGGCCACCCTGTCCCCGCGCTGATCGTGAGCGCCAACCCCGCCGCCGACACTCCTGCCAGCGTGCGCCGCTTCCTCCACGAAGCCACACTCACCGGGCGCATCAGGTATCTCGCCGGCAACCGCGCCCAACTGCAACCGATCTGGCGCGCCTATGACATTGCCCCCGCCCTACTCGGCGACGCCAGCTCCCCTCACGCCGCGGCCGTCCTCTTGATCGACCACGAAGGCCGAGAGCGAGACATCTTTCCCATCGAACAGCTAACCCCCGAAGCCCTCGCTCACGATATACGGAAGCTTGAACGGGATCCCGCCCGCCCCTGATACCCTAGCTCCCAGGTAGGAAATGTTCAGATGATGTTCTCAACCAAGGCCGAGTACGGCGTGCGCGTGATGGTAGAGCTGGCTCGGCGAGCCGGTGGGGTGGGCGGGGGTCCAGTTCCACTGGCGGAGATCGCCGCGCACGACGGGCTGCCGCTCGCCTATCTAGAGCACCTCGCCGCACGGCTGCGCAAGGCAGGGCTGATCGACTCACGACGCGGCTCGCGCGGCGGATACCTGCTCGCGCGCTCGCCCACGGAGATAACGATGGCCGAGGTCGTCGAGGCGCTGGAGGGGGCGATCGCACCGATCGAGTGCATCTCCCAAGCCTCAGACGGTTCGATCGTCTGCTCGCGCGAGTCCGACCCCGCGCATGTCTGCCCCACCAAGCTGCTGTGGACGCGAGTTCGGTTTGCGATCGTGCGCACGCTGCAGGAAACCACGCTCGCCGACCTCGTACTCAGTCCCGCACTTTTAGATCCAAGCACCCTGCCTCCCCGTACCGCATTGAAATCCATTGACCGCGAACCACTGACAACCGGAGCTTGACCACAAAACATGGCCGACCTAGAGATCAGAGACCTGCATGTACGCATCGAGGAGCGCGAGATCCTCAGAGGCGTTGACCTGGACGTCTCGCGCGGGGAGGTACATGCGTTGATGGGCCCGAACGGCTCAGGCAAGTCAACGCTCGCCAACACGCTGCTCGGCCACCCCTCGTATGAGATCACCGAGGGGTCGATCACCTTTAAGGGTCAGGACATCACCGAGTCAGAGCCGCACGAGCGGGCCAAGGCCGGCTTGTTCCTGGCCTTCCAGTACCCAGTCTCGATCCCGGGCGTGTCGGTCGCGAACTTCCTGCGCATGGCGATCAACGCCAAGCGCGAGGAACCGATCCAGGTGAAGGAGTTCCGCAGCCAGCTGCAACACGCGATCGATCTGCTCGACGTCGACAAAGCATTCACCTCGCGCCACCTCAACGACGGCTTCTCCGGTGGGGAGAAGAAGCGCGCGGAGATCCTGCAGATGGCGATGCTCGCCCCCGACGTGGCGATTCTCGACGAGACCGACTCGGGCCTCGACATTGATGCGCTGCGAACCGTCGCCGAGGGCGTCCAGCGGTTGCACGAGGAGCAGGGGCTGGGTGCGCTAATAATCACCCATTACCAGCGCATCCTTCACTACATCAAGCCTCAGTTCGTACACATCCTGATGGACGGCCGGATCGTGCTGCAAGGGGGCGTCGAGCTGGTCGAACGTTTGGAGCGCGAGGGCTACGACCAGATCCGCCAGGAGGTCGGAGCCGGTGCCTGAGGTGGCGGTCAAGCCAGGCCGGCATCGCGAGGCAACGCTCTACCACGCACTGGCAGGAGTTGGCGCTGGCAATGGGCGCACGCTCGCGCAATTGCGCGAGGCTGCCTTGAAGACGTATGAGCTCTCTGAGCTGCCTGTGTGGCGACGCTCTGGGTTCTGGACCACCAGCCTGCAGAACCTCGACCTCGATGCCCTTCAGGACCACGCTCCCACTGATGCCGGCGAGCAACCGTCAGGCGGAGTGCCCGATGTCGTTCAGCGCACTCTCCCCGACCGGCCCCACGCCGGCAGGCTCGTGCAGAACGGCGGCGAGGTCGTCGAAGTCGAGCTCAATCCGGCTCTGGCGGCGCGCGGCGTGATCCTATGCTCGTTAGAGGATGCATTCCGCGACCACGGCGAGCTCGTGGGCCGCTGGTATTCGAAGCGCTTGACGATCGACCGCCACAAGCTGGAGGCCGCCAACGCGGCGTTCTGGACCGGCGGTGCCTTCCTGTATGTGCCGCCGGGTGTTGTGGTCCAGGAGCCCTTTGAGATCGTCTACGCGATCGACGGGCCCGGGGTTGCGCAGTACGCACGCACGCTTGTCCTGGGCGAGGAGACCAGTGACTTTCGCATACATGAGTACGGCCTGGGCGAGGATTTCTCTGACGGGCAAGCCCTACACGCAGGGGCCTTTGAGCTTTATCTGCAGGACGGAGCGCGCTGTCGGCTGGCGCATCTGCAGGACTGGGGTCGGGGCGAGGTATACGACGTCTCCACCCGCTTTGTCGGCGTGGGGCGCGACGCCTACTGCCACTGGCTGCCGGCGCTGCTGGGAGGCCATCTCGTGCGTCAGCATCTGGAGCTGGCGGTGTCGGAACCCGGCGGCGACATGGCCTTCAGGGGCCTATTCTTCACCGAGGAGCGCGAGCATCTGGACGTGTTCGCGGTCGACCTGCACGAGGCCGGGCCCTCCGGCGGCGATGTGCACTGGCGCGGAGCCGCGACCGGTGAGAGCCGCGCCAGCTTTGAGGGGCTGATCCAGATCGACCCGGGCGCCCAGCAGACGCACACCTATCTGCAGATCCACTCGATGATGCTCTCACCGAAGGCACGTGTCGATTCGATTCCCTCGGTGCTCGTGTCCGCCGACGACGTCTCAGCCTCCCACGGTGGCACGGTCGGGGAGCTGGACGAGGCCGCGATCTTCTACATGCAGTCGCGCGGCCTGGACCGCCCAGCGGCGGTGCGTGTGATCGTCGAGGGCTTCTTCGAGCCACTGATCGCCGAGCTGGCCGACGAGGCGCTGGAGGAGATCGTACGCACGAAGATCGCCGGCAAGCTGGCGGCGGCGCGCGAGGATATCGAGGCGTATGCCACCAGTCGCTGAGAGCGCATTAGACGTAAAGGGCGACTTTCCGATCTTCGCGCGCCGGTTTGACGGGCGGCCGCTCGTGTACTTGGACTCGGGCTCGACTTCGCAGAAGCCGAAGGTCGTGATCGACGCGCTCGCGGGTCATCTGCGCAACCACAATGCGAACGTGCATCGAGGGGTGTACGCGCTGGCTCAGGAGGCCGATGCGGCGTACGACAGCGCACGTAGCCGAGTCGCTGCCTTCACGGGAGCGCAGCCGGAGACGACCATCTTCACGAAGAACGTGACCGAGGCGATCAACCTCGTCGCCTACGCCTGGGGTCGTGCGAACGTCGGGCCCGGCGACGCGGTGCTGATCACCCAGATGGAGCATCACGCGAACATCGTTCCGTGGCAGGTGCTGTGCCGCGAGCGCGGGGCGGAGCTGCGCTATCTGGAAGTGGACGAGCGCGGTGAGCTATCGCTGGAGCAGCTCGACGTGGAGCTCGCGCGCGGCGACGTGCGGCTGGTGGCGGTGACGCACGTGTCGAACGTGCTCGGAACGATCGTGCCGGTCGCGGAGATCGCCGCACGCGCACGCGCCGCGGGCGCGGTGTCTCTAGTGGACGGCGCTCAGGCAGTACCTCACATGGCGGTCGACGTTGAAGCGATCGGTGCCGACTTCTATGCGTGGACTGGCCACAAGGCGCTCGGGCCGATGGGGATCGGCGTGCTGCACGGCCGTCGCGAGATATTGGAGCGGATGGAGCCGTTCCTGACCGGCGGCGACATGATCTCTTCGGTCGACTTCCAGTCGGCCACATGGAACGAGCTTCCGTACAAGTTTGAGGCCGGCACGCCCCCTGTCGCCGAGGCCGTTGGGCTGGGCGCGGCGGTCGAGTACCTGGGGAGACTCGGAATGGATCGCGTGCGCGCGCACGAGCGCGCTTTGACCGGATACATGCTGGAGCGTCTGGAAGATGTGCCCGGCCTGCGCGTCGCCGGAGCACCGGAGGCGGAGGCCCGCGGCGGATTGGCGTCGTTCACGATCGAGGGCATGCATCCCCACGACATCGCCGAGCTGGCCGACCGTGGCGGGGTGTGTATACGCGCGGGTCATCATTGCGCGCAGCCCTTGATGAGCTGCCTGGGGGTGAGCGCAACCGCGCGGGCAAGCATCGGCGTGTACAACGAGCCGGGTGACGTGGATGCGCTCGTGGACACACTGCTGGCCGGGCGCGAGGTGTTCGGGCTCTGAGCACGATGGACGACCTCTACCGCGATTACATCCTCGACCACTACAAGCAACCACGTAACTTTGGCGAGCTAGATCCCCACGACCTCGAGGCCATGGAGCACAACCCGCTGTGCGGCGACGAGCTGGGGGTGCACATCCGTGTGAAGGACGACCGCATCGAGGACCTGCGCTTCCACGGCCACGGCTGCGCGATCTCGCAGGCATCGGCGTCGATCGCCTCCGAGGAGCTGATTGGCATGGAGCTGGAGCAGGTCGGAAAGCTGGGCGCCGACTGGATGATCGAGCTGCTCGGCATCCCAGTCTCCGCAACTCGTCGCAAGTGTGCGCTGTTGAACTTGAAAGTCGTGCGTAGCGCCGTCACCGGCGATCACGCCTGGCCCGCCTGATGCCCACGATACAATTCCTACTTCAGAGCACAGGATTCGCAGAGCAACCGCAGCGAGGAGCCGTATGGCCACGACAGATCGCACCAGGATCACCAAGCCCAGCCCGATCGTCGAGGACGAGCAGGGTCAGCTGCGCGCCCGCCAGGGCATCTCGCGCGAGGTAGTAAGCGAGCTGTCGAAGATCAAGGGCGAGCCCGCCTGGATGGCCGAGAAACGGATCAAGTCGCTGGAGATCTTCGAGCGCAAGCCGATCCCAACGTGGGGTCCTGACTTGGGCGGTCTGAACCTCGACGATCTCGTGCTCTACTCGCCGCCCACCGCTGGACGCTTTGACAGCTGGGACGATGTCCCCGCCGAGATGAAGCAGACCTACGAGGATCTCGGCATCCCGCAAGCCGAGCGCGAGCACCTCGCCGGCGTCGTCGGCGTGTGGCGCCAGGAGCCGGTGTATGAGGGACTCAAGGAGGAGTACGCCAAGCAGGGCATCCTGTTCTGCTCGATGGACACGGCGGTTACCGAGTATCCGGAGCTGGTGCAGAAATACTTCATGAACAAGTGCGTGCCAGCGCAGGACAACAAGTTCTCAGCACTCCACGGCGCCGTGTGGTCGGGCGGAGCCTTCTGTTACATCCCCAAGGGCGTCAAGTGCGACCTGCCGCTGCAGTCCTACTTCCGCATGGAGGGCGCCGGTGAGGGCACCTTCGAGCACACGCTGATCGTCGCCGACGAGGGCTCCGAGGTGAATTACATAGAGGGCTGCACCGCACAGACCTACTCGGTCAACTCGATGCACTCCGCCGTCGTTGAGATCTTCGTCCACGAGGGTGCCAAGGCGCGGTACACGACCGTGCAGAACTGGTCGAAGGACGTCTATAACCTCAACACCAAGCGCGCCGTCGTGGACGCCAACGGCACCGTGGAGTGGGTCGGCGGCTCGATGGGCGCCAAGTACGTGATGCTCTATCCCGGCTCGTTCTTGATGGGCGAGGGCGCCCGCGCCGACCACCTGAACGTGGGCGTCGCCGGCAAAGGCGTGCACAAGGACACCGGCGCGAAGGTCGTGCATTTGGCGCCGAACACGACCTCGAACATCCTCGCCAAGTCGATCTCCAAGGACGGCGGCATCATGGGCTATCGAGGGCTGGTCAAGATGGGCGCCAACTCCCAGGGCTCGAAGGCGCGAGTGCAGTGCGACGGTCTGATGATGGATGGTGAATCGCGCTCAGATACCTGGCCTGACATTCAGATCCAGAACCCCCACGTCACTGTCGCCCACGAGGCGACGGTCGGGCGTATCTCGGATGATCAGCTGTTCTACATGGGCTCGCGCGGCTTCACCGAGGACGAGGCCGCTGCGATGATCGTCAACGGCTTCATCGAGCCTGTCACCAAGGAGCTGCCGATGGAGTACGCGGTCGAGCTCAACCGGCTGATTCAGCTGGAGATGGTCGGCTCCATCGGCTGAGGCGCGCTCGAGCTTGCGCGCTCCTACGGACACGATCGTCGCACCACTGTTTCCGACGGGTCTGCCGTGGGTGAATGTCGCCGGCAAGCAGGCGAGCATCATTCAGCGCGGGAAGCCGATGCTGGTGGAGTTCTGGGACTTCTGCCGGCCCAACTCGCTGCGCACGCTCCCTTACCTTCAGGCGTGGCACGCACGCTATGCCGATGAGGGGCTGCGCACGATCGGCGTGCACTGTCCCGGGTTCGAGCCCGCGCGCGAGGAGGGCGCGGTCAGAGACGCCGTGGCGCGCCTGGGCATCGAGTACCCGGTGCTGATCGACCGCGAGCTGGAGGTCTGGCGCGAGTACGACAACCAGGGCTGGCCGGCACGATACCTGTTCGATGGCCGGGCACGCTTATTCGAGTACCACTACGGCGAGGGTGGATATGCCGAAACCGAGCTCGCGATCCAGGAGCTCTTGGGAGTGGAGCGCGAGCCTCTGGCCCCGCTGCGCCCGGAGGACGCCCCCGCAGCCAAGCTCCTACCTCAGACCGAGGATCAGCCGGGCGCCTACTCGGGTCCGTATGAGGCCGGTGGCGTGTGGGCGGTGCTCGACGGAGCGGGGACGGTGCGGGTCAATGGAGCCGAGTTGACGGTCTCCCATACCGGGGCATACCCCTTGATCGAGCACGAGCGCCACACTGTCGGAATCATCGAATTCGAGCCCGGCGGGGACGTGCGCTGCATGGCGACGTGCTTCACGCCGGGCTTGGCGTAGGGTCGGCGACCCTGGACGGCGCGAGCTCGGCGTGCGGACGATCAAGGAGTAAGCGCTTCAGCACCGGCGGTCCTGAGTCCTCGACGAGGACGCACGTCCCGGGCCAGTAGGGACTCTCGCCTGGTGTTGAGGTGAGAAAGACGGTGTCATACGTCCAGCAGCCCGAGTTGACCAGGCGCGCGCCGCCCCGTCCGCGCCACTCCGATTCGGGGTCGCCCGGCAGCGGGCCCGCGCGGTGGGTGTGGCCGAAGACGACGTGGACATCACCGAGGTCCAGTCGCGACGCCACTTCCCCCATTGCAAGCAGACCAGCGCGTCGCAGCTCGCCGGTCGAGACATTTGCCCGTAGCGGTCCGAGACCGGCGCGGTTGAGGGCTGCCACCGCGAGCGGGAACGCCCCCACGAGAGCGCGCCTGCGTAAGCTCCGCAGAGCCGAATGACGGGCGTACGTAAGGACTCCACCACCAACGCGCCCCCGACCCGTAACACCACTGTGCCAGACTGAGCCGCCGGCTCCACTGCCATCGTCGCCTCTGAGGGCTTGCCAGGCGCTGACCGTGGCCAGCCCGTTCAGGGCGTCACTGGTGCGGGCGTCTCTCGCCACCGCGTCTCTCCAGGCGAACACCGGATCCGCCACTGCCTCGTAATCCCCGACGTGGACGAAGGCTGAAGCCGGCCGCCCCAGTACGCGGCTCATCGCGGCCATGCTCAGACGCTCCAGAGTGGGCACCGTTAGATGGCAATCCAGATAGTGGCCGTGGGTGGCATACACGTCCGGGCGCACCCACAGGCCCGGGTAGGCCACTGTCATGCGCGTCGGAGACGCCCACTCGGCGAGCTGCACCAGCATCGGTGAGAGCGCCCCGATGTCGGGGCGCTGCTCGAGGCCGAGCGGTTCCGGCGCCTGTAGCGCGCGTGTATCTAGCCAAGGTGCGACCAGCATGTGGTCGTGATTGCCTGCGCACACCACAACCTCCCGTCCGGGAAGCACACGGCCTAGATCTTCGAAGAACGGCCGAGCGGCATTCATCGCATCGCGGGGCGGCCCGTGGCGCAGCTCCAGCACATCGCCGAGCAGCACCAGGCGGTCGATGTCCTCCAGGACATCCAGCAGCGCGGCGCGCAGCTCGGGGCGGCGCAACAAGTCCGTACGCGAGACGCTGCCCAGGTGTAGATCGGAGATGATCAGCGTGCGCATGGCTTCAGGCGCTTGCGCGAGGCGGCGCAGACGATGCTCGCGCCAACCCGACCGCTGGACAGAGTCAGGAGGCCCCGCCGGCGGCGAGCACTTCGCGCACCTGCTTGGGCAGCATGAAGCGGACATCCTCACGAATCGCGTCCACCTCGGAGATATCTCGCACTCCCCGTGCCCGGAAGAAGCCCACCAGCTCGCCTACCAGATTCTCGGGTGCGCTGGCCCCGGAGGAGATACCCACGACGCGCCTACCCTCAAGCCACTCCTCGCATACCTCGCTCGCGCTGTCAATCAGGTGAGCATCGGTACCGCAGTCGCGCGCGACCTCGACGAGCCGCACCGAGTTGGAGGAGTTGCGCGAGCCGATGACGAGCATCAGATCGCAGCTGCCAGCCAGCTGCTTGACGGCCGTCTGGCGGTTGGTGGTGGCGTAGCAGATGTCATCTGTGCGGGGCCCGACTACGCTCGGGAAGCGCTTCTTCAAGCGAGCAAGGATCGAGCTGGTTTCGTCGACGGAGAGCGTGGTCTGTGTGACGTAGGCGATCCGCTCGGGGTCCTCGACTTCGAGCTCATCCACATCTTGCTCTGACTGCACGAGCACGATCCGCTCTGGGGCCTCGCCCATCGTGCCTTCAACCTCCTCGTGGCCGTCGTGGCCGACGAGCACGATCGTGTAGCCATCCTCGGCGAAGCGCAGCGCCTCGCGGTGGACCTTCGTCACGAGCGGACAGGTGGCATCGATCGTTCGCAGCTCACGGGCCTGGGCGTTGGCATGCACGCTGGGAGCGACGCCGTGCGCGGAGAACACGCACACCGACCCCTCCGGCACATCTGTCTCCTGCTCGACGAAGATCACTCCGCGCTCGCGCAACCGCTCGACGACGTGCTTGTTGTGCACGATCTCCTTGCGCACATACACCGGCGGACCATGGATCTCAAGCGTCCGTTCGACCGTCTGCACAGCACGATCCACCCCTGCGCAGTATCCGCGCGGCGCCGCGAGCAGTACCTTCTCAACGGTGTTAGACATCACGGCCATTGTAGGGAGCCTCCAGGTACGCTAAGCCCGATGGCGCAACGTCACCTGGACAGACTCACCCCGGTCGACGCATCCTTCCTGCATCAGGAGGGCCCAACGTCACACATGCACGTCGGGGGACTGACGATCGTCGAGGGGCCGCCCCCCTCGATGGAGGAGTTCCTCGAACAGATCCGCCGGCGGCTGCATCTGGTGCCGCGCTACCGCCACAAGCTCGCCCATACAGCGCTTGACAGCGGACGGCCGGTATGGATCGACGATCCGAGCTTCAACGTCGAGTACCACATCCGTCACGCCGCGCTGCCCACCCCTGGAGGCTGGGAGCAGCTGCAGAGCCTGACCGCCTGGATCTTCTCCCAGCAGCTCGACCGCTCCAAGCCGCTGTGGGAGATGTGGTTGATCGAGGGGCTCCAGGACGACCGCTTCGCGCTGATCTCAAAGACCCACCACGCGCTGATCGATGGCATCGCCGGCATCGATCTGGCAACCGTGTTGTTCGACCTCTCCCCAAAGCCACCGCCACTCAGGCACTCAGGGCGCGCGTGGCAACCTCATCGCGAGCCTGGCGCCGCCGAGCTCCTGGCCGCCGGTTTGCGTGGCGCGGTGCGCACCGGGATCGAGCTGGCAGAGGGCGCACTCGACGCCCTGTCGCACCCCGACCACGCATTCGCCCGCGCGCGCGAGGCTGCCGAGGGAATCGGCGAGATCGTGTGGGCCGGCCTGAACCCCGCGCCGGAGACGCCGCTGAACGTCGACATCGGCCCGCACAGGCGCTTCGTCGGCGTCGCCAGCTCACTCCAGGACTTCAAGCTCGTGAAGAACGCCTTTGGTGGAACCGTCAACGACGTGGTGCTCACGGTCGTCGCCGGCGCGCTGCGCTCGTTTCTGATCTCCCGCGGGGTGCGCACTGAGGGAATGGAGCTACGCGCGCTTGTGCCCGTCTCAGTCCGGGCCGAGGACGAGCACCACCAGGGAGGCAACCGCATCGTCGTGATGCGGGGACCTCTGCCCGTCTACATCGTCGACCCCATTCAGCGCCTGCGCTTCGTTTCGGAGGCGATGGACGGCCTGAAGGAGTCAAAGCAAGCATTGGGGGCCGAGGTCATCGCGGGCGTCCAGAACTTCGCGCCGCCGACGATCCTGGCGCAGGCATCGCGCCTGAACTTCTCCACACGCCTATTCAACCTGCTGGTAACCAACGTGCCCGGCCCGCAGTTCCCGTTGTACGTGCTCGGCCGCGAGATGCTCGAAGCCTACCCGGTGGCTTTCCTCCCCCAGCATCACGCACTGGCAATCGCGATCATGTCCTACAACGGCCAGATGAACTTCGGCCTGCTCGGCGACTTCGACGCCCTGCCCGACATCGACGCAATCGGCCAGAACATCGCCGAGGAGCTGTCGAGGCTCCTGTCACTCGCTCGCGAGACAGCGACGACACCCGCCTAAATCAATACGGCTAGTAGCCCAGTGCGAACTTCGCGTCCTCGCTCATCTTCTCTGGCGACCACGGCGGCGTGAAGACCATCTCGGACTCAATCGTCTTGACGCCCTCCAGTTCGCCCACGAACTCTTCGATCTGCTCGGTCACCTGCGGGCCGATCGGGCACCCGGGTGTCGTGAGCGTGAACGTGACGTTCACGTTGCCATCGCTGACCTCCACGCCGTAGATCAAACCCAGCTCGACGAAATCCAACCCGAGCTCGGGGTCAATCACGTTTGACAACGCGTCCATCACGTCATCGACCGTGGGGGTGGCGGCAACCTCGGACATGGTCCGAGTCTAGCGACCGGCTAGTTGTCGCAGCCGAGGCGATCCCACATATACAGCTGGATGCACTCGGTCGCGAGCTCGATCGCCCGCTCGCGCGAAAGGCGCGGGAGCACGGTGTCCAGTGCCTGCTCCTCGGAGACGCCTGCCTGAAAAGCTTCCTCGCCGCGGAAGCCCGCCGCAATCTTCAGTGCCTCGCGCCGATTCTCGCCCAGGCTCGCGAACACCCCCACGAGGAACTCCGTGTTGGGAATCGGTTGACCCACCTCCAACGAGGCGTGCCAGGCGGCGAGCAGGTGCAGATCGTCCTCGTCGAGATCGGCGATTGCCTTGGCGTAGTGGATCGATAGCTCCTGGTCGGGGATGTCGTCCACCCATGCGCGCACCACCTCGCCCACCAGCTGGCGACGAGCCTCACGACCGACTGACTCGGCGATCACGCGAATGGCATCCTGAGGCTCGATAAAGCAGAGCGGCATCGCGACTCCAAGCGCGGGGGGATAACTGAACGACCCAGACTGTAGGCGGCGGTGTGGACGGTACTTTTCGCCCCCCTTCGCCCGCCGCCATTGCTCCTGCCGAGGACAGCGCCGCTCACGCCCCGAGTCACAGCTCCAGCGCCTCCCGGCTGCGCTCGAGCGCACCTAGATCGCAGGTCTCGCTCGGAAATCCGAGCGTAACCCGCGCCCCGGAACCCCAGTTGGCGAGCGCCAGGTCGAGCGCCTCAATCGGCACCGAGATCGCCTCGGCGAGCGCGTGGGCGCGACGCTCGAGGTTCAGATGATCGCCGATCGCGAACACCCGCTTGGCAGCCAATGTGGTGAGATCAGGAGTGGATGACTCGTTTGCACTGGTGAAATGCAGCGAGTCGGCACGTAGCTCGTACAGGCCTAGACGTCCCAGCGTGACGAGCAGGTCATAGCGTCCCATACGAGGAAAGCCGGGAAGCGCGAGACGCTCGAAACACCGCTCGAAGCGCCGCTGCGGGCTCCACGCGGGATCTCCCTCGAACGCGTGCGCCTGGTCGCCTGCGCGCTCCGCCCAGTGGCGATAGGCGAGCAGCGTGCTCGCTCCGCGCGCAGGATCGTGGGAGGTTCGTGGACCGACCGGGATTCCATCGAGGTCTTCTAGGCCGCCCTCCTCGTAGGCTTCGCCATCGCTAGCGCCGTCCATGACCATGCGGATGCCGGCGAAAGGGTCATCGCCGTCCCGCGGTGAGAGGTAGGCGATCAAGAAGCTCGTCCAGGTCGCCTGCTCGATGTCCTTCTCAGCCAGCGTGCGCACCTCGGCATAAAGGCCGGGCGGCGTCGCTCCTAACGCAAGCAGGCGACCGTGAGCGAAGGCGATCTCTTCGGCCAGCGCAAGGGCATCCCCGGAGGCGCGCAGGCCCGGGAGCAGCGCTGAGCGATAGCCGTCGTCCACAGCGCGACTCTCGCGGTGGACACGCACCTCCCGACCACCAGCGCGCAGACGCGGATGACGAGACCGTATCGGAGCACCTTTTGTCGCGGCACGTCTCGGTTTCGTCGTCGCGGGGGACGAGAGATCGACCAGCGTCTTGCTGCAGATCGGGCAGCGCTCGATGAAGCGGTTGTGACGACAGAAAGTGGGCACTCAGGCCAGTCTAGGAGCGCTGACGCAGGCGGCGTGGCTATCCGGCTTCGATCCCGGGCCCCACGTGCTGTGGTGGACCCTCGGGGCCTTCGTCCGCGCCAGAGTGTCCCGCTGAAGCGCCGTCTTCTGGCAACTGATCGGCGGAGACGCTGCTCCCGTTCACCTGTCCCGCCAGATAGCGGTCGACCATGCGAGCGCACTGGCGACCCTCATTGATCGCCCACACGATCAGCGATTGTCCCCGGCGGGCATCGCCGGCGGCGAACACGCCCTCCACCGAGGTCGTGTACGGCTTCACCGCGTTGACGTTTCCGCGTGCGTCCCGGCCCACACCCAGCTGGTCGAGCAGAGCCTGCTCGGGTCCGAGGAAACCCATCGCGAGCAGCACGAGCTGCGCCGAGAGCTCTTTCTCGGTGCCCGCCACCGGCCCGAACGGAGGCTCGGGCGCGGCCTGGGCGATCTGCAGCGCAGCCACCGCTCCGTTGCCGTCGTCGCTGAAGCGAACCGTCGTGACCGAGTAGTCCTGCTCGCCCACCGCGAGCTCCTTGGTCTCCTCCATTGCGTAGCTCAGCCGGTACTTCAGCGGCCACTCCGGCCACGGGGTGAGGTCGTCCGCGCGATTCCGCGGCGGCTTGGGAAGCAGCTCCAGCTGGACGATCGAGCGCGCGCCCTCGCGCAGCGCGTTGCCCACGCAGTCGGCGCCCGTATCGCCACCGCCAATCACCACCACGTCCTTGTCCTTGGCCGTGATCTCCTGCGCGATCGCAGGTTGATCGACGGTCGGCTGTGGGCCGAGCTCGCGCGCCACCCAGCGATTGCGCTGATAGAGGTAGTCCATCGCAAAGTGCACGCCGTCGAGCTCCCGGCCCGGTACCGGCAGGTCGCGGGGCACACGCGAGCCGGTCGCCAGCACGACCGCATCGAAGCTCCTCCGAAGCTCCTCGACGGTGACGTCGCGGCCGACCTCGACCCCGCAGCAGACCTCGACGCCCTCGGCGATCAGCTGCTCGACGCGTCGCTGCACGACCGTCTTCTCGATCTTGAAGTCCGGCACTCCGAAGCGCACCAGCCCGCCCGCCGCCTCGTCGCGCTCGAACAACTTCACGCGATGGCCAGCCCGACGCAGCTGCTGGGCGGCAGCCATGCCCGCGGGCCCTGACCCGACCACGGCGACCATCTGCCCGGTCTCGTGCCGCGGCGGGTGTGGTGTCACCCAGCCCTCGTTCCAGGCGCGGTTGATGATCGCATGCTCGATCTGTTTGATCGTCACCGCATCGCCTTCGCGGATCTCCAGCACGCATGCAGCCTCACACGGCGCAGGACAGAGCCGACCGGTGAACTCAGGAAAGTTGTTCGTCGCGTGCAGCTCCACGATCGCGTCCTCGAAACGGTCGTGATAGACGAGGTCGTTCCAGTCAGGGATCAGGTTTCCGAGGGGGCAGCCGTTGTGACAGAACGGCACGCCGCAGTCCATGCAACGGCCACCCTGCTCACTCAGCTCCTCCACCGGTCGGGTGAGCAGAAACTCGCGGTAGTCATTCGCGCGCTCACGTGGGTCCCGCTGGGGTATTCCGCGGCGCTCGATCTGCAGGAAGCCGCCGAGCTTGCCCATCAGGCCGCCACTCCCTCGGTCTGCTCGTCGACGAGCTCCCGGAGGACACGCTTGTAGTCGTGGGGCATCACCTTCACGAACGCCCCGCTCTCCAGCAGTCCCTCCCAACTGGCGAGCACGCGCGCCGCCACCGGTGAGCCCGTGCGCCGCCCGTGCTCCTCGATCAGCGCACGCAGCTCGATCACATCGGTTGGGTCGAGCTCATCGAAGCCGACCATGCCCATGTTGCAGCGCTTGGCGAAGCTCCCGTCCTCGCTCAGCACATACGCCACACCACCGCTCATCCCAGCCGCGAAGTTGCGTCCCGTCGGCCCGAGCACCACCACGCGTCCGCCGGTCATGTACTCGCAGCCATGATCGCCCACCCCCTCGACCACCGCGCTCGCGCCCGAGTTGCGCACCGCAAAGCGCTCACCCGCCAGGCCACGGAAAAAGGCCCTGCCGGCGGTCGCGCCGTACAGCACTGTGTTGCCGACGATCACGTTCTGCTCGGCGACGAAGTGCTCGCCCATACCAGCGCGCGGACTTACGGCGAGTATCCCGCCCGAGAGACCCTTGCCGGCATAGTCGTTGGCGTCACCACGCAACGTGAAGGTCACACCCGGCGCCAGCCAGCCGCCGAAGCTCTGCCCAGCCGAGCCTTCGAAGTCGACCATGATCGAGTTCGCTGGCAAGCCCTCCGCTCCATGTGTGCGCGCGATATGGCTGGAGAGAATGCCCCCCACGCAGCGATTGCGGTTGCGAATCTCATGGGCGATTCGCACCTGATCCTCGCCCGCGGTAGTGGCCCCCTGACGCTCCAGGAGCGGGCGTGCTCGCTCGACCAACTGCCAGTCGAGTGCGTCCTCGAGCACCGCCGGAGGCGCTTCCACGCGTCGGCGAGGCGCGCCCTCGGACAACTCGACAGGCCGCAATACGTGGGAGAGATCGACGCCCCGTGCCTTCCAATGATCGATCGCCTCTCCCGCACCGAGCAGATCGACGCGGCCAATTGCCTCATCGAGCGTTCGTAGCCCCAGTGAGGCGAGAATCTCGCGCACCTCCTCGGCGACGAAGAAGAAGAAGTTGACGACATGCTCGGGAGTGCCCTTGAAGCGCTTACGCAGCTCCGGATCCTGGGTGGCGATCCCCACCGGACAGGTGTTCAGGTGGCAGGCGCGCATCATGATGCAGCCTGTCGCGATCAGCGGCCCTGTGGAGAAGCCCATCTCATCGGCGCCCAGCATCGCCGCGATCACTACGTCGCGACCGGTCTTCAACTGGCCGTCGGTCTGCACGATGATCCGCGAGCGCAAATCGTTCAACAGCAGCGTCTGCTGGGTCTCGGCCAGGCCGATCTCCCAGGGCACGCCCGCCGACTGGATCGAGGACAGCGGCGAGGCACCGGTGCCGCCATCGTGGCCGGCGATCAGCACACGGTCGGCATTGGCCTTCGACACGCCCGCCGCCACCGTGCCGACGCCCACCTCGGAGACAAGCTTGACCGACACCTGCGCCTGTGGGTTAGCGCAGCGCAGGTCGTAGATCAGCTGCTTGAGGTCCTCGATCGAATAGATGTCGTGGTGCGGTGGCGGTGAGATCAGGCCCACGCCGGGGGTGGTGTGGCGGATCGAGCCGATGTACTTGTCGACCTTGTGCCCCGGCAGCTGGCCACCCTCGCCGGGCTTGGCGCCCTGGGCCATCTTGATCTGCAGCTCGTCCGCGTTCACGAGGTAGTGGATCGTCACGCCGAAGCGACCAGAGGCGACCTGCTTGATCGCCGAGCGCCGGCGGTCGCCGTTGGGGTCGGGCGTGTAGCGCGCTGGGTCCTCCCCGCCCTCCCCCGTGTTCGAGCGCCCGCCGAGGCGGTTCATCGCGATCGCCAGTGTCTCGTGGGCCTCACGGGAGATCGACCCGAGGCTCATCGCGCCTGTGCAGAAGCGCCTGACGATCTCCTTTGCCGGCTCCACGTCCTCCAATGCGATGGGTTCAAAATCAGATTCCCGCCCACCTCCGATCTTCAATAGGCCCCGCAGCGTGGCTTTGCGCGCCGC
>PLBZ01000066.1:17298-29886 GCA_003134675.1 Solirubrobacterales bacterium
ATCGTCTCGGGGTTCCACATGTGATGCTCGCCGTCCCGTCGCCATGCGTAGATCCCACCGACGGGAAGCAGCCCAGTGGTGTCGACGCCGTCGCCGTAGGTTGAGGTCGGCCACGCACGCGCATGGCGCTGCAGCGCCTCGGTCGCCAGCACCTCGAGACCGATCCCACCGATGCGCGAAGCCGTGCCGGTGAAATGCCTGTCGATCAGCGCGGGCTCGAGGCCGACTGCCTCGAAGATCTGCGCGCCACAATAGGACTGGATTGTGGAGATGCCCATCTTGGAGATCGTCTTCAGCAACCCTTTGCCGATCGCCTTGACCATGTTCCGGGCAGCTTCCTCGGGCGTCAGCGAAACCTCGCGACCATCCTCCCCGACACGTGTGAGGAGTCCTTCGAAGACGAGCCCGTCGAGCGTCTCCAGCATCAGATATGGGTTGATCGCGCTGGCGCCATAGCCCAGCAGCGTGGCGAAGTGGTGCACCTCCCGCGGCTCGCCCGACTCGAGGATGATCCCGGCGCGCAGGCGTGTGCCCTCACGCACGAGGTGGTGGTGAACGGCGGCCACCGCCAGCAGCGAGGGGACCGGCCCTCGGCTCGGCCCCAAGAGCCGGTCGGAGAGGACGATGATGTTGACACCCTCGGCGATCGCATCGTGAGCCTCCGCACAGATGCGCGCGAGCGCACCGTCAATCCCGGCGACACCCTCCACGACCGGCCAGGTGATGTCGATCGTGCGCGCCGCGAACTCCTCGTAGGAGACGTGGCGCAAGGTCTCCAGCTCGCGGTTGAGCAAGATTGGCTGGTCCAGCGCCAGCTTGTGCGCGTGCTCGGGCGTCTCGCCGAACAGGTTTCGCTCAGTGCCGAGACTCGTCGCCAGGCTCATCACCACTTCCTCGCGGATCGGGTCGATNNTCGATCGGCGGGTTCGTCACCTGTGCGAACAGCTGCTTGAAGTAGGAGAACAGCGGCGGCGCCTGGTCGGAGAGCACCGCCAGAGACAGATCGTTGCCCATCGAGCCGACCGGCTCCGCCCCCTCGCGCGCCATCGGCGTGAGCAGCACGCGCAGATCCTCCATTGAGTAGCCGAACGCGCGCTGGCGCAGCCGTAGCGGCTGATCGGACAGCGTCACCTGATCGGATGGAGGCAGCTCGGAGAAGTGAACCGAGTTGCCGGCGTACCACTCGCCGTAAGGCCTACGGCTCGCAACCTCCCGCTTGACCTCGCCGTCTTCGACAATGCACCCCCGCTCAAGGTCGACCAGGAACAGCTTGCCTGGCTGCAAACGCCCCAGGCGCAGCACCTGATCGGCGGGGATATCCAGCAGCCCAGACTCCGAGCCGAGCACGACGTGGCCGTCGGTAGTCTCCATCCAGCGTCCTGGCCGCAACCCGTTGCGGTCGAGTGTTGCCCCGACCACGCGCCCGTCCGTGAACGCGACCGATGCCGGTCCGTCCCACGGCTCCATCAGACAGGCGTGGAAGGCGTAGAAGCCCTTCAGATCTTCCGGTAGGTCCTCGCGGTCGCGGTAGGCCTCGGGGATCATCATCATTACCGCATGCGGCAGCGAGCGTCCCGCGAGCTGCAGCAGCTCGAGCACGTTGTCGAATGTCGCGGAGTCCGAGTTGCCCTGGGTCACGACAGGGAGGATCTTCTGCAGGTCCTCACCGAACAGCTCGCTCTGCAGCTCTGACTCGCGGGCCCGCATCCAGTTGACATTGCCCTTCACCGTGTTGATCTCGCCGTTGTGGCAGATCACCCGGTAGGGATGTGCGAGCTCCCAGCTCGGGAAGGTATTAGTCGAGAAGCGCGAGTGCACCAGTGCCAGCGCACTCTTGGCGCGCTCGTCGCGCAGGTCCGGGTAGAAAGCGGCCAGTTGGTAGCTGATCAGCATGCCCTTGTAGTTGAGGGTGCGCGAGGAGCTCGAACAGACGTACAGGCCAGGATCCTCGGCGGTCAGCTCGCAGACGCGACGGATCACGTACAGCTTGCGCTCGAAGGCGTCCTGGTCACCCTCCTGACCCGCGTCAGCGCCGACGAACAGCTGGCGGATCGCCGGGCGGCAGGCACCGGCGACCTCGCCGGTGTGCTCCTCGCAGATCGGCACGTCGCGCCAGCCGAGCAGCCGCTGGCCCTCCGCGTGCACGGTTCGCTCCAGCAGGTCTTCCAGTCGCTCTCGCGCAGCGGGCTCCGTCGGCAGGAAGCACATCAGGACCCCGTAGGCGCCGAGCGGCGGCAGCTCGAAGTCGACCACCGAGCGCAGCAGCTCGTCGGGCATTTGCAGCAGGATCCCCGCGCCGTCGCCTGTGCATGGATCCGCGCCAGAGGCACCGCGGTGCTCGAGGTTCTCGAGCGCCGTGATCGCCCGCGAGATTACCTCGTGGGTGGGCCGATTGTCCAGACGCGCGACCATGCCCACGCCGCACGCATCGTGCTCGAAGCGAGGGTCGTAGAGTCCGACGGCCTTTGGCGGCTGCTTGGTGTGCGAAGTCATGGAAGTGCTCCCTTGGGGCGGTGCATCCCGTACGGGTGGGCACACCCCGTACGGGTATAGGCGGGCACCTGAGGCGGAGCCAGAAAGCGTAGCAGCGCGGAGGCGCCGCGAGCGAGGCGTCGGGGGTCATCCGGCCGGATTCCGACATGGCTCTGGCGTATGCTCACTTCCAGCGGCGCACCAGGTTCGCGAGCCCAACCGGATGCTCCCGAAGGCATCGCGGAGCGGGAGATCGTGCTTGGTCATCGTTGTTCAATGTGTGAAAACCGCCCGCGCAGGGCACCATCAGCAAAGACGAGTACGTCAAGGATCCCAGGAGCCACGATGACGCCGGCCACCACGACGCCGGATATAGAGCTGGCGCTCCCGGCGCGAGCCGCAAATATCGCAGTCGTACGTCACGCCTTCGGGGCGCTCGGAGAGGCATTCGCGGTCGAGGAGCAAATCCTCTCCAACATCCGTCTCGCGGTCACCGAGGCATGCACGAACGTCGTCGTGCATGCCTATCCCGATGGCCAGGAGGGGCTGCTCGAGGTCCTCGCCACGCTGCAGGAAGAGAAGCTGGTGGTGGTGGTGCGCGATGGAGGTCCGGGAATCGGACCGCGACCTGACAGTCCCGGGCTCGGCCTGGGACTCCCGCTGATCGTCTCGCTGACAGAGTCTGTGCAGCTCGGCCGCGACGAGGACGAGCGCACCGAGGTGCGCATGACTTTCCCGCTCTCGAGCGCTTCCTCGTGACCAGTACACCTGTCCAGAGCGAGCCGGCGGCGGAGAACTCCGTTTCCCTGCGCCTGGCGAACGGGCCGCTGGCCGGCCCCGTGCTGTCTCGTGTGGTCTCGATGGTCCTCGTCCGGGCTGACTGTCCGATGAATCGACTGGACGACGCGATGATCCTCTGCGACGCGCTCTCTGCCCACTCACCCGCGCATGCGAACGATGGCCATGTTGCCTTTGCGGTTGTTACCGATGGGCGGGGGATCGAGCTGCGCGTCGGTGAGCTCTCCGAGCAGGGCGCCGCCAAGCTGCTCGCTGACGCTGCTGTCCCCGGCGTCGGCAACGTGCTCGAGCGGCTTTCCGACGAGCTGAGGATCGAGTCCTCCTCCACTGAGCACTCGCGAGAGGAGCTAGTCCTCACGGTGCGCTTCGGCTGAATACACCGCTTACGCGCGTGCTGGCATCACCCGCAGCTCCTCACTCAGGCGGTTCGTGCTCGATCAGGCCCGCACGCAGACGGATGAGCGCATGGCGGATGAGCCGGGAGACCTGCATCTGGGAGACCCCGATCCGCTCGCCGATCTCCGTCTGAGTCAGGTCCTCGCCGAAGCGCAACCTCAGCACCAGATGCTCGCGGGAGGAGACGTGCGCGAGCAGTGGCGCCAGGGTAGCGCGCTCCTCGGCCCGCTCGAAGCCACCCTCCTCCTCCCCCAGCGCATCGGCCAAGCTCTCCCCGGGAACCTCCGCGCCGGTCCGCCCGGGACGGGGCGCATCCAGGGAGCCGGCGTGGTAAGCGCCCGCGGCCTGCAGCGCCTCGAGCACCTGCTCCTCGGTGGCGTCCAGCGCCTCGGCGAGCTCAGCGACCGTCGGCGCGCGGTGTCTACTTAAAGACAGCTCCGCGACCGCTCGATCCACTCGCAGCGCGAGCTCCTGGAGGTCTCGTGGCACCCGCACCGACCACGTGCGATCGCGGAAGTGGCGCTTGAGCTCACCGAGAATCGTCGGTACGGCGAAGCTCGAGAAAGCTATGTCGCGATCGGTATCAAACCGGTCGATCGCCTTCAGCAGGCCCAACGAAGCGACCTGCACGAGATCCTCGAGCGGCTCTTCGCTGCGCTGGTAGCGGCGTGCCAGGTGACGGGCGAGCGGCAGATAGCGTTCGGCCAGCCGTTCGCGCGCCCGTACATCCCCTGCACGAGCGCGCGCAAACAGCTCCCCATCCGAATACCCCTCTCGGGAGTCCTCCGCCAAGGTCCTCCTATGCTCCCACTCGCTCACGCAGCGTGTCGGAGTCACTCCAAGAGCACAGTCCCGAACGTCCCGGGCACGTCAGACACAAACCGCGATGTGGATCTTGACTGACGATGAACGTGCGTGTGCGCGCGCGACCAGTCAATTCGGCCATACGATCTTCTAGCTCTGGCTTATCGGCCGCAACATAACCCGCACTGATCGGCTCCCCCGGACGATGCAGGAACCAGTGGACGATCTCCACGCGCGGCGAACCGTCAGACAACACAGCAAGCGCGTACACCAGACGCTGGATCGCGTACTCGCGCTCGACCACCGCCCTCAGATCCTCCTCAGCGCCAACTCGGTCGCTCTTGTAATCCACAACCAGCAGACCCCCATCTGACTCGCGCACGAGGATGTCGATCACGCCGGTCACGAGCGGCTCATCCGATCCGAGGGAGAAGGCGAACGGATACTCCCGCCGCGCTCCGCGCGAGGCGACGGCCAAGCGCGCCGCGAGGTCGGTGTCGAGCGCCGTGCGCAGCAGCGCCGCAAGCTCCTCGCGCTCGCGCGCCTGGACGCGCACGCCCAGCTCACGTGCCACCTTCGCCACGTCTCCCTCAGATGGAGCGCCGCCTCCCGCAAAGTCAAGCGACTCCAACAGACGGTGGACGATCGTGCCGCGCATGCGCGCCTCCAAACCGTCCCGGTGGAGCTCCTCAGCCCGCGCAGGCAGGCGTTTCTCCGCCAGCCCCAGCACCCGTTCCAGGTAATAGCGGTAGCCGCAGCGCTCCAGCTCGCTCAACGCCGTATAGCTGAGTGTCTGGAGCCGCACTGGATCGGCGACCGGGGTCTCCTGGGGTGGCGAAGATAGTTGTTCTTCTTTTTCTTCTCCGGTAACAATCGGATTTGCATCGCTCAACGGCGGATCGAGACGCAATACCGTGCCGACCATCTCCGGCGCGCTGCACCTGTAACCCACCCGCACCCGTGTCCCATCGCGTGCGATCACCGCGAGCTCCCCCACCGGCACCTGGAGCGCCTGCACGCTCGCGGACAGCTCCGTCACGAGCGCCGGACCGAGCCAGGAGATCACGGGCGCTCCCAGCTTCTGCTCCGGCCAGCGCTCCAGGTCGACCCCCCCACTCAGCAGCAACCGCTCGCGCGCGCGGGTCATCGCTACGTACAGGATCCGCTCCTCCTCCTCGGCTTGCGCCTGCCGGCGCTCCTCACACAGCTGCTCGAAGTCGAGTGTCGGCGTCGCCTCCGATCCATCGAGCCGCGCCAGGCGCAGGCCTACCCGGTCACCGTCCACGAGCAGGTCGGGCACGCTCAGGTTTTGTGCCCGTCCCAAATCGGCGACACACACCACGTCGAACTCGAGGCCCTTCGCCGCATGGATACTCATCAGCCGCACCGCATCGGACTCGCCGTCGGCAACAGGCGCATCCGGCTCGGCGCTACTCAACCCGTCTTGTTGGTGGGCCACATGGTCGAGGAAGCCCCGCAGGTCGCGCCCCTCGCTCGCCTCATATCGGCGGGCCACGCGCAGCAGCTTGTGCACATTCGCCAGCCGCCGCTCGCCCCAGCTCAATGACAGCACGTGCGCCACATAACCGCTCGCATCGA
Organism: Solirubrobacterales bacterium; assembly: GCA_003134675.1. Lineage (GTDB taxonomy): Bacteria > Actinomycetota > Thermoleophilia > Solirubrobacterales > Solirubrobacteraceae > Palsa-744. The sequence goes on from PLBZ01000066.1 coordinate 23,368, forward strand.
GCGCACGCTCGATCAGCTGCGAGATCGTCCGACGTCTCGCCACGACGCGCTCGGCCTTCAAGCGCGCGTGGAACCGCACCAGCAAGTCACGGTCGACAGCGGGCAGACGGGGTACTGGCGGCTCGTCATTGTAGAGGCCCTCTCCCACATACCCGAGCATCTCCCACACACCGCGTTTGCCCGCTTTCGCGGCGCGCCCCAACAGCGCCAGACCATCGCTCGACACTCCGACCAGCGGGGATGCCAGCGTGCCGTATAGCGCCAACTCATCCAGCGGGTTGGCGAGCGCGCGCAGATACGCCAGCAGGTCGCCCACTTGCTGGCCGCCCCAAAAACCTCCCACCGTTGCCAGCGTGCGCAGGCCGCAGTCCTTCAGCGCCCCCTCGTACACCTCCAAATCGCCGACAGCTCGCAACAGCACCGCCACGTCCCCTGGCTGCACCGCCCCACCCTCCACGAGCTCAGCCACGCGCTGGGCCAGCAAGCGTGCCTCAGCGTGGCGCCAGCGCGGGGCGGGCGGCAGCTCGCCGGCGATCCTATCGGCCAACTTCTCGTCCTCGTCCCAGCCGCGCTTGTGGGTCAGCAGCAGCTCCACGATCGGCTCCTCCGGGGCGCTCTGGAGCACGCGGCCTGCCTGCAGTGGCGTGTACCTATCCCCGAAACGCTCTGCAAACACGGCGTTCACCGCTTCCAGTAGCGGCTTGCGGCCGCGGAAGTTGCGGGTGAGCGACAGGCTGCCCCCACGCTCGGCCAGCTCGTCACGGCGAGCGCGGAACAGGCTCACGTCGGCGTGCCTAAAGCCATAGATCGACTGCAGCTCGTCTCCCACCGTGAACAGATTCCCGCGGTCCAGCGCCTTCAGGATCGCCAGCTGACGGGGGTTTGTGTCCTGGAACTCGTCCACCATCAGCAGCTCAAAACGCTCTGCCCACGCCACACGCACACTCTCGTGCTCGTCCAGTAGCGCGCGTGCTCTCAGCTCCAGATCGTCGAAGTCCACAGCACTGCGCTCTCGCTTGCGCACCTCATACTCGCGGCCGAACCGCTCCAGCAGCTCCCTCAGCAGCTCTGCTGTCCTCACGCCTTCCGCATCGACCTCGTCCAGCTCACCCATCCGGACCGGCACAGGAAACGTAGGCAGATGCATGCCCCTGCTGCGCAGCTCCGCGTACGTTGCACCCACCATCGCGCGCACGCGATCGGCTCCATACGCCGCCACCAAGTCCACCGCCTCACTTCGTTCGCCCTCGAGGAACCCCCCCAGTGCGCTCGCAAACGCCCGTCCGCGCAGCCGAGCCGCCAAGCCCTCGTCGAGGATTACGAACTCCGGATCGAGCCCTGCCGCCAACGAATGCAAACGCAGCAGACGGGCACAAAACCCGTGGAACGTGCTCACGAACGCCGCCTCGGTGTCGCGTGCCGCCTCACGCTCCCCCAGCTCCCTGAACTGCCTGCGCACCCGCTCACGCAGCTCGCCCGCCGCACGCTCGGTAAACGTGATCGCCAGGATCCTGCCCGGAGCGATGCCGTCATCGCGCACAGCCCGCACAAATCGCTCGACCAGCACCGAGGTCTTCCCGCTCCCCGCCCCGGCCGCCAGCAACAGCGGCTCGCTGCGACGGGCGACCGCCTGCTCCTGCTCCCCGGTCAATGCTCGCCCAGTCATGGCTCGCACCGACAGATAGTCGGATACATGCACCCACCCCTATACGCGCACGTCCGCGGCCTTCCCTCCAGCTCGCCGCGCGCCGCCTGCGACGCCGCCTCGCGCGCCGCCGCCACTGCCTCCTCCAGCAGTTCCTGCACCTCCATGTGATCGCGCACCTCGCCCCGCACGCACTCGATCTCCACCCGGCTCTCACCGTCGAGCACGCCGCGCGCGCGCAGATCCGCGCCGCTCAGCGGCTGGTAAAAGCCGCCCACTACCTCCAGCCCGAGCAGCTCCTCGACGGCCCTCATATACAGCGCGACCTGCACGTTCCCCTGCTCTGCCCACTTCGCCGCCGGCGACACATTCCGACCCTTGTAGTCGTATACAACCGCCTCACCGCTGCCCGGATCGACATCGACGCGATCAATCCGCCCCCGCAGGCGCAAACCTTTGCCGAGATCCAGCGCCGGCAGGGAGGGGGCGCGGCGGGTGGGGTCCACATCCTCCTCTTCGCCGAACCCGAACCCCAACTCCAGATACGTGGGCTCCAGCGGGCCGCAATGCTCGGCTGCGTGCTCCAGATAACGCTCCAAATCCGCTTCTAACCGGCGGCGCAGCCCCGGCCGGCGCTCTCCGGCTGCCGACAGAGGGAACTCCGCCTGACGCCTCCCCAACGCCTCCCGCAACAGCTCGCGCGCGAGCCCCAGCCGCGCCGGGGTCAGCTTCGCCGAGCCGGTCTGCTCACGCAGCCCCTCGAGAGTGTCCTTCAGCACCGCGTGCGCCAGCCCCCCGCGCGCGAGTGGCTCAGGGTCTGGGTCGAGATCCTCCGCGCGCAGCATCCTCTGCACAAACCACTTCACTGGGCAGCTCGCCCACACCTCCAAAGAGGACGCCGACCACGTGTGTTTTCCCAGCTCATCCTTCAGCTCCTCATCGCCCAGTGACCTCAGCGGGCTTTGCGGACGCGCGCCAAGCGCGCCATCGCCGGATCCGATCCAGCCCGCCGCCCCCAGCGGCCGGCGAGCTCGCCGCTCTTCCAACCCGTCCTCGAACAGGTCCACCACGTCGTCCACGAACAGCGATCTCGCCTTTGCCACGCCGTCGTCACTCGCCGCATGCCAGCTCAGCACCACCAACTCCTCCGGTCGCGACACCGCCGCGTACAGCGCATATCGCTCCGCTGCAAGTGCCTCCCCCTGCCTGCCCAGGCGCAGCCCTGAGGTTTCCGCCAGTCTCCGCCGCTCCTCCTCGGCCAGCAGCGGCTCGGGCCGTGCGCTCGCCGGGAACACGCCCTCCTGTAGACCGCACAAGAACAGTGCCCTCACGCGCCGCGCTCGTAGCGCTAGCGGATCTACCACTGCCACCCTCCCCGGCGCCGCTCGCTCGCCGCTCACGATCTCCAACCCCTCCAGCACACGCACCAGCTCCGCGGCATCCACTCCCAGCTCGGGGGCGGCACGCGCCAGCTTGCCCAGCTCTTCCAGCGCGCGTCGCCCCACCGCTAGTGCGCGCGCCTCGTCCAGCTCGTCGCTCTGAAGGATCGCGGCTCCACCTCGCCGGGGAGCGGCAAACAGCCACTCCAGCTCACGCGCGGCGCGTTCACTCAGTGCCGCCCCGCCTCGCTCTGCCGCCTCGCGCATGTGCTCGAGCGCCTCCAAACGCCAATGCTCTGCCTCCCAGATCGCCTTCGCCCGCGCTGCGCTCGAGGCACCCTCACGCCGTGTTCGCGCCTCCAGGCGGTCGGCCAGCTCGGGGCGCTCCAACAGGCCCGGCGCCCGCAGCCAGGTCAGCAGGTCACCCGCCTCCCCGTCGTCGGTCGCGCAGCGCAATGCCCCCACCAGCGCCCCACCCGTCGCAGTATTCACGAACGGCACCCGCCGCTCCAGCGCATACGGAATTCTCAGCGCTCCGAACACCTCCCCAAGCAAATCCGCCACCGCACTCGGCGAGCGGTGCACCACCGCGATCTCCTCCGGCTCGACCCCCTCATCCAGCAGCGTCCGCACTTCGCCCGCCACCAGCTCCATCTCGGCGCGCTCGCCCCCGCCCTCCAGCAGCCGTATCGCCCCGGCCGCCTCCACTCGTCCCGCCCCCGGCTCGAACAGCGAGCGCTCCAGATGATGCAGTGCCGTGCGTGCCTGCGGGGCGTAGTACTCCGCGCGCGCCTGTAGTCGCCGATGCTCCGCCGCCAGCGGCGCAAGCGTCTGAAAGGTGCCCGCCCGCCCCGCAAACGCCGCCCGCCCAGGCTCATATGTCAGCGACACAGTCACCGGCGCGCCCACCACCGCGCCGAGCGTCTCGATCGCATCGAGCTGCAGTACGCCGAAATCGTCAAACCCGTACATCAGCACCGGCGTCCTTCCCCACAGCGCGGGCTTGCGCCGCAGCGCGTCCAGCGCTTGCGCCGCGCGCCGCTCGTAGTCGGTGCGCCCAATCCGCTTCAACACCCGCCGATACTCCCCAAAGCACCTCTCCAGCTGCTCCACGCTCCCCGCCGCGCGCGCGCCGTCCGCGCTCGCCCACGCTCGCAGCGCCGCCTCCAGCCGCATCGGGGTCACGCGCTGCACCTCCAACTCGGCCACCATCGCCGTCAGCGCCCGCACGAGCCCCGGGGTGCTGCGCGCATCGGGGAGGGTGGGGGCCGATTCCTCGACCACCCTCGCCAGCACCCGTTCTCGAGCCACCCTCCCCAGCACCGGTTCGCCTATCCCCGCGCGACGCACCGCCTCGCTGATCAGCCCGTCAAAGCGCTCCACTCGCGCGCCCAGCACGATCCCATCCCGTGCCAGCTCGCATCGGTAGTGCTCCGCGTCCGCCCGCGTCGGCACGATCAGCAGCGGCTCCTCCCCATGGGCGAGATGCCTGCGCACCGCGGCCATCACCTCTCGAGCCTTGCCCGCGTTCGCGGGTCCGGTGATCAGCGTGATCGGCACTGCTTCTCATCCTTGCGCACCCACCCGACACGCTCCGCTGACTACCAGCCAAAGACTCCAGTGCTACGCCACGCTATGAGCCTGCACGTCGGCAGTGCTCTCCGTCTCGGCCTCCGGGGGCTTCGCGCCCTCCTTTGCCCACTCCTCGTTGAACTCGACTCGCCATTTCCCCTCCTCGGTCTGGCTGAGGGCCAGGTGTGCCCGGAAGCTGCGCCCGCTGCGTCCCTTGAAGCCTGTCACCGCGCGCTCGGTATAGCCGGTCTTGATCAGTTCGCGCGCCACAGCGATCGGCAGCGTCTTGCCCGCTTTGCTCTTCCAGATCACAAACCCGCAGCCGGGGTCCTCACGCGCCCAGCACGAGTAGCCCTTGCGGTTCTCCACGATCTCATGACCGCACACCGGGCACGGCCCGAGCTGCGCGCGGGGAATCCGCACATCTTTGAGCGTCTCGTCCAGCTCTTTGACGGTCTGGAGCGCAAAGCCCGCGATGTCGCTCATGAACTGCTTGCGTGAGTCCTCCCCACGCTCGATCTTTCCCAACCGGTGCTCCCAGCTGCCAGTCAGCCCGGGCGAGGTCAACGCGTGCTCGTTCAGCAGCCTGATCACGTTCAAGCCCTTCTCGCTCGCCACCAGCGCACGCCCATCGCGCTCGACATACCCGACCGTGATCAGCCGCTCGATGATCGCCGCCCGCGTCGCCGGTGTGCCGATTCCCGAGTCCTTCATCGCCTCACGCAGCTCCTCGTCATCGACCAGCTTGCCCGCGGTCTCCATCGCACCGAGCAGCGATGCGTCGCTATAGCGACGAGGCGGTTTGGTTTCCTTGCGCGCGCTTTTTATCTCCCGCGTCTGCACCTCCTCGTCCTGCTCCAACCGCGGCAGCTGCTGATCTGCGCCCTCGTCCTCCTCGCCGCCTCGCTCTTTCTCGGGTTTCGCCGAATCGGCTGCCGCCTCGCCGTACACCCCGCGCCAGCCGGGCACCAGCAGAAGCTTGCCGCGCGTGCGGAAGACATGCCCGCCGTCCTTCTCCTGCAGGCCGGCCGGCACCGTCGTCTCCACCTTCGTGTTCTCGAACACCGCCTCGGGATGGAACACGGCCAGGAAGCGCCTGACCGCCATGTCGTAGACCCGACGGTCGTCCGAGCCCATTTTCTCGAGGTTGTGCTCCGAGCGCGTGGGGATGATCGCGTGGTGGTCGGTCACCTTTGCATCGTTAACCACGCGGCCCAGCGGCAGATGCTCCAGGCCGGTCACGTACTCCGCGGCCTTGGAGTACTCAGCCTGCCTTCCCACCAGCTTGGCAATCGGCTTGATCTCACCGATCATGTCGGTCGTCAAATAGCGCGAGTTCGTCCTCGGATATGTCAGCGCCTTGTGCTCCTCGTACAACCGCTGCGCCGCCGCCAACGTGCGCCGGGCCGAGAAGCCATAGCGGGTATTTGCCTCCCGCTGCAGCGTCGTCAGGTCGTACAGCATCGGCGCGCGCTCTTTCTGCTTTTTCTTCTCCAGCTTTGTGATCTGACCCTGCTTGCCTTCACACGCCTGCACGACCGCAGCCGCTTCCGCCTCGCTCGAGATCCGCGGCTGAGCTCCCGCATGGAAGCGGCCGATGTAGGTCCGCTCGCCGCTGGCCTGCTCGTCGTTTGGATGCCCACCCACCCCGGCCACGAAAGTGGCGTCCACCAGCCAGTACGGCTCGGGCTTGAACGCCCTGATCTCCTCCTCGCGACGGGCGATGATCGCCAGCGTCGGCGTCTGCACACGGCCAAGCGATACCGCGCCATCGAACGAGCTGCGCAACCGAATCGTGGCCGCCCGCGTAGCGTTCATGCCCACAATCCAGTCGGCCTCCGAGCGCGAGCGCGCAGCCTGCTCCAGCTTCGCGAACTCCGCCGCCGGACGCAGCCCTTTGAACGCCTCCTTCATCGCCGCGTT
>PLBZ01000066.1:29906-41606 GCA_003134675.1 Solirubrobacterales bacterium
GAGCGCTCGTCGCGCACCACCAGCTTGAACTTATCGGGCACGATCGGCAGGTCGGGCATCCTCCAGCGCTTGAACTTCGGGTCGTACTCGTCCGGCTCGGCAAGCTGCACCAGGTGTCCCACCGCCCACGTCACCACGTGCTCAGGACCCTCCAGCCAGCCCTCCTTCTTCTGGAACGGTCCCTGAAGCACGCGCGCCAAGTCCTGCCCCACGGAGGGCTTCTCGGCGATTACGAGCGTCTTCGACATGGCGCCAGCGTAGCGACTGGGGGCGGCGTGAGAATGCGGCCGGGGTCGCGCACGGCGCCCGGCGGCGTCTTCACCCGCCGATCGGAGCCCGTGCGCTCGAGCCCCAGAAGACCTGCGTTCCGAACATGCCGATCAGGTTCACGAGCACCAGGTTGAGCACCATCGACTTGGCCGTCGCCGTGCCGACACCGACAGGGCCGCCACTGGCGTTGTAACCGTAGTAGCAGCCCACGAGCACGATCGCCGTAGCCATCATCATCCCCTTGATCAGGCTGAATAGGAAGTCCGGCGCGTTCTGGAACTGCCAGAAGATCAACAGGTAGCCACCCGAGGAGACAAATCCGATCTGCTTCACGACCGCGAGATATGAGCCAAAGTACGCCACGCCGATCGCCCCGACGTACATGAACGGCAGCACGATCCAAGCCGCGAGCAGCCGCGTGGCGCACAGGAACGTCATCGAGTCGAACCCCATCACCTCGAGCGCATCGATCTCATCGGAGATCCGCATCGCCCCGAGCTCGGCCACGATCCCCGTACCGACCTTCGCGGCCATCATGTAGCCGAACACGTACGGAACGGCCTCGCGCAGGTTGCACCACGCGGCGAACACGCCCGCGTAGGACGGCGCGCCCTGGGCCTCGGTGAAATAGGCGCCACCGACACCGCACGTGCCCAACCCCGTAATGAAGACCAACGCCCAGATGACGAGCGTCGAGCCGACGATCAGGACCCCAGCCTGACGCAGCGTCTCACCGAAGAAGCGAAATACCCGCAACCCCCACACATCGCGCATGACGTTGCCGGTGAAGCGACTGATCTCGCCCGTGGCCGCCAGCCATTCACGCGGCATCGCCAGCAGTTCGTTCACTTCATCACCAGGATGTTGGGATGGGTGGCGAGCAGCGTCTGGGTAAAGACCGTGTTGAAGGCTCCGATCCCCAGGAACGAGATCACGACCGCCTGGTTGACCGCGCGGCCGACACCCTCCGCGCCGCCCGATGCGGACATGCCCTTGTAACAGCAGACGATCGCGATGATCGCCCCGAAGATCGTCGTCTTCAGCACCGACCCCCACAGGTCGGTGGTTGTGATGTTCGCGAAGAACGTCGCCCAGAACGATGCCAGCGCCTGACCCTTGACGGCCTCGGCGGCCAGGCCACCGAAGAGGCCGAAGAGAACCGCGTAGATGTTGAACAAGCCCGTCACGATCATCAGCGCCANNCGCGGCACGACGAGGTTCTTGATCGGGTCCACGCCCAGCACCTGCAAAGCGTCTAGCTCCTCACGAATCTTGCGCGCCCCCAGATCCGCCGTGATCGCCGTACCCGCCACCCCAGCGAGCACGATCGCGGTGATCAGGGGCCCGATTTCGCGGACCGCCGCGAGCACGAAGATCCCGCCGAGCCGATCGAGTGCGCCAAAGATTTGAAAGAAGTTCGCCGCCTGCAGCCCGGGCGCGGCATAACTGATGGCCATCGTCGAGACCAGCAGCGGGAACCAGCACAGCCGTATCGTGAACAGGAACTGCGACACAAACTCCCCGCCGTACGGATACGGAGGGCGCAGAGCAGAGGTGATCGTCCTGCCCGTGAGGATCATCATGTCCCCGACTTCCTCCAGCAGGTTCCTCACCGGCAAAAACGCCCGCGCAGGCACATCGCCAACGAGACCTCTGCCGTCAGGGTGGGATCGCGCCACAGCGCTAGTGTACTAGTTGACCAGCACACTGTACGTCCGAGGTCCTGGGCGCTACCGTGGAGGTATGACAATGCAGCCAGAGACCATCGGCGCAGAGGGATTCGACGTCGCCATCGACCGCGACGCCGAGGTTCCAATCGGGGTACAGCTAGCGTGGGCGCTGCGCACCCGAATCCGCGACGGCAGGTTCAAGCCGAGCCAGCGACTGCCAGGGCTACGTGACTTGGCTGAGGCGATCGGCGTAAACGTCAATACAGTGCGCGCCGTCTACCAGCGCCTCGAGCACGAGGGCCTGATCGATAGTCAGCAAGGCAGCGGCACGTTCGTCGCCTCGACCCAGCAGCGGCCTTCTGCGGTGGGCACGATCGCGGCCGACGCCGCGCGCGAGGCGCATGCGACCGGGGTCGACCCGCGCGAGGTCGCGGCTGCTCTCTACGTGACCTCCGAGTCCTCAGCTCAGCCCCTTGACGAGGCGGCCGAGCGCCGCCGCCTGTTGCGTACCCAGATCGCCGGACTCGAGCGAACGCTGGGGGAACTCGAAGCCGGGCATCCCGGCCTCGCGCCAGCACCCACCCAAACGCGCCGGGGCCCTGGTCCGACGCTGCCGAGCGTCACCGAACTGGAGCACGTGCGTACCTCTCTGGTGCGCCGGCTGGCCGCCGTCCAGACGGCGATCGACTCGCTCGGACGTGGAGAGGCCTCAGGGGAGGCAGGGCACCAGCAGGAGCGCCAGGCAGCTACGAGCAGCAGCAAGGGTGCTGGCCGATCTCCGATCGGTCGACCGCGAGCGAAGACACGTCCCGCGCCCGCGGGGGCCTGAGCTCAATGGTGGGTGCCTGATGGCGGGTACCTACTTCCTGGGGATGGTGCTCGGTGTCCCGCTGGTGATCTTCGCTCTGGCGCTGCTCGCCGGGTACCTCCATCGCGACAGCGACGCCGAGGTGCTCGACTGGAAGCCGACCCGCTCTCCTGAGCGAGAAGCCGAGCTCGCGGTCAACGACATCGATCAGATGCGCGCCTCCCTGAGCGAGCTTCGGCGTCGACGCGGGGCGGGCGAACCCGAGCATGCAGCCGAACACCGGTGGGAGACCTGACTCACCCAGCCGTGCACGGCCCCGTGCTGACCTGAGCACCTGCACCGGCAGCATCCGCTGCAGCCAGCGCGTGGGCAACTGTCGCGTTGGCGACCCCGTAGCCGCCATGCGGGCCACCGCCGACCGTGCCCGCGAACACCGTGGTCAGGACATGCCCAGCGCCGTCAACCAGCGGGCCACCGGAGTTACCCGGACGCACGAGACCGCGCAGCGGGGTGAGCAGCCGCGAGACCGGCCCTGAGCCGTACGCGTCCTGGGTGAGCACTGTCTGCGTGCGCCCGATTCGTCCCGGCTGCACGTTGAAAGGACCATTCTCGGGATAGCCGAGAGTCGCCCCGCCGGTACCCGAGGCCGGTTCGCTCACAAGGCTGAGCGCGGGCACACCGAGGTCGGGGATGCGCAGCACAGCGATGTCGTTCCTCGGGTCAAAAGCGATCGGCCGCGCGGGCAGGCTCGGCGAATGACCACCCGGCTCGACGGTCGTGTCCTGCTCGCCGGCCACGACGTGGGCGTTGGTCACCACAATGCCCGGCCGTGCCACCCAGCCAGAGCCCTCGATCGCCAGGCCACAGGCGGTCCCCAGCACCCGCACCACGCTGCGTGAGGCCACCTGCACGCCCGGCTCGTGCGCGATGCGAGGTGTGGGCGCGGCGACATCCGGCGAGGGGCCGGTGACCCGAGGCAACGGATCCAACCGCGCAAGCGCGTTCAGGATCGAGCCCGTCGGCGGCAGCAGCTTGTTGAGCTCGCGCAGGACGGCCGAGCGCTGGATGTCCACGCGCAACTGGTCCTGCCCCGGCGCCTGCGCCGCCACGGCTGCGAGGATCCACACGATGCCCAGACCGAGCGCCGCGCTGAGCGCCGCGCCGAGCAAGCCGTCGAGCAGGCCCAGACCCGGGAGGAAGAGGGCACGGCGCAGCTTGAACCCCAAGCCCTCCAACCCGCTGGCGAGGATCCCCCCGGCAAGCAGCGCGCCGAACAACCCGAAGGCGGGGGCGTAAGGCGATGAGGATCCGCGCGGAAGCAGAAGAGGACCCAGACGAGTTCCGAGGAATGCACCAAGCGCGAACCCGCCGAAGGAGAGCACCCCGACGATGAAGCCCCGCCGGAAGCCAAAACCGGCCAGGATGGCCGCAAACGCGAGGATGATCCAGTCGAGCTGTGTCACTTGCCATGTTCTATCGCTCATTGACTGAGAACCGGACTGGGCGCATGCGGCGTGCGCGTCCCGTGGCCGCCCTGGCAGGTGTGGCCTTCCTGATCGGCGCGATCGTCGGCGCCAACAGCGGACCGTCTGCGGCGCACACACTCGCCGGGCATTACGTCGCGGCCTGGGCAAGAGGCGACTACCGGGCGATGTACCTAGACATCGACGTCGCCTCCCGGCATGGGATCTCAGCCGACGAATTCGTCGCCGCCTACGGACAGACGACGAGAACAGCCACCGCCACGAGCCTGGAGGTGATCGGCAAGCCCCGCGACAGCACCGGCGGCCTCGTGTCCGTTCCGGTTCGCGTCCGCACGCGGCTGTTCGGGACGCTCGCGTTGGATGTGCAGCTGAGGATCGTAAGCGGCGCCGAAGGAGGCCCCGCAATCGCCTGGTCGCCGTCGCTTGCGTTCCCCGGGATGCGTCCCGGAGAGACGCTCAGCCGACAGACGACGCTTCCCAGGCGGGCACCGCTGCTCGCTCGGGACGGTTCCGTGCTCGCCGAAGGCTCAGCGACGGAAGCCGGGACCCGCAGCTCGCCGCTGGGGGCCTCGGCGAGCGCCGTGATCGGGGAAGTCGGCCCGATCCCGACCGCGCGCCGCCCGGCGCTCGAAGCGCAGGGCGTGCCTTCCGATGCGGTCGTCGGCTCAACGGGGCTGGAGCGCGCACTCGACGCGCGCCTGCGGGGAACCCCCGGAGGCGAGCTGCTCGCGGGCCGGCGAGTGCTCGCGACCGCCGAGTCGCATGCGGCGAGCGCCGTACGCACCACCGTCTCCCCCGCCCTACAGCGCGCCGCGGTGACCGCACTCGGGGGACAGCTCGGCGGGATCGTCGCGATGGCGCCCTCCTCCGGACAGATCCTTGCCGTCGCAGGGATCGGCCTCGACGACCTCCAGCCACCGGGCTCGACATTCAAGATGGTGACCCTCACAGGCGTGCTGGCAGCGCACGTCGCGAACCCGCACACCATTTTCCCCTATGCCACCCACGCCACGCTCGACGGGGTCAAGCTGAGCAACGCCAACGGCGAGGAATGCGGCGGATCGCTCGAACTGGCCTTCGCCGTGTCGTGCAACTCCGTGTTCGCCCCGCTCGGGGTCAAGCTCGGAGCACCCCGTCTCGTGGCGACGGCGGAACGCTTCGGCTTCAATCACGATCCGGGGATCGAAGGCGCCGCCGAGAGCTCACTGCCCGCGGCATCCGCGATCCAGGGCGAACTGGACGTCGGATCAACGGCGATCGGGCAGGGCCAGGTGCAGGCAAGCGCCCTGGAGATGGCGGTCGTCGCGGCGAGCATCGCCGATGGTGGACGCCGACCACAGCCGACCTTCACGCCCGGTCCGCCGGGCACAGGCACGCAGGCGACGAGCCCCGCGGTGGCGCGTACCGTGCGGCGCCTGATGATCGGTGTAGTGCGCAACGGAACCGGAACCTCCGCCGCGATCCCAGGCGTCGTGGTCGCCGGCAAGACGGGCACCGCCGAACTGAAGACGAAAAGCAGCTGCCCGGCGAGCTCGGAAACGAGCTCAGGAGAATCAGGCTCGGAAAGCTGCGGTCCAGCACAGAACGAAGCGAGCAACACCGACGCATGGTTCGCGGCGTTCGCACCGGCGCTCCAGCCGCGGATCGTGGTGGGAGTGCTGCTAGTGCAGGACGGCGCCGGCGGAGCCACCGCCGCGCCAGTCGCCCGACAGGTGCTCGAAGCCGGCCTTGCAGCCAGCCACTAGACGTCGAGCTCGGCGAACGCGCTCTGCGCTGCGTCAGTCGGGTCGACGATCTTCAGCTCCAGCGGACGGTTGTCAAGCGAGATGACCTGGATCTTGTAGAGCAGCAGCGCACCCTGAGTCGGACCCAAACTCGCAACCGAATCCGGCAGCGGCAGCCGGCTCTCAGCCGGCACGAGACCTCCGCGGTAGGCAAACGGATTGGTGACACCAGGAACAACCGGGGTGTAACTGTTGTCCTGGGTATCCGTAACGGTCAGACTGCTTGATGCTTGAAGTTCCTGAGGATTGTTGTTGTACACCTGAAGAAACACCCCGAACCACTCCTGGCCGGGAGCGAGACGGCGCTCCGCAGGCGAGAGCCCCTGCAGGTAGGAGGCATCCTCGGCGTCAGAGGGGTTGAGCTGGCGCGAGAGCTGAACCTCGTAGACCAGCGGACCGACGTTCAGATAGGGCGCGTTCGCACCCGACTCTCCAGCGTAGGTGCCTGTGGTGACCTTCGTATGAGAGTCCCCGCAGGCGCCGAGCGCAAGCGCCGCTAGCAGGGCGAGGATGGGAAGCGGGGACTTGCGCAGATGGCTGGACATGCGACGCGGCAGTTTATCCGCCGGCGACGGTCACGCGCCGCCCGCGGCCAACATCTGACTCAATGATCGAGCGCAGCCGGCGCATCGCCCGAGTGTTCTTGCGTTTCAGCCAGCCGCGCGCACCGAGCCCCTCCATCAGGCGGTCCGACAGCGTCGCCGGCTCGGTCTCGAGCGTGAATCGCACGCGCGTCGTGCCCGCCGCGCCCGGCGCGAGCTCGTAGACACCGAGCGTACGAATGCGATTGTCCTTGCCGCCGCGGCCCGCCTCCACGATCCGATGCGGAGCATCGACCTCGACGAACGTGACGTCTCCCCAGCTAAAGCGGTTGCCCGGTGCCTTGACGCGAAAGCGCGCCCCCGCCCCGAGCCCCACGGAGTCGATCCGCGTGAGGTGCCAATCAACGAGGTAGTGGTCGGTGAACTCCGGATGGTTGGCGATGTCCTGCAGGTAGTCGAAGACCCGCTCGCGCGGAGCGTCGACGACGATTGAGACGGTCACGGGGTCCACGGCGACCGCCAGTCTAGACCCCACCCATCTCGGACGCCGGCTAGGCGGCGCGGGCGGTGAGACGGACCGTGTGGCCGTGCTCGGAGTGGCGCACGACCTCGGTGGCGAGGGGAGCCTCCCGACGCAAGATCCGGCACAGCTCGCAGACGATGCCATGGGCGTGCCCGTACAGATGGATGTGCTCCCCCGTTAGCGGCGTGCGCCCGCAGTCGGTGCAGCGATGCCGGTCGGCCTCCAGGGCACCCACACCGCGACGCAACAGGACGCGCTCGAGCTGCTCCACGTGACGGGAAGGGGAGGCCATGATCTGCAGGATTCGCCGTCGCGCGGCCGGCTCCTGCCGACCGATCGGAGATCGGCCAGCGATGGGCAAGCGATCGGTAAAGCTGGGGGTGTGGGCATTGCCAGGCAGGACGCCCGAGTCGAGTCGTGGCCACGGATCCAGGGAACTGATTTCCACTTTTCAGAACTTGCTGAAGGGCTGATTTGACAGTCTTGTTATGATCGCCACGAGCGATCCCCAGCAGTCCCTACGAGAGAGGCCCCAGGACAATCGCCGAGCAGAGAAGGGGAGAACAAAGATGGAGACACTTACATCGGGGACCATCACCGGGGCAGGCTCATTTCGCTGCCAGCACTGCGACTATGTACTGACGCTCCTCGGGTCGGACACGCTTACAGACTGTCCGCGCTGCGGAAGTGAGCACTTTGCTCGCGCCTCGTTGTTCAGCGCCGAGCGGCTGGATGGCAGGCGCTTCAGAGGAGATGGTGCACGGGCGAGGCGCACCGGAGACGAGGACACGCTGGCCGGTCACCGATCTTCGGAGGCGATCTCCCAGCCCCAGCGCGAGGTGTTGCTGGCGCAAACCAGAGAACGAATCGAGAGACCCGGCGAGTATCTCGTGTACGAGGAGAGCGGCGAGTGGCGCACGGTGGCGCTCACGCGCGAGTGGACGCGCATCGGACGCTCGCTCGCCGCCGACGTGCGCTTCGACGACCCCACCGTCTCGCGCCGCCACGCGTTGATTACTCGCCAGCCCGACGGCGTGCGGGTGCTCGACGATCGCAGCCTGAACGGCGTGTTCGTGAACGGCGCCCGAGTCGAGGGCAGGACATTGCAAGACGGCGATGAGATCCTCGTCGGGCGCTACCGGTTGAGCTTCCTCAGCGTGGCCTGTAAGCCCGAGATGGAGCCAGCTCCGAGCGCTCGGCACACCGCGGACTGAGGGGCATCTGGCGCCCGGGAGGGCCTCCCGCGTAGTATCGCCTCCGATGGCGAAGACCCACACGATCGCCGTGCTCTCCCAGAAGGGGGGTACCGGCAAGACCACCACCGTGCGCACGCTCGCCGACGCGCTGCGCCGGGCAGGCGTGAGGACACTGGCCGTCGACCTCGACCCACAGGGGAATCTGTCCGACTACTTCGACCTGCCACCGGACGCCGAGCCGACGATCGCGGATGTGCTCTCCGGGCGCGCCACCGCGGCCGAAGCGATCCACGAGGACCTGATTCCAGCCAACCTGAGCCTCGCCGAGGCCGAGCTGATGCTGGGCGGCAAGATGGGTCGAGAGATGACCCTGCGGCGCGCGCTCGCCAAGGTGCCCGACGATTATCAGGTGATGCTGATCGACTGCCCGCCTTCGCTCGGGCTGCTCACCGTGAACGCACTCGTGGCCGCCGACCGTGCGCTCGTGACCGCCGAGGCCCAATACTTCGCGCTGCAGGGAGTCGAGCAGGCGATGGAGGTCGTCGAGCTCGCGCGGGACAGCCTCAATCCCGCTCTCGAGCTACTGGGCGTGCTGCTGAACCTCGCGGACATGCGCACAGTGCACTCGCGCGAGGCGCTCGTGTCGCTACAGGAGCGCTTTGGCGAGCAGGTGTTCGCCACCGTCATCCGCTCTTCGATCGCCTACGCCGAGTCGGCCGAGCGCGCGAAGTCGATCCTCGACCACCGTCCCGACCTGGGCGCCGACTATCTGGCGCTCGCCGGCGAAGTGCTCGAGCGGCTCCCCGAGCTCGCGGATGCCCGCAAGCGGCTCGCCCAGCTCGCTCAGAGCGCCTCCACGTAGGCCCCCTGGACCTCCAGCGGCGTCCGCAACAGCGTGGCCCAGCCGTCGATCTCCGGGCGCAGCGCCTCGACGACGGCGCCTGTCTGCTCGTAGAAGCACCACACGAGAACCGTCGGCCCCGCCCCCGAGATCGTCGCGCCCAGCGCCCCTAGCTCACGTGCCCGTAGGGCAAGCTCGTAGGAGCGCGGGAACAGATGAGCGCGGCGTTGCTCGTGTAGACGATCAGCAAGACCACGGCCCACCAGATCCCACTCGCCACGAGCAAGACCAAGCGTCAGGAGCGCGCCGTGGGCAATGTTGAAGACCGCATCCTGAATCGGGACTTCTGCGGGTAGAGCCGCGCGGGCCGTGCGCGTGCGGACACCCTCCTGTGGCACGACCGCGAGCACCTCGAGACCGGTCGGCGGATCGAATCGCGTCACCCCCCCATCGGCGCAGATCACGAAGCCTCCTTCTAGAGCCGCCGCCACATTGTCGGAATGACCCTCCAACTGGCTTGCATGCATCAGCAGGTCTGCGTCCAGCTCATACAGATGGTCCGCCGCCATCAGACCAGCCACGATCGCCGCGGCACTCGAGCCGAGACCTCCCGCCAGCGGGATCTCCGAGCGGACTCGAAAGGTGAAGCCCTCCGCGGCCGCCAGCCGCTCGAAGGCCCGCACGCACAGGTTCTCGCGCCCGCGCGGGACCGGCAGGTCCGTCTCCACAGCGAACTGGCCGGTCTCCTCGACCTCGAGCTCCAGGTGCAAAGCCAGCGCAGCCGCCATGCAGTCATAGCCCGGACCGAGGTTGGCCGAGGACGCCGGCACGCGCACGACGCGCCTACGGATCACCCAGCACCGCTTCTTCGATCGGGGCCATCTCCGCGGCGCATGCGATCACCATGCCGTCGTTGTTGGCGATCGCCGTCTCCGGATCCTTCAGGCCGCGCCCAGTCAGCACGCACACGATCTGCTCCGCTCCGTCGGCGCCGTACTTGAGCAGACCCGCGACCGACGCCGCCGAGGCCGGCTCGCAGAACATTCCTTCTTTGGAAGCCAGCAGCTTGTAGGCGTCGAGGATCTCCCGGTCGCTCACAACGCGGATCGCGCCGCGCGAATCTCTCGCCGCCGCCATCGCGTCCTCCCAGCGGACGGGATTGCCGATCCTGATCGCGCTGGCCACAGTTTCCGGGTGCTCGATGACCCTGCCCTCCACCAGCGGCGCCGCCCCCTCCGCCTGGAAGCCGAACAGCTTCGGCGCCGCGCCCATCTCGCGGAAGCCGCGCCAGTAGGAGGTGATGTTCCCCGCATTGCCCACCGGAATGCACAGCGCTTCAAGTCCCCCTTCGAGACCCTCGTGTACCTCGAAGGCAGCCGTCTTCTGGCCTTCGATTCGATACTCGTTGACGGAGTTCACGAGCACTATCGGGTGCGTGTCGGTCAGCTCGCGCACGAGCGTCAGCGCCTGGTCGAAGTTGCCCTTTAGCGAAATCACGCGGGCGCCATGGACGAGCGTCTGGGCCATCTTGCCCTGCGCGATCTTTCCCTCGGGAACGATCACCGCGCAGGTGATGCCCGCGCGCGCCGCATACGCCGCCGCGCTGGCCGCCGTGTTGCCCGTCGAGGCGCAGATCACCGCCTTCGCGCCGTCGCGCACGGCGGCGGAGACCGCGCACGTCATCCCCCTGTCCTTGAACGAGCCAGTCGGGTTTGCGCCCTCGAGCTTCAGGCGCACCGTCGCGCCAACCAGCTCCGAGAGCACCGGCGCGCGCAACAGCGGCGTCGAGCCCTCCTGCAGGCTGACCAGCGGGTCGCCCGGCTCGAACGGGAGGCGCTCGCGGTAGCGCTCGATCAGCGGCACGTGAGCTCCCGTCGGCGGTATGCCCTCCACCCTCGGAACCTTCACGCTGGCCTCGTTCATCATCCAAACTCCTCTTCTATTACCCGGATCGTCCGCGGCGTGGAGCGTACGAAGTCGGCGTCCTCCAGCCGCGCGATCGCCGTGCGCAGGCTCGACTCGGCCACCTGGTGGGTGACCATCACCAGCCGCGCGTTCTCGCCGAGGCCGCGCTGCATAACCGACTTGATCGACACCCCGTGCTCGCCCAGCACCTGGGTCACGGCCGCGAGCACGCCCGGGCGGTCGGCGACCTCCAGGTGCAGATAGAAGGCGCTCGGGACATCCTCGAGCAGGCGCAGCTGTAGCGGCGGGGCGGGCGGTCGTGCGCCGCCGGTCATCACGCTCACCACGTCACCGAGCACCGCGCTCGCGGTCTGCCGGCCGCCGGCGCCTGGGCCGGACATCGTGATCTCGGTGATCGCCTCCGATTCGACCGTGACCGCGTTGAACGGCCCCGAGACCGAGGAGAGCGGATGTCCGGCGTAGAGGAACGCGGGATAGACCCGCACCGACAGCCCGTCCTCACGACGCTCGGCGGTTCCGATCAGCTTCAGGCCGAGACCCAGCTCGCGGGCGTACTCCAGGTCATCGCGCTGCAGGTGCTCGATGCCCTCGTACCGAACGTCGTCCAGGTGCACCGGAGCGCCGAACGCCAGACGCGCGAGGATCGCCATCTTCGC
>PLBZ01000032.1:0-15603 GCA_003134675.1 Solirubrobacterales bacterium
GAGCCGATGCAGGGCGAGCCGGTACAGGGCTTGCGCTCGTTGGACGACGGTTTCATCCCTCCGATCATCGACATCTCGCTGCTGGACCGGAAGATCTTCGTGACCAACCGCGACGCGATCTCCTGGACGCGCAAGCTGCTAGACGAGGAGGGTGTGTTCGCGGGCGTCTCGAGTGGCGCGATCGCGAGCATCGCAGTACGAATCGCAGGCGAGCTGGACGAGGGAAACGTCGTGTTCGTTGTGTGCGACGACGGCTGGAAGTATTTGTCGAGCGGCATCTACACGCTGCCGGTCGACGAGATCGAGAACCTTGACTCCACCGTCTGGTGGTGAGTGGTGCGCATCAGCCGGACCTTGCTCGATGAGCTGATCGCGCACGCCCGTGAGGACCCGAAGATCGAGTGTTGTGGCCTCGTCGCTGTCGAGGACGGGATAGGCAAGCGCGCCGTTCGGGTCTATCGCGCAGAGAACATCCATGCAAGCGCGCTGAAGTTCGAGATCGACCCGATGGAGCAACTGAAGCTCACAAACACAATTGAAGAGCAGGGATGGGAGATAGGCGCGATCTACCACTCCCACGTGCGCAGCGAGCCGTATCCATCGCAGACCGACATCAGCTTTGCCGCCAACTGGCCGGGTCTCGAGTGGGTGATAGTCGGCTTGGCCGGCGAGGAGACCGAGGTACGCTGCTATCTGATCGAGGGGGGCGAGGTCCGGGAGGTTCCCCTCGAGGTGCGGTGATGGCCGCGGACCAGCTCGTCTGCCCGACCTGCGCGCGAGCGCACCCGCCTGACGAGCGCTTCTGCACCGTCTGCGGCATGCCGCTGGTGCATCGGGCGAGGGAGGAGTCCGCGAGGAGCGAGCGTCAGCAGAGAGCACGCAAGATCAAGCCGCAGTACAGCGAAGGAAAGCTGGTGAAGGTCGCCAGCGCACAGAACGGCGCCGAGGCGGAGATGATCCAGGGGATGCTGCTCGAGGAGGGAATCCCGAGCATGGCGCGCCGCTCGCTGGGTGCCGATGTGGCGGACTTCCTCGTCGCCGGGCGACGCGACGTCCTTGTCCCAGAGTCCGGAGCTCAAGCGGCCAGGGAAGCGCTCGCCTGGGAACAGCCCTAGCGCGGCCGTCTAGACGAGGACGGGCTGCCCGGCTTCGCGTGTGATCGCCTCGATCTCCTCGGAGGCGCGTTCGAACTCAGCGTCGGAGAGCACGGGGGTGCCCTCGAAAGGAAGCTCGCGCTGCAGCTCGACCCATGCTTGGGTTGCGGTGTACTCGTCCTTGACCTTCACGGTGACCGGCCGCGGGATGCGGTAGGTGCGTAGGAGCAGAACATGCAGCGGCTGATGACGGCGCCAGCCGAGACGCTTCTCGGCATAGTCGGTCGTCCACACGTAGAAGGGGGAGAGAGCGTCGACACAGCGTGGGTCAGCGATCGTAAAGTGACCGGCGACTTCGGCCCAGGCACGAATGCGCACCCGGTCGGGCTGCTGGATGCCGCCGGCGGCGAAGGCGTGCGGTGGTGGCTCGCCGTCGCTCCAGACGCCCTCCTCGAGCGCGCGGCGTAGCTCGGGCTGATGGGATTCGCGCACCAGGTCGCCCGGCTGGTGATCGAAGGTGGGGTACAGGAAGAAGCGCTCGTGGGCGAGCCGGAACGGCTTCTCCGGTTCGCGGATCCCGCCCTTGCGGAGTGTTATGAGTTGCTCACCTTCGGCAAGAGCGCGAACGGTGACAGCCCATTCTTTGAAAGCAATTGGCATAGAAAAACAAAGAAGAATTAAGGGAACGTCTCGATAAGAAACTGCGGGCCCTGAGGCGCCATCCGAAGCGACCGAATGGCGGGGCCGACCCATTAAAGATACGAAATCCTCCAGGAAATCCCAAATCTCCTGCAAATGGACACCTTTTTTGGGCTAAATCGCTACAGGCGCCGGCCCGCGAGGCCCTCGGCGGCCTCGATCATGGCCGCATAGTCCTCCTCGCCGTGGCCCCGGCCCATCGTGGCTGTCAGGAGATCCCGGGCGTGTGCCGCGGAGGCGAATGGGACTCCCGCTGCCTGGGCCTCCTCGAGGCAGAGGCGCACGTCCTTGAGCATGTGCGCTGTCTTGAACAGGGGCGTGAAGTCGTGCGTGCGCATCGCCCCGGACTTCAGCTCCAGCTGAGCCGAAGCGCCTGAGCCGGTACAGACGACCTCGACGAACGCATCGAGGTCGATCCCGGTGGCTTGGGCGAGCAGCAGCGCCTCGGCGACCGCCGCCGCGTTGGCTGCGCCCACGGCGTTGTTGATCAGCTTGAGCGTCTGGCCCTGACCCAGCTCGCCCACGTACCTGATCAGCTCGCCCATTGTCTCGAGCAGAGGCTGGGCACGTTCGAAGTCCGCTGGCTCGCCTCCGACCATGATCGTCAGGGAGCCGTCCGCCGCTCGCGGCGATGAGCCGGTCACCGGCGCATCGAGCATTCTCACCTCGCGCTCGCGCAACGCCGCGCCGATCCGCCGGGTGTCCGGCGGGGCGATCGTGGACATATCGACGCACAGTAGGCCAGACCTGCCGGCCTCGATGACGCCGCCCTCGCCGAGCAGCACGGAGGCGACCTGCTCGCCATCGACGACCATGCTCACGACAATGTCGCTGACGCGCGCGACCTCGGCGGGTGTGGCAACGGCAACTGCGTCGTGCTCGGATGCCCAGTCGGCGGCCTTGCCGTGGGTATGCGTCCAGACGGTCAGGGGGAAGCCGGCGCGCGCCACGTTAGCGGCCATGCGCGAGCCCATGATCCCGAGGCCGAGGAAGCCGATCCGCTCAGGCATCCTCTGAGGATACGACTCCGAGCCTCTCAGGCCGCTACGAGCTCGCGGTCCTCGGTATCTGCCAGGTGCTGGTGGGACGGGCAGTAGCCATTGTGCGGTAGGGGTACGCGCTGGCAGGCGGCGCCTTTACGTGTGGTCGCGCGGCACTGTGGCGCTACGCCGCAGATGGAGGCGTAGCCCGCGAGGGGATTCTCGATCAGGAACTGCTGCGCAAAGCCGATGTAGCGGGCGACGACTTGATGGACACGGCCCTGCTCGCTCATTGGGAAGTGAGAGCGGATATCGCAGAACAGCGTCCGCTCGGGGCGCGCGAAGTAATGCCGGTCGACGGCCATACGCTCAACGACTGCCTCACAGGCCCGCAGGACATGCTCGTGATTGGCGTTGGCGGCGACACCAGGCTTGGGAGCCACGATATGGGGAGCCAACTCCCGGTAGATGGCCCGACTGAACTGATACATGGCGACCCCTCACCCTCTTTCTCGATCGAACTGGCCTTGGAGCACACCCGCTGTTCCCAGAAGACTCCGTTCCTCCAAAGACATTCCACGAAAAGAACACGTGGATGACGAGAAAGGATCGAGATTTGTGGGAGAGAATCGAGATTTTTATAAAGGACCCCGAAGAATCAGACCCACCTCTGCCAGGAGCCGCTCCCGTCGCCGGCGATGACGAAATGACGCTGATCCAATGCGGGATCGCGCTCGGGATAGTCCAGGCGCTGGTGGGCTCCCCGGCTCTCGGTACGCTCGAGTGCGCTACGGGCGAGCAGGCGAGCCAGCGGATGGGGATCGTCGAGCAGCCGGCGAAGACCCTCGGCAGAGCGTACGATTCCCGCGTCCTGCCACAGAGCGTCGCGGGTTTGGGAAGTGGCGGGTGCAGGCGATGAAAGAGCCTGGAGCGCCTCGAGCTCGACTGTCAGGGCAGTTGGAGGGGCGTAGGACTCCGAGAGGGTGTGGAGGATCGCGCGGCGAGCGAAGACAAAGCACTCGCTGAGTGAGTTGGAGGCGAGGCGGTTGGCGCCGTGGAGGCCGGTGCAGGAGGACTCTCCGACGGCGTAGAGACCGGGCAGGGTCGAACGTGCGTTTAGATCGGCGACGATCCCGCCCATCATGTAATGGGCCGCCGGGGCAACTGGGATCAGCTCGTTCATGGGATCCAGGCCGGCCTCGCGCAGCGAAGCGACTACGTTGGGGAAGTGGGCCGGATCGATCGCGCGCATGTCGAGACCGACCGAGCGCTCCTCTGTCTGGAGTAGGCGCAACTGGATCGCGCGGGAGACTTCGTCGCGGGGGGCGAGCTCGTCGACGAAACGCTCGCCGGAAGCGTCGTGCAGTGTTGCGCCCTCGCCGCGGATCGCCTCGGTGATGAGGAAGCCCTCGCGTCCAGCGAGCCCGATCACGGCGGTGGGATGGAACTGCAGCAGCTCGAGGTCTGCCAGCGACGCGCCGGCGGCGTGCGCGAGCAGCAGGCCGATTCCCTGGGAGCCGGGCGGGTTGGTGGTGCGTGTCCATAGTGCCGCGGCTCCGCCCGTGCCGAGCACGACCGCGCGGGCGGAGACGATCCGTCCGTCATCACAGATCAGACCACGACAGCGATTTTCGGAGTGCCACAGCGCTCGCGCCCGTGCACCCTCGAACACGGCGATTCGCGGCTCCTCGGCTACGAGCGCCGACAGCTGGCGCACCACACGGCGGCCTGTCGCGGAGCCCCCGGCGTGCACGACGCGCCTGACCGAGTGGCCGCCCTCCAGGCCGAGAGCCAGGCGTCCCGAGCGGTCGCCGTCGAAGCGGACGCCCAGCGCCTGTAAGTCTCTTACGCAGGCGGGCGCCTCGCGCACGAGGATCTGGGCTGCCGAGGATCTGACGAGCGCGCGCCCGGCACGCTCAGTGTCGGCTAGGTGCAGCTCGAAGCTGTCATCAGCGGCGAGTGCCGCGGCGAGGCCGCCCTGTGCCCAATAGGAGGCTGTCTGGGCCAGGGGTGTGGCCGAGATGAGCACGACAGTAGCGCCGTCGCGCGCCGCGCAGAGCGCGGCATAGAGCCCGGCGGCGCCTGCACCCACCACCGCGACGTCGGCCTCGAAGACTGGGCCGGCGTGAGCGGATTTCACCGTTTCAGGGTCGGCGTGAAGAGGGGGTTGGAGGTTGGTGTGGTGGCACGCGGTGTGGTGCGGCCTGGAGCTCGGGTGCTGGGAGTTATCAGGCGCGGCGTGGTGCTGGGGCCGGTGAGGCCAGCGTGCGGGGTGGTCGTGCCCGGTGTGCCGGAGGTGGTTGTGCGGGGGAGGACGCTCGTACCGGTGAGGCCAGTGCCTGGAGTTCTCGTGCCGGGGACGGTGGTGGGCGTAGTGGCGGTGGGCGCTGTTGTTTGGGTGGGCGCTGTCGTGATGGTCGTCGTTACGGGAGCCGTCGTGGAGCGATCGGAGCCGCCGGCGAGGGTTACGAGTGCGGCGGCGAGCACTCCGAGCGAGAGCGCGGCGAGAACTGCGAGCGCGAGGACCGGCGCCTTCCAGGAGGGGGATGCTGCCAAGCGCGTGCGTGCCGCGGCGCCGCAACGCAGGCACCACTCCTGCTCGAGACCGAGCGGCGCGCCGCACAACGGGCACGTCTCGCTCGCGGGCGGGGGAGCTGCGGTTGTGGCTGGGGAGGGAGAGGCGACGCTCACGCGCCCGGGCCGGAAGGACGGACGATCACGGTGGGTTGGTCAGGATCGGACTCCGCTGGCGTGGCTGGAGGCGGAGCGGCTGTCGGCTGGGCAGGGGACTCGGCGGGAGCAGGCGCCGGCGCTGGGGCGGGGGCGGTTGCCTGTGTCGGAGCGGAGGTCGGCGGATTAGTCGCGGCGATTGGAGCGGGAGGTGTGGGCGCGACGGGTGCGGGCTGGCTTGGCGCTGGGCCCGACGCGGATGGTCCGGCGACCGGGCGCTCGGCATGACGGTCCATGGCGAGCCCGCAGTTGGGACAGAAGCGGTCCTCGCTGCCGTGAATCGCCGCGCAGCGCGGGCAGGCGGCGATGCCGGCGTCGCGTAGCACCGTCACCGACTGATGCTCGGCGAGGGCTCCTTCGAGCGTGCGTAGCTCGGCGTCGATGTGTCCGAGCGTTGAAAGCTTGGCGATCACCAGTGCGTCGTTGCGTTGACCGAAGCGGTGCAGGTTGAAGACCAAGCCGCCGAGGTCTCGATAGGCGAGCTCACGGGCCTTGCGCAGGAATCGCGCGCGGCGGCGCATACGTCCGCGCTCGCTGAAGCCGGGCGGCCCGGCAGGCATCGGGGCATCCACCACAGGGTGCTCGCCCGGCGCTTGGAGGGGGGCGGCTAAAGGGGCCGTTTGAGGTGTGCTCTGCTCCACCATCGTCCCATGCTACCCGCTATCTAAGACCCATTTCCAGCTCGCTCCAGCGCGACACGCCAGGCACCAGCAACCCGTTCGGCCATTCGCTGAGCTGAGAACCGGGCGGCGTGTGGACGCCCGGGCACCCGCGGGTCTTCAGAGCTCAGATGGGCAGCCAGCGCAGCTCGCCAGCTGGCTGCGTCAAAAGGTGCGCAGAGGACTCCTTGCAGGCCGTCTAGAGCCTCGGCGTGCACGCCCACAGGAGTTGCGAGTACCGGCACCTCGCACGCGAGCGCCTCGAGCACGGCCAGTCCGAAGCCCTCCTCCTCGGAGGGCACGAGCACCGCATTGGCTGCGTTGATCCACAACGGAACCTCCTTGGGATCAATACCACCGAGAGTGAGCAACTTCACTTCGCCTGCCACTTCCAGGGCGCGGTCATAGCGCTTGCTGGGACGCGTGGGATCGGCAGGAAATAGAAGATAGGGACGGTCGGGCTCGAGTCCCAGCTTTAGACGTGCCTCCTTACGTGGCAATGCACCAAAGCGGTCCAGGTCCACTCCGCAGGGCAACACCTGCGTACGTCTGCGCGCCGCCCGCCCGGGAAGCTCCCCAGCCAGTGACGCCGATACGGCGCCGAGGAGATCCATAAAGGGCAGCACAGCGCGAGTGGCCTGGCGCGTGCGCGGATGGCGTACGTCGGTGCCGTGCACCGTTAGCGCTCGCGCTCGTGCTCGGACGGCGAGGGCAGGCCATGCGCTCAAGCCGAAGTGGGCGTGGACGACCTCGAAACGCTTGCCGCCATAGCGGCGGCGCAGATCGAGGAAGGCATGCCTCAATGCATTCCCGCCGGGCGGAAACTCATAGAGCTCGACCTGCAGTCCGTCCAGATGGCGCAGTGCGTCGACCTGATCGCGCACGAAGCTCCCTCGCTCGGGATGGCCGAGGTCGGGAAGCATGTTGGAGACCACCAGTGCGCGCACCACTCGCTGACCGTAGCGCTCTGGAATGATGACCTGCGTGACAGGCCCTTCACCAAGCCCTGCAGATGATGGCCCACCTGCAGGTGGGGTGGGTGGGCACCCCATCCCCTCCGATCCACGCGGACGGCCGATTGGCGTGTTTGACTCAGGCGTAGGCGGACTGACGGTGCTGCACGAGCTGCTGGTCAGGTTGCCCCACGAGGACTTCCTATATCTGGGCGATACCGCGCGCTTTCCCTATGGGGAACGCCAGCCGGCCGAGATCGAACGCTTTTCGGCCGAGATTGCGGAGGAGCTATTGCGGCGGCGGGCCAAGCTGCTGGTCGTCGCCTGCAACTCCGCGACCTCCGCTGCCCTGCCCAGTTTGAACCGGCGCATGATGCAGACCACCCTCGGTCTGGATGTCCTGGGTGTGGTGCGACCCGAGGCGTTGCGAGCTGTCGCCACCACGCGCAGCGGGCGCATCGGATTGCTGGCCACCCCCACCACCGTTGCCAGCCGTGCTTACGAGGAGGCTGTGCTGGCCATCGATCCTCATGTCACGCTCCACGCCGTGCCGTGTCCTGGCCTGGCGGCGATCATCCAGGCAGGCGAGCAGTTCGACGAACGTGCTGTGGAGACGGTGCGCGAGGCTTGCGTGCCGCTGCATGAGGCCGATTGCGACACGGTGATTCTCGGCTGCACCCACTACCCGCTGATCCAGCCAATGTTGCAGAGGATGCTCGGTCCCAGGGTGACGCTTGTCAGCTCCGGGGCGGCCCTGGCCAGGCAGGTCGAGCACGCGCTGAGCACCCGCGATTTGCGCAACCCGCGCGTCGGGGAGGGGGACTATCGCTTTCTTTGTACCGGGGACGCCGAGGCCTTCCACGAGCTGGGCACGCGCTTCTTGCAGATGCCGCTGGGTCCAGTCGAGCACGTCGAGCTCGCCGCGGTAGAGGTGCCGGCGTGAGCGGTGCGGAACGCAGCTACGGACGCGGACCGAGCGAGCTGCGACCGATCGCAATCGAGCCGGGGTTCATGCGCACGGCCACTGGCTCCGCCTTGATCTCGGCTGGGGAGACCCGCGTGATCTGTACTGCCTCCGCGCAGGAGAGCGTGCCGCGCTGGATGGCCGGTAAGGGTCGCGGATGGCTCACGGCTGAGTACGGCATGCTGCCGGCGTCCACCGGGGATCGCAAGCAGCGCGACATCTCCAAGGGCCGCCTCGATGGCCGCTCGGTTGAGATCCAGCGCCTGATCGGCCGTTCGCTGCGTGGTGTGATCGACCTCTCCAAGCTCGGGGAACGCACGATCTACCTGGACTGCGATGTGCTCCAGGCTGATGGCGGGACGCGTTGCGCCTCGATCACCGGCGCTTACGTGGCCTTGGCGCTGGCGTGTGGGCGTCTGCAGTCCGAGGGTTTGCTCGAGCACTCGCCCTTGACGGGATCGGTGGCGGCGGTCTCCTGCGGCATGGTGAACGGGATCCCCTTACTCGATCTGGACTACTCCGAGGACTCAACCGCCGAGGTCGACGCCAACGTTGTGATGACCGGCGAGGGTGGCCTGATCGAGGTGCAGGCCACGGCCGAGCGCACACCGCTCTCCCGCGCCCATCTCGATGAGCTGCTGGCGCTCGCGGCGGCCGGCATCGAGCAGTTGCGGGCCGCGCAGGAGCAGGCGATCGCCCCAGCGTGAGGCTTCTGCTGGCCACCCACAACGAGCACAAGCGCCGCGAGTTCGTGCGCCTGCTCGACGGTTGCGAGGTGGAGATCCTGTCCATGGATGTCGCGCTGCCGCCGGAGGAGGGAGAGACGTTCGCGAAGAACGCACTCGGTAAGGCGCGGGCTGCCGCCGAGGCGACCGGCAGGGTTAGCATCGCCGACGATTCGGGGATCGAGGCGGCGGCGCTGGGGGGCGCGCCGGGGGTGCGCTCGGCGCGGTACGCGGGAGAGCACGTCTCAGACGAGGAGAACTTGGCGAAGCTGCTGCGAGAAGCGCCGGCAGGCAGTGCGCTTGAGTACGTGTGCGCACTCGTGTATGTCGATCCGCAGGCTGGCGTGGAGCGCGTGTTCGAGGGCCGCTGTGCCGGACGACTGGCGGCGGAGCCCCGTGGAGCTGGTGGATTTGGCTATGACCCAGCGTTTCTGCCGGATGACAGGGATTGGGGCCCACCCACCCCTGAGAGCCCGCCCACCCTGACGATGGCGGAGCTGAGCGACGAGCAGAAGGATGCGATCAGCCACCGCGGGCGCGCGGTGCGAGCGCTGCTCACTTGGTTCAAAGAAGGTTGATCGCGGCCGAGATCGCCACGGCGAGACCGAGTCCGGCATAGCCGTTGTAGCCGGAGAGCAGCAGCAAGAGCGCGGTGATGAGCGCGACGAGCACGGTTACGCTCCAGGCGATGCGGTTGACCGTCATCTCGGCCATTGTGGCGGATGCGGCCGTCCGCGCGCGGTGTTAGCTTCGGGATAACGATTCACGAGCGAGGAGGACGAAGTGACGAAGTCCGAGTTGGTCGACCAGGTGGCGGATCGCGCCGATCTGACCAAGCAGGATGCCGCGCGGGCGGTAGACGCGGTGCTGGCCACGGTGGAGGACGCATTGCGCCGAGGTAGCGAGGTGACGGTGTCGGGATTCGGCAAGTTCCACGTGGGCGAGCGCGGCGCGCGCCAGGGCGTCAACCCGCGCACCGGGGAGCGCATCCAGATCGCTGCCTCGCGCGTTCCCCGTTTCACCGCGGGCAGCGGCCTGAAGAGTGCGGTGAAGGGCCGCTGAGCCTGCCGCTGCCCTTCGGAGACACACTGGCGGTGCGCGTGCAGGAGCGCCAGTCACAGGTCGTGCTCGGCCTCGATCCTGACCCGAGTGCGCTGTGGCCAGGAAGCGACGTGCGCGCACAGGGCGATGCTCCCCCGGTGCAGCTCGCCGGGATGGCGATCCTCGCGCACTGCCGCGCGCTGATAGATGCCACGGCCGAGGCGTGCGTCGCGATCAAGCCGCAGCTCGCGCGCTTCGAATTGCTCGGCGCGGTCGGGTGGACGGTGCTGGGGGCTGTGGCCGCCCACGCACGTGAGTTGGGTCTCCTGGTGATCGCGGACGGCAAGCGCGGCGACATCGACGTGACCGCGCGGGCATACGCCCAGGCGCTGTTCGGCGGCGTGGAGACGCCGTTCGGCGAGGTCGCTGGATTGGACGCGAACATGGCGACGGTCAACCCGCTGATGGGCAGGGATGCGGTCGAGCCGTTCGTGACGGCGGCGCGCGCGGCGGGTGCCGGAGTCCTGCTGCTCGTGCGCACGTCCAACCCGGGAGCAGCCGACGTCGAGGACCTAGAGCTGGCCGATGGAGGGAGCTTGTGGGAACGACTGGCGGGCATCGTCGACGAGCTGGGCGGGGCCGGCGTGGGGGAGTCGGGATTGAGCGATGTGGGGGCCGTCTTCGGAGCGACCGTCCCGAACCATCTGGCCCGTGCCCGTGAGCTGATGGGGCAGGCGACGTTCCTGCTCCCCGGCGTCGGCGCGCAGGGGGGGCGGGTGGAGGATCTTGCCCCCGCGTTCGCCCCGGGCCGCGCGGGTGGCTTGGTGAGCGCCTCGCGGAGTATTTCTAACGCGCACTTCCTCACAGGGGAGGACCCCGCCCAAGCCGCCCGAACCGAGGCCGAGCGTTTGCGTGAGGCTACGTGGGCGCTGGGGTAGGCGGTGCGCGCCCACCTATTTGAAACAGGCTCTTAGAGAGGTTCGCTAGCCTCTGGGTGTGCGCTCCGCGGCATCACCCGCCGTTCGGAGTGTCGGAATGCGGGTACAGAGCCAGAGATGATCATCACGGTCACGCTCAATGCGGCTATCGACAAGTCGCTCTCGGTGCCGAACTTCCGGCTGGGGCGGCGTCACCGCACCGTCGAGCAACGCACGATGGCCGGTGGGAAGGGCGTGAACATCGCGCGCACGCTGAAGACGCTCGGCCAGCCGGTGATCGCCACCGGCTTCGCGGGCGGCGCCACGGGGACTCATATCGTCGAGCAGCTGACCGAGGAGTCGATCCTGAACGACTTCGTGCGCATCCGCGATGAGTCGCGCACGAACACCTCGGTCCTCGACCCGACGACCGGCGAGCAGACGGAGATCAACGAACGCGGCCCCTCGGTATCTGAGCGGGAGGTCGAGCTGTTCCGCGACAAGCTGCTGTATCTCGCTCGCGGTGCCGCGATCGTCGTATTTGCCGGCTCGCTCCCACGCGGAATCGAGTCCGATATCTACGCCGTGCTGATTCGCGAGCTGGAGCGGACGGGGGTCACTACCGTGATCGACACCGATGGCGAGCCTTTGCGCCAGGCGGTTCGCGCCGAACCCGACGTTGTCTCACCAAATGTGATCGAGGCCGAGGAGCTCGTGGGGCACGAGTTCTCGAGCGAGGAGGAGCGCTCGCTGGCCGTGCGCGAGATCGCCGCGCTCGGTCCACGGGAGGCGATCATGACGCTCCCCGACGGCTGCTTCGCCCAGGTGCTCGTCGACGGTCATCCGTGTATGAGGCGCGTGAGCGTCGAGGTCCGCGAGTCGATCGCCAAGCGTGGCTCCGGTGACGCCTTCTTGGCGGGCTACATCGCGGCGCGCTACGAGGGTCGTGCGCCAGACCAGTGCCTGCGCTTCGGCGTGGCCTGCGGGGCCGAGTCCACCGCCAGATTGGGAGCTGGCCTGATCGACCCGCGCGAGGCGAGACGCCTGATGGGCGATGTCGAGCTGAGCGAGATCGACCTTCCGGCGAAGGTCTGAGATCAGCCGCCCGCTACATCGCGGCGCAGAAATACGAGGTAGCCGGCGAACAGCGCAGGGACTGCGTACAGCGCGCAGAGCCACAGCGAGTGCCAGATCGGCGCCCAGTCTGTGGGGGTGCGCAGCAGGCCGTGCCAGTTCTCGAACTGTTCGGTCAGCAGGTAGGGCTTGATGCCTTCCAGCCCGGGGATCTGTCCGACGATGAACAGCAGGATGACGATGCCCACGGTGCCGACTACGGCCGCGGCGCTATTGCGCGTGACGGTGGACAGCAGCACCCCGATGCTGGCCACTGTCAGCAGCGGGATCAGGTAGCAGGCGTTGGCGGCGAACACCAACAACAGGCCTTCCGGTGCGGAGACGACGGTTCCCGAGTAGGTGGTGATCTGGTTGAACCCCCACGACGCGACGCCACCAACCGTTGCCACCGCGGCTGACAGGAATACCGCGATCGTGGCATAGGTCACAGCCGCCAGGGCCTTCGCGGCGAACACCTGGCCGCGGTCGACCGAGCGCGTGAGAATCGTCTTCAAGGTCCCGTTGCCGTCCTCGGCGGCGACGATGTCCCCGGCAACCAAGGCGGCGATCAAGGGCAGCATGAAGACGGACAGGAACAGCAGCATCAGCACCGGGGTGGCCAGGCCAGATTGGGTGATCTGGCGGGCAAAGGGGTTATTCCCACCATGATCGTGACGCTGGTGCACGTTCTGGAACACGACGAAGACGATCGGCAGGATGACAGCCAGCCCCAGTCCCATGTAGGTGCGCTTCTGGGAGATCAGCTTGCGCAGCTCCCAGCGGTAGGCCGTGAGCGTCGAGGGCCGTTTGAATGAGAGCCCGCCCGCCCCGCCCGGGGCCGGCACGGCGGGAGAGGCCGCGACGCTGCTCATGACGCCTGCGCCAGCCGCTCGGTTGGGTCCTCGCGTCCATCGGCGCCGGCCTGCTCAGAGCCGGCGGCGCCGTTGGTTTCGGTCAGCCGGAAGAACAGGTCCTCGAGCGTCGCCAGCTCGGGGGTCAGGGCGAGGATGCCCACTCCGGCCGCGCCTAGCGCGAGCGATAGCGCGCCGACGTGCTGCTCGTCGGCCTGGAAGCTGAGGCCGTGCGGGGTGGGTGGGGTCCCGATAACGTGCTCGACCCCAGCCTGCGCGCGCGCTATTGCAAGCGCCCGCGTGTCGTCGGTGCTGCGCAGTCGGTAGCCGGCGCCGCCCTGGCGGCGGAGATCGGCGAGGGCGCCCTCGTAGACGACACGCCCACGATCGACGATCGCCACGCGGTCGCACAGTTCCTGCACCTCGGGCAGCTGGTGGCTGGAGAGCAGCACCGTGATCCCCTCATCTGCCAGGCGACGGATCAAAAGGCGCATGTCGCGCATCCCTGCTGGGTCCAGGCCCGTGGCGGGCTCGTCGAGAATCAGCAGGCGCGGCTTGCGCAGCAGCGCAGCGGCGATCCCCAGCCGCTGGCGCATCCCGTGGGAGTAGCCGCCAACTCGGTGGCCCCCGCGGGGACTCAGCTCTACGATCTGAAGAACCTCATCGATGCGCTCATTCGCGCCATCGCCGTCGAGCGCGGCGAGCAGTTCGAGGTTCTTGCGCCCCGTCAGGTAGGGGTAGAAGCGTGGTGCCTCGACGAACCCGGCGACTCCCTCCAGAGCGCGCGCGCCTTCGCGTAGCGGATCGCGCCCGAACAGCTCCACGGTGCCCTCCGTTGGCATGATCAGACCGAGGGCCATCCGCAGCGTCGTCGTCTTGCCCGCGCCGTTCGGCCCCAAAAACCCGTACACGTCGCCGACCTGAACGTTCAGGTCGATGTGATCGACCGCCACTACCTCGTCGTAGCGCTTGACAAGCCCGCGCGCCTTGACCGGCGGCGCTTCGGTCACCGCTACAGGCCCTTGGCGACGGCTTCGACGGCGCTGGGAGCGACGGCGCCGAGGAGCAGGTAGCGCACGCCGGAGCGCTCGAAGCTGAGCAGCGTGCCGAGCGCGGTGGGCAGCTCGGATGCTTCGATGCCGTTGATCTTGACCTTCTGCAGGCCTTCGGTCATCGAGGATGGGGATTGCTTGGCGCCTACCTTGGTCTTGCTTTCGATCACCGCGACCGTCGCGATGCCCTGGCCGTGGGTGCTGACGTGGGGATGATCGCCGCTGTGCGTAGAGGAGGGATCGGTGGGCTTCGCGCCTTCCTTCTTGGGCGGGACGATTTCTTCGATCTTGGCGTTATGGGGCGGGGTGAAGTCGAACGCCGAGCTGTCGACGGGGCCGTATGAGATTTTGGTGGCCGCCAGTTCGATCGTCGGGGAGGAGCTCGTCGAGGAGTAGACCGCCGCGCGCAGGAGGACGCCGTGGACGGCGTCAAAGGAGAGCTCGCCGGCGCCGATCTCACTGCCGGGTTCCTTTGGGGTAACGCGCACCGTGTAGGCCGCCTGGCCGGCGATGTCGGTCGGCGTCGGCGCGGAGACGTTCGCGTGATCTGAGTGCGAGATCGCTTCTTCGATCTTCGCGACGGTTGGGACTTCGTGGTGGTCGGAAGAGGTTGGCGGGGGAGTCGCGGATGTATCGCCCTTCCCGGCCGGAACCGTGTAGCGATAGAGCGTGTTCGAGGCTCCGTCGTAGATCGATACGGTGTGCCCGTCATACAGGACCTGGGTGTCGCCTTTGTCGGCCTGCAGTTCCAGGCGCACGCGGCCGTCCTTGGCGATCCACATCCGGCCGGAGGCGCCGGTCAAGAGCGGACTCGAGGCGAGCTGGCCGGCCGTGCTGCCGTTGTCACCGCCGCTTGCGAGGCTGGCGCCTTCGAGCAGATGGTCGGTCAGCTGGATGTTCGCGCTGACCCCTTGGATTTGTGACCCGCTCGCCCCGGCGAGCGCGTCGTGGACGGCCTTCGCGAGAGGCTTCCGCGGCGGCGTGGGTCCTGTGCTCAGCGCGGATGCGAGCGCTGTCGCGGAGATGCCGAGGGCGACCACCAGCCCGCAGAGGAGCAGCAGGCGTGACAGCGGAAGTCTGCGAAGGAGGTAGGTCATTTGAGCTCCCACCTCAGAGTAGCGCTGTAGCTTCCGCCAGGCTAAAGGCAAAGTAAGATAGCTCTCATCGGTCGGCGCCCGGCCGTATAGCCTCGGCACTCGATATGGTCCCGGCCTGCATGGTCTACGGTTTCATTGCGTTCTGGGGGGTGCTCGGCCTCGCGGTGTTTTTCATCGCGATGCGCGGTGGCCCGCGCGCCGCGCGCGAGTCGCTGCACACGGATTCAAGGCTCGGCCAGCGCGCAGTGACGCTGGGTATCGTGCTGCTGTTCGCATTGGGGCTGGTTGTGCCGGCGCTCGTGCTGGCGTTCAATGGCGAGCACAAGGCGACCGTGGCGGTAGGTGGGCTGCATCTGAATGCTGAAGAGGTTCGTGGTCGCGAATTGTTCGCCCATACCTGCGCGGTCTGCCACACGTTGGCGGCGGTCAAGTCGGTCGGCCGGATCGGCCCGAACCTGGACGTGAGGGTCGGGGACGACATCGCGACTGCAGCCGGGCGCAAGGCGCTCGTGCTGAGCGCGATCGCTGAAGGCCGCGCCCGCGGCCTGGGGCAGATGCCGGCGATGCTGTACCAGGGCAAGGAAGCCGAACAGGTAGCTGACTTCGTCGCAGCAGTCGCAGGGCACTGACCGATCGAAGATCGTCCAACAAGCGGTTTGGCCAACGGTCTATAGCGGTCCGCGGAGTCATCTACTAAGGTCCGGCGCGATGGCCGCGCAGCCGATACA
>PLBZ01000032.1:15628-17626 GCA_003134675.1 Solirubrobacterales bacterium
TTCAACGCGATCGAGGAGTCCGACATGATCGCGATGCCCGACCCGAAGACATTCGCGGTGCTGCCATGGCGTCCGGAGGAGCAGGGCGTGGGGAGAATGTTCTGCGACGTCCTCACCCCTGAGCGCACCCCGTATGAGGGCGATCCGCGCCACGTGCTGCGCCGAGCGTTGCAGCGTGCTCACACGATGGGTTTCGACACGTTCAATGTGGGGCCGGAGCTCGAGTACTTCCTGTTTCGCGACAGTAAGGGCACGGAGGTACTGGACAAAGGAGGGTACTTCGATCTGACCACCCTCGACGCGGGATCGGATGTCCGCCGTGAGACTGTTCTGGCGCTCGAGCAGCTGGGAATCCACGTGGAGTACACCCATCACGAGGTCGGTCCGAGCCAGCATGAGATCGACATGCGCTATGCGGACGTGCTGAAGATGGCCGACGACTGCATGACGTATCGGATCACAGTGAAGGAGTACGCGATGAAGTACGGCTGGCACGCGACCTTCATGCCGAAGCCGCTGTTCGGGGAGAACGGATCGGGGATGCACACCCACCAATCGCTGTTCTCAGGCGGCAAGAACGCGTTCTATGACCCTGAGGATCAATACTTCCTGTCAGATGTCGGCAAGGCGTTCATCGCCGGCCAGCTGAAGCACGCGCGCGAGATCTGCTCGATCTTTGCGCAGTGGGTGAACTCCTACAAGCGACTGGTGCCGGGCTTCGAGGCGCCCGTGTATGTCGCGTGGTCGCGCCGCAACCGCTCAGCGCTGGTGCGGGTGCCGCTGTACCACCCGGGCAAGGAGAAGGCGACCCGCATGGAGCTGCGCTGTCCGGACCCGGCGTGCAATCCCTACCTAACGTTCGCGGTGCTGCTACAGGCCGGGCTGGAGGGGATCGAGAAGGGGTATGAGCTGCCGGAGCCGATGGAGAAGAACCTGTACCACCTCTCCGGCGAGGAGCGCAAGCGCTTGGGTGTCGAGCAGCTGCCGGAGAGCCTGGGTGAGGCAATCGAGATCACCGCGGAGTCCGAGCTCGTGCTGAGGACGCTCGGTGAGCACATGTTCAACCGCTACGTCGAGATCAAGCGCCAGGAGTGGGAGGACTACCGGGTGCAGGTAACCCAGTGGGAGCTGGATCGCTACCTGTCGATTTTGTAGGGACCGCGCAGGCGATCGGGCGGGCGGGAGAGAGGTACCAGTGCAGTACCTGCAACAGATGCCCGAATGCAGTTGGATGGCGCGGCGCGATCTCGTGAAGCAGGCGCAGCACCGAAACGGCGTGGCGCTCGTAGTTCTCCTCGCCGGTCAGTTGTGCAAGGCGCAGCAGGCCCATCGCGGCGCTGGAGGCGCCGGCGGGGATCGGCGAGTCCTCGAGGTCCTTGCGCCGGGCGATCAGCGCTTCGCCGTCTGAGGCGGTCGAGAAGAAACCACCGCGCTCGGGATCGGCGAAGCGAGCGACCAGTTCATCGGCCAAGGCCATCGCCTCTGTGTACCAGTGCTCCTCACACGTGGCTTCGAACAAGGCGATCAGCGCCTCGAGCAGAAAGGCATGGTCCTCCAGATAGGCGCCGATCCGGGCGTGTCCGTCGTTGTAGCTGCGCAGCAGCCTGCCATCCCGATCGCGCATCTCACGAAGCAGGAACTCGGCGCATGTCCGTGCGGCGTCGAGATACCTAGGCTCTGGCAGTGCTGCGCCGGCCTCAGCCAGAGCGCAGATCATCAGGGCGTTCCAGGAGGTCAGGCGCTTGTCGTCCAGTCCCGGACGCTGGCGGCGTTCGCGTGCCTCCAGCAGGCGGGCGCGAATTCGCGCCCGCGCGGCCTCGGCCGGGTGTTGATCGCAGTCCTCCAGCACGTTCAGTCCCGGCTGGGGGAATTGAGTCCCACCCACCTCGACGAAGTTACCCTGCTCGGTGGCGCCGAACCACGCGATCGCCGCCTCGGAATCCTCACCGAGCAGGTCCCGAAGCTCGGCGACGGTCCACACGTAGAAGCGTCCCTCGA
>PLBZ01000056.1 GCA_003134675.1 Solirubrobacterales bacterium
GTCGCAGCGCTGTTCCACTGATGCCGCTGTCCGTCTCGAAACTCGACGACATCAACAGTCTTGGACTCCATCGTCACGGGGTGGTGCTCAGAACCGAATGTTTCACGATTTCAGGGTAGCGCCTGAACACGACAGGAACCGATCGGTGAAACGCATGTTGGGAGTTGCCCGGCGGGCTGGTAGAGCAGCGAGAACTGTCCGCTGTTCGATTCGGATGGAACACCAGTTGATGATCGACCCGAACAAGGTTCGTGCCCTTGATCCAGGAATGGCGTATCTGATCAGTCACGGACGTGCGTGAAGGTACGGATTCCCAGGACACCCGCCCTCCGCACACCCTGCCCGAGCCCGGTGATCCAGCAGGAAAAGATGCCCTCCAAAGTGTCCCGTCTGCCGATACCTCGCCGGACGGGATAATGGATCTACCGTTTTGAAGGCCTCATGTCATGTGGTCATGCCGCGGGGTGGTGGCGGGATGGCCTTGACGGTGTTGGCGTTCGCTGAGGTCGGCGACCGATCCTCGATCAGATGCGATCGAATGATCGTCCAGCAGGTCAAGGCGCCAGCGGTGGTGGTCGTAGGGCACGTGGTCCTGCGGAGACAGACCCCACTCGGCCAGCGCGCGATACCACTCAGCCGTCGCGGTCCGCGCCGTGTCG
Source organism: Solirubrobacterales bacterium (assembly GCA_003134675.1). GTDB lineage: Bacteria > Actinomycetota > Thermoleophilia > Solirubrobacterales > Solirubrobacteraceae > Palsa-744. The sequence continues at coordinate 660 of PLBZ01000056.1, forward strand.
GCGAGGTACAGCGCGGGCACGATCTCGCCATGCTGCCAGCGCCCGTCCGATGGTGGGTCTGCTCGTCCGAGCAGGTCGGCTTGGTGTGGTACGTGCCTGATCCATGTGCCTGTGACGGCGCGAGGGCGAACGGGCAGCGGACCCACCGTCAGGAGACGCCGGGATACTCGATCTCAGAGATCAGCTTGGCGACCCGCCGGTATTCGCCGCGAGCGATCAGCTCGATCGGCTTCTCGTCGTCCAATGCGAGGATCGGCCGGTTCAGCCACACCGCGATCGATCCCGGCTTTACGACGAGGGCGAGCCGTTTGATCATCTCGGCGAGCTCGATCAGCCGTTCGGCGCGCGTGCCGGTGGGCTCTGAGCGGCCGGACAGCCAGCCCCGCACGGTGCTCGGCTTCGCGCCGGTCGCGGCGGCGATCGTCCGGTCTGACAGGCCGGCCTCCTCGTGGACGCGTTGGGCCTCTTCCAGCAGTGGACTCATGACACCAAGCATAGCGCACAATCGCGATTACGTCGCCAAACAGTCGTCAGATTGCCTCGCGCTCGAAACGGGCAACATGGGCTGGCGAGGTGGAGCGCTACGAAGACAGCTATCGGCTCTGCTACGTCCGCGGCCCCGAGGGGATCATCGTCGAGCTGGCGGAGCAGATCGGCTGAGGGCTCCGGCCAGGAGCCAGGCCTGCTCCCCGGCGGCGTCTGTTGCGCACGCCGGGGTCGCGCCGTACGAGCATCCGCTGACCTGCGCTAGTGCGCGGCCTTCACGCCTTTCGTTTTCGCGCCGGCGTTCGTCGGCAGCGCGGTCAACGGGCACCCCGAGCCCTTGCGCGGCGGGCAGCCCTGCTGCCAGAAGAGCGGGATGTTCTGGATGAGCCCTTTCGACGTGTCCGCGCCGTACGTGCCGTTCGGTTCCTGTTGATAGGAGAGAACCGGGACGTCGCTATGGCCGCTGACGAGGACGGGCTGCGTGGCGATGACCTGGAAGTACCCGCCGGAGAGGTGGGTCGTCGACTGCACGCCGCAGAGGACCGGCGACGGCCCGACCCCTCCGCTGCAGATCAGTAGGTGCATCGGCTCGTAGTAGAGGGTGTAGGAGTTGCTCGCGGTCGTGGTGCTGATGATCCAGATGGTCTTTGAGAGGAACTGCACCGGGCCGATGCTGCGCCCTTCGGGGTCGAATGCGATCCACTGTCGCGCGCCGCCGTTGGTCACCGCAGGCGCCTTCGCCGCGTGGACGTGCTTCTTCGCGAACGCCGCGGTGGCGGTCGCCGCGACGAGGACGACGACGAGAGCGCCCATCAACGCCAGCGAGCGCCTGGTCAAGACTCGATGCATGTCAACTCCTTCGTTTTGGATCGGGACGAAAGTCAGTCATCTGCGGGACACCCTCTCACGATCCGCCTCGCAGAGGCCGTCGACCTCGTGGCAGCGATGGAATGTGTCGGGGGATGTCCCGTTTGTGGGTTCCTCGTCGGAGAAGGGGGGACGGGACCCTTCACAGCGCGAGCAGCTCGCCTATCAGGACGCCAGTGAGGCCCCGCGCACGCAGAGCTTGCCTATTGCGCGGTGGTCGGGCTTATGGAATGGGTGCTGGATGCCGATTGGTTGAAGTGATGTCAGCTGAACGCTCGACCGTGGGAGTGGATGACGTGCGTGTCCCTGTGCCGCTGTCTGTTTCGGTGGATGAGCCTTCCGAGGATCTGCGTCGTCTCGGCGAGGCGTTGAACGCTCGCGCGAAGGATGTGGTCGCTGGAACGGTCGCTCGAAGCCAGGCGTCGAAGCACGTTCTCGACGCGGCCGTCGAGGCCAGCTTCGAACGGGTCGGTATGGCTTCGACGGCGGCTGTGGCCAGCTGGATGGCGGGACAGGGTCTGGAGGCGGCTCGGGAGGTCGGGATGGAGACCTGGCATATTTTTGGTCAGCTCGCCGCTGACCGGGTCGCGCCGCTGCAAGAGGTCCTCAAGCGTTGCTTGCGCTGGCGCGATGTCGCGGCTGATGTGCTGCACGAGAGCGCGAAAGAGCTGGGCGTTGGTGCGGCGGTGCTCTCTCTGGCGCTCGCCGCGTTGCAGCGCACCCTGGACATCACGCTCATCCAGGTGGGCGAGTTCTTTGAGACTGAGCGTCACCGCGCGGATGAGCAGCTCGCGTTCTTGGCGACCCACGATCCGTTGACGGGGTTGCCGAACCGGACGTTGATCCTGGATCGTGTCGAGCAGATGCTCGCACGCTCGCGTCGCGGCCAAACGCCGGTGGCAGCGCTGTTCGTTGACCTCGACAACTTCAAGAGCATCAACGACACGCTCGGCCATGGCGCCGGCGATGAGCTCCTGCAGGCGGTTGCCGCGAGGCTCGACGGCGTCGTGCGAGCCACCGATGCGCTCGGTCGTTTGGGTGGGGACGAGTTCGTTGTGGTCACCGAGGAGCTCTCGCTGGAGGTCGGCCCCGAGCTGATCGCCGAGCGGTTGCTCGCGGCGCTCAAGCCACCGTTCAAGCTCGGAGCGGGCAAGGAGACGCGCGTGACTGTGACGGCGAGCATTGGGATCGCGGCGGGAGACCACACCTCGGCAGAAGAACTCCTGCGCGACGCGGATATCGCGATGTACAGGGCGAAGTGGGACGGCAAGAATCGCCACGTCGTGTTCGAGACGGGGATGCAGGGCATGGTGCAGAACCGTATGGAGCTCGAGATGGACCTGCGCGAAGCGCTCGAGAAGGATGAGTTCTTCCTTGTCTACCAGCCCACCCTCAATCTCCAGGATATGACCCCTAACGGGGTGGAGGCCCTGATCCGCTGGAAGCACCCGACGCGCGGCGTCGTCCAGCCCGACGACTTCATCCCACTGCTGGAGGAGACAGGGCTGATCGTCGACATCGGGAAGTGGGTTCTACACGAGGCCTGCGCTCAGGGCGCGGCGTGGCGTCAGGCTTCCTATCCGATCGGCATGGCAGTCAACGTCTCCGGACGCCAGCTCGACACCGACCAAGTCATAGCCGACATCGAAGAAGCGCTCTCGGACAGCGGCCTGCAGCCAGCGGCGCTGACGATCGAGATCACCGAGACCGCTCTGATGCGCAACATCGAGGAGACCTCTCGCCGACTCACTCAGATCAAGCAGCTCGGCGTGCGAATCGCGATCGATGACTTCGGTACGGGGTACTCATCGCTGGCTCACCTGCAACGGTTCCCGGTCGACGCATTGAAGATCGACCGGTCGTTCATCCTGGGCCTCGAGCACAACCAGGAGGGTGAGACGCTGATGCACACCCTCGTGCAGCTCGGCAAGTCTCTCTCGATCGAGACGTTCGCGGAGGGCATCGAGCAGGAGCGGGAGCTCTCCCTACTCAGAGGGGAGGATTGCGACAGCGGTCAGGGGTTCCTGTTCGCCCGCCCCCTCGATGTAGCCGCCACCGAGAAGTTCCTTCAGAGCTGGGCCGAGGAGAAGGCCACTCCTGCCCTGGCGCAAGCGCCACAGCACACCTAGAGACGGCAACCCAGCCGGTGGTTATCGGAATATCCCGATGACATCGTCCCGATCTGCGGTTCGCGCCTGCAGCTGCCTGCTTATGAAGCGATGGGTGTGCAGGCAGAGTTCATCGGTTCTGAGTAACCCCATCGACCTGCCGCCGGGTGCTGTCGTAGGCTGACCTCACCGGCAGGACGGTGTGCCCTAAATCACTCCGTCCGACGCAGACATCAGGGCCTCATCAGACCGATATCTGCGTAACTCGATCATCGCGGTGCTGGCGTATGACCCCTCCTCGACGCTGTGGGACGCGGCGCGGCTGCTGTCGGTCGGCGAGGAGGGGTACTCCTATCGAAGCAGCGTTGGCGCAAGGATACGGACGCTGCCGGAGTTCAAGGAGATCTCCGAGTTCTTCACCGCCGAGCTCACAGCACAGCTGGCGGATGCGCGCAGCATGACGACCGCCAAGCTGGATGCTCCGGTCAACAAGCTAGCGCGGCTGCTCAACTCGCAGTCGATCAAGCGGGTGCTGCTGAACGATTCGTTGAGGGTCGACTTCGATCGAGTGATCTCTGGGGGAGAGGTACTCGTCGTAAAGGGCGCCTTGGGAGTGATGGGCGCTGGGAACACCTCCGTGCTGATGCAACTGCTGGTGGGCATGCTCGATGCGGCACTTGCTCGCCAGCAGGATCTCGTCTCAGAGGCGCGGCGGGTGGCGGTCGCGCTGAAGGTCGACGAGGCGCCACTGGTGCTAAACCGCGGCTTCGCCGAAACGATGGCGCTGAAGCGCTCCGCGGGTTTGGAGACAGTGGCGTGCTGGCAGACGGACGCGCAGTGGATCGAACGCGAGGTGCGCGACCAGCTGGATGCGTTGTTTGCCCATCGCGTGTACTTCGCCACGGCCTCCGCGCGCGATGCGCGAGAGGCGGTCGCGCTGACGATGGCCGAGTTTTCCGACACGGTGCGTCCGGGCATCAAACACCTCTCCGCGCTCGGGCACCCCGATGCTCGTCTGCATCTGCCCAGGCATCACGCGATCGTCAGCTGGAGCACTCCCGAGGGCCGGCAGTCTCCATTTGTGGCTGAAACGATCCCGCTGTGCGTCGACGCGGAGAGGTTGGCGATGCATGCCGCACGCCAGGCCGAGCGCGGCGGGCGCTACCGCACCGATTTGCGTCAGCCCCACTGGGATCGCGAGCACCGGGGGGGCGACAACGGGAAACCTGAGCACGAGGAGACTGGACGGGATGCCCGTGAGCAAAATGGGTCTGAGGCGGATTCAACCCAACCAACTGCAGCTCCACAGAATGGGTCCCAGCGAGCCGCAACTCAGCAAGCCACGACTCAGCAAAAGACGGAGGGAGGCTCGACGGCGCCGGGAGTTCCGCCGGACAGCTATCGCGAGCTGGTCGATCTCGACGACGCGCACAGTGTGCGTTGGGCCAGGCTTGTGCAGGAGCCGCGATCGCTGAATCCCGAGCCGCTCGACCTGGAGATCCTGGCGCTCGTGGCATGTATGCGCCACGTGCTGGGCAGTCAAATACATCGCCGCTTCAATCCAGGGCGGGCGGCCACCACCACCCAGCGTCGTCTGAAGCGCCTCTCGGACGCCGGTCTGGTGCGTCGCTTCCAGTTTCATCGCCGGGACGGCGGAGGAGTGCCGATGTGCTACGCGATTACCGCTGCGGGTCTCGAGCTACTACATGCCCACGACCGTTTGACTGCGCTGGAGGAGGGCGACGTCGACACGCTGTCCGGACCGCCGTCGCCGGCAGCTCCGGTGGAGGGCGAGCGGTTGCTGCGCCAAGCGCGCCACGATGTGCACGTGGCCGGCTGGACGCTGGCACTGGAGCATGCTCTGGACGGCGCGCCGTTGACACTGCGCGGAGCCCGGGAGTCTGTGCTGTCTCCGCCACAGCGGTCGGGAACGGAGGGGCGCACGGCCCTCGGGCCGGGCGATTTGAGTCTCCCGGGTGGGCGGATGCCGCACGAATTCCTGCGTACCGACGCAACGGGCGAGCGGGTGCAGGTGGAGCGCTTTGAGACGGTACGGCCCGACGTGACGATTGAGCTATCCGGGCAGCTGCGCGAACGTGTCGGCGCGAAGGTGAACGCCGCGCAGGGAGCGATCGCGGCGTCTCGAGGAGGCACAGTCGATCTGCTCGTCGAGCTCAACGACCGCCTGCCTGCCGGCCGGGCAGCGGGAAAGCTCGAGCGCTATGACCATCTGCTCGCCGGCTGGTCGATGCACACCACTCGCTATGGACGCCGGCTCGGGATACCCCCCTTTGTCGTGTTCGTGTGCCGCGATCGCGCTCGTGCAAGGGACTGCGCGAGGAAGGCCGATGCGGTGCTGACCGCCTGTCGCGCATACGCCGGCGAGTATCCGGCCGACTGGGAATATCCGGGACGGGAAGGGATCCTGTTTGTGGCTGAGCGCGACGCGCACGAGGGGCTCCTACGCGGCTACGGTGTTCCCCGGCTACCGCCGGAGGTGCGCATGTCCGCGGCACGCGGCGATCCGCGAGCACGCGAGTCAGCTCTCGAGCCACGGGACCTCCTCATGACGACACCGGCCCGCGAGTAGTCCTTCTGCCGGGATGTTCACCGACAGTGAGCGTTTTCGCGCCAACTTCGACGCCGCAAGAAGCAGCCTGCAGAGATATCCGAGACCCCCTAAGGGGGGATCTCGGACCGCTGCACTACGCCGCTCACGCTCGATTGCCCTCACTTGACGGCACTCCGATCGACTCCTACAAGGCGTCCCAACAACTCCCTCGGGCAGCTACCCGAACCAGACCAGCAGGAGAGAAGCCATGACCCTCACCGCCCCACCAACCGCACGCACTCGGCCCAAGACCCGCATTCCATCGCGAAACCGGCCTGCCGGCATACGACCCAGGACCGGCTCCTCTGCACGAGCCGAGCGTGGAGCGGGGGGCAGCGAGCCCGGCCTGTTGGGTCGCTATACCGACCCCGAGGGTTGTCTTCGCCAGGTAGTTGCTCTGCCCGGAGCCTGGGGAAGCGTGCTCGTCGTGGACCGCGACGTCAACACACTCGGCGATCGTCGTCTGGTGGCGCATCTCGCCGCCGATGAGCCGCGGGAGAACGCAGCCCTTGTATGCGAGCACTACCTGCGGGACTCCGCGGGCCGCTGGTGCAGACGCGTGACCCAGGAAGATCTCGAGGTCGTGCCTTTCGCCGACACGGAAGCAATAGAGCCTCAGTCGGACGCGACGCCGGACGCGACGGCGCTCACCGATATCCAGGGACGTACCCACTGCCTGGAGCTCCACGACGCCGGAATGTCGATTCCGGAGCTGCGCTGGTGCCGCCGCTCGCCTGGGGCAGAAGGGGAGTTGTCTGAGCCGATCAGCATGCGCGAGGTGATCGCAAGCCTCGAGAGCTACGAGCCCGTGCGCACACTCACTCACAGGGCGCTCGCGTTGCACCGTGATGACTCGACGGTCTCGGTGGCGGTGCTTCGTGCCGAGCGGGCACGGATGGATGTGAGCAAGATCGTCCTCAACCGGGGGCTGCGACTGGCTGTGCTCGCCGCCGCCGCGGCGCAGGGTCTGAGCATGAGCGAGATTGCGGTGCGCTGCGGCAGGGTCAAACACGATTCCAGGGGTAAGGAAAGCGGCGAGACGAGCTGGTTGGCTAGACGTCTGGGGATCGCTCCGGAGGGCGGCGAGAGCACCCCTACCCCGTGGATCCACAGCGATGTGCTGGCGTTGATAGCGCGCTGTGGCTTGGGGATCAGTCCGCGCGAGGTGGAGCTCGGATGACTGCCCACAGCGCGCTGCTGGAGCTCGCCGGCGTTCATCCAGACCCTGGCGCCGATCGCGCCCTGATCCTCGTGGTCGAGTCTGATGCTTCTCTAGGAGAAGCGATCGTCGAGCAGCTCACCGCCGACGGCTATCGGGCCGTGCTGGCGCGCTCCGCCGAGCACGCCCGGATCTTGGCTGCACGGCGCGTGCCGAAGCTGGCGGTTATCGGAGACCTCGAGGAGCCGCGCGACGCCTTGGAGCTGCTGGGGGAGATTCGCGAAGAGGATCGGGAACATGCTCCCTGGTCGGGAGAGCTCCCGGTCATCATGGTCTCCTCGCGAGCGCAGGAGCTGGACGTGCTCCGAGCCTTCGAGGCTGGGGCTGACGACTTTCTCGCTCGCCCGGCTCGGTATCTAGAGCTGCGGGCGCGCCTGCGGGCGGTTCTGCGCCGGAGCGAGCGTGTCACCGGACGCGGGCGCCTGCTCCAGGTTGGACCGCTTGCGATCGATGTTGACGCTCACGCCGTTAGCCTGCACGGCCAACACCTCGACCTGCGCCCGTTGGAGTACGAGCTGCTCGTCCAGCTTGCCAGTGCTCCGGACCGCGTGTTCGGCAAGGAGGAGCTGCTGCGCTCGGTCTGGGGATACCGGTCGTGTGCGGCTACGCGCACCGTCGACAGTCACGCTAGCCGTCTGCGTCGCAAGCTCGACGTGGACGAAAGCGGGCGCTGGGTAATCAACGTGTGGGGGGTTGGCTACCGGCTGATCTGAGGCACTGCTCTACGCGCTGCTCGGCCCAAATGGACTCGCATGGGCCTGATCGAGAGAACCATCCCAAGCGCGGCGTAGGTTTTTCGGCAGGGGGTCAACAATCGATGAACGGAGACCATTCATGTCTAACTTCACCATCAACCGCGTTGTTCTGGTAGGACGTCTCACCCGTGACCCCGACCTGCGCGCGCTGCCTTCGGGCTCGAGCGTATGTGGCCTCCGGGTTGCCTGCAGCACGACCCGCAAGGACACCGAGGGTGACTACCACGAGAAGCCAAATTTCTTCGACGTGGCCGTCTTCGGTGCCATGGGGGAGAACGTCAATCGCTATACACGCAAGGGCCGCCGCGTAGCCATCGACGGCCGGCTGGAGTGGCGCGAGTGGGAGACCTCCGACCAGCAGAGGCGCCAGGCGGTGCGCGTCGTCGCCGATACGGTTCTGTTCCTCGACGGCCCTGGCGAGCAACGAGATGGCGAGCCTGGCGAGGAAGTCGATGCAGGCGAGATCGCTCAGGGATCGGCCAGCGAGCTCGTCGGCGTTGGCGCGGGCACCGAGGATGACGACCTCGTCTTCTAGCCGGATCTACGCGTGTCGTGGCGAGTACAGCGGTGGGGGCGTCTAACGGTGCCCTCGCCGCTGAGCGAGACGGCACGCCGTGCGGCGTGCCGTCCGCGTAAACTGACGCGCCGCAGCATCCGAGCAACCAAGCATTCGTCCCCGTGCGCGAGGAGTCCAGTCCGGTGCCAGTCAATAGCCAGGCGGTCGGTAAGACCTATGAGCCCACGCTCTATGCCGTGGGCCGGGAGAAGATCAGGGAGTACGCCCGAGCGGTCGGTGAGACCAACCCCGTCCACCTCGACGTGCAGGCTGCTCGCGCGGCTGGTCACGCAGACGTCGTGGCCCCCCCAATGTTCGCTGTCGTTTACAGCGCCCCATCGGTGGGACCGCCGATATTCGATCCCGAGATCGAGCTCAACTTCGCGATGATGGTGCACGGCGGGCAGGAGTTCGAGTGGGGGCCGCTGGTCGTGGCAGGCGATGAGATCACGACGGTCACCAGCGTCAAGGACATCTCCGAGCGCGACGGCCGCGGGTACTACGTGTTCGAGTCTGTCTCGATCAACCAGCGCGGCGAGCAGGTGTGCCGCGGAACATGGACGAACATCGTTCGAGGAGTGTGAGTGAAATGGCAGATCTAGCGGTTGGAGCGCAGATTCCCGAGGTGAGGGTTACGCCGGACAAGTACCTCACAGCTCGTTACGCCGGCGCCTCCGGCGACTTCAACCCGATCCACATCGATGAGGACTTCGCCAAAGCGGTAGGTCTGCCCGGACGGATCCTGCATGGGCTGTGGACGATGGCTCAGGTGGCCCGCGCCCAGACCGAGGCGGCGGGCGGCCCCGAGCACCTGAAGCGCCTCGCGGTGCAGTTCCGGGGCATGGGCGTACCCGAGCAGGAGGTCGTGGTGAGTGGCACGGTGCGCGAGTCCGGCGAGGGGAAGGTCATCGTCGATACCGTGGCCGAGCAGTCAGGCAAGCAGATCATCAGAAACGCCGAGGCCGAGCTGGAGATCGCATAGGTCGTCGCGCCTACTTGGACGGCACCGTAGGGCCTGTGATGTGCAGGCTGAGGCTCGGTGCTTCCTGCGGCACCAGTGCGGGCTCCTAGAATCAAATCCGTGCTGACTCCCCGACAGGAGCTGATCCTGTGCAAGGTGGTGGATGATTATCTGCAGACCGGGCAGCCGGTGGCGTCGAAGTCTCTCGCCGCCGACACGGAGCTGGGCTGCGGGCCGTCTACCATCAGAAATGAGCTGTCGTTGCTCGAGGAGCACGGCCTGCTCGCCCACCCGCACGTCTCAGCGGGTCGCATTCCGACGGACGCGGGTCATCGCTATGTGGTTGACCGCATGCTCGCTTCCGGGCAGGGTCCCCTGCCGGCGCGGCGATTGGAGCTGTCGCTGATTCGGCGTGAGGTGGAGGAGGCGATGCGCGCCACCACCGAGACCCTCTCGCAGGTGACCAACCTTCTGGCGGTGGTCTCCGCTCCGGCGATGCACACCGCGACGATCAGGCATATCGAGGTGCTGGCGCTGCAACCGCAGGTGGTGATGGTCGTGATCATCACCTCCACAGGCGGCGTTTCGAAGATGCTCGTGACCTTCGAGAGCGCGGTCGATCCGGGGCTTGTGGCGTGGGCGGGAGAGTACTTGAACGAGCGACTCGTCGGTCTCGGGCTGGGGGCTCGCATGCTCCATCAGCGCTTGGTGGACCCGAGTCTGTCGGCGACGGAGCTGGCTTTCCTCGCGCGCCTGGCCGCGGCCTTCAGCGATATCTCCTCCGAGGGAGAGGACGTTCTGTATCTGGATGGAACAGCGCGGCTCCTCACCGCCGGGCAGATCCAGGACACCGTTCAGATCAACGAGCTGATGGACCTGCTCGAGCGTCGTGTCGCGCTGTTGCGGATGTTGCGGTCAGCGCTAGGTGAGTCAGGGATATATGTGAGGATTGGTCACGAGAACGAGATTCCTGCAATGCGTTCGCTCGCCCTGGTCGCCACCGGGTATGGGATGGGGGCGCGCAAGCTGGGTGCCGTGTCGGTGATCGGACCGGTGCGCATGGACTATGCCGGGGTGATCGTCACCGTGCGCGAGGCCGCGCACCAGCTGTCGCGCTTTGTCGAAGATGTCTATGCCGAGAACTGACGCGGACTCCGCGATGCTTGAGCGCCACAATCGAGACAAACGATGAGTCGTATATCCAGTCCCCGCGATCCTTACGAGGTGCTCGGCATCGAGCGCGACGCCTCCGAGCAGGAGATCAAGAAGGCCTTTCGCGCGTTGGCGATGGAGTTGCACCCTGACGTCAATGCGCACGACCCCGAGGCCGAGGAGAAGTTCAAGGAGGCGGCCGAGGCCTACGAGATCCTCTCNNCCTGTTCGACGCGTTCTTCGGGGGCGGCAACCCATTTGGCGGACGCTCAGGTGCGGCGGCGGGCGGGGACCTGGCGGTGGCGGTCGAGATCGATCTCCTCGAGGCGGCCAACGGTGTGAAGGTGGAGGTTGCCTACGAGGCGGTCGAGCGCTGTGAGCACTGCCGCGGCAATGGCGCTGAGCCGGGTACGCCGATCGAGACCTGCGAGCGCTGCGGCGGGAACGGACAGTTGCAGGCGGTGACCCGGACGCCGTTCGGGCAGATGGCACGTACGATCGTTTGCGACGTTTGCCACGGTGACGGCCGCGTGCCCAAGCAGCCGTGCCTCGAGTGCCGTGGCCGTGGGCGCCGAGCGGTTAGGCGCGAGCTCGATGTGGATGTGCCCGCCGGGATTTCCGACGGTCAGCGCATCCGGCTCGCCGAGCGCGGGCACGCGGGAGGATCGGGTTCCCACCCACCCGCCCCCGCGGGCGATCTTTACG
>PLBZ01000053.1:0-450 GCA_003134675.1 Solirubrobacterales bacterium
GCAAAGTGCAATGACGCTTGCACCGGTTGCACCTGATTTCGCAGGTTTATCCCGCAAACGCCGGACTTTGCGCTTCCTCGCCAGGTAGTGTCCCCGCGATGAATGCTTCCGGCTCCCGCCTGCTGACGGCCGTGCTTGCCAGCGCGGTGCTCGCGGGCTGCGGCAAGACCGCACCATCGCCTCCGGGCGGAGGGTCCGGCGGGGCGATCGCCCAGGTGAGCACCGAGGGCGCGCGGGGCCTTTCGACGAAGAACACCACCCGCCTCGGCGGCTCCGATCCGGCGANNGCGCGGTGTATCCCGGCCTGACGGCCTCCACGCGGCCTCGGGCTGTAGTGCTGGTGGATGAGCACGACTGGCCCGCGGCGCTGGCCGCATCGGCGCTTGCGAGTGCGCCCCTGGGCGCACCGCTGCTGTACAGCGAAGGCTCCACCCTGCCCGCGGCGAGCGC
>PLBZ01000053.1:523-7859 GCA_003134675.1 Solirubrobacterales bacterium
CAGGTGATCGTGCTCGCCGACGACGCGCCCCCCGCGCTCGTCATGCCCGCCGCAGGCCTGTCCGCCGAGAGCGGCGCACCGATCCTGCTCGTAGACTCCACGCTCCTCCCCGCAGCGACGGCGACGGAGCTGGCCAGCCTGCACCAACCGACGATCTACGTGATCGACCCTTCGGCCCTCAGCAACCGCGTGCTCTCAGAGCTCGCGCATCTCGGACTCGTCAAGCGCCTCGGGAACGGCTCCGGCGAAGCCAGCGGTCCCGTGGACAACGCGATCACCGTCGCACGCTTTGCCGACGGCGCGTTCGGCTGGAACATCCACGAACCCGGCCACGGCCTCGTGTTCGCGAACCTCTCACGTCCACTCGACGCGCCCGCCGCCGCACTGCTCTCCGCCAGCGGCGACTTCGGCCCGCTGCTCCTACTCGACGATTCGAGCCCACCCGCCCGGACTTCGACTCCGCGCCTTTCGATTCCGCCTGCGCTGATCAGCTACCTCAGCGATATCAAACCCGCCTATTCCCCCCAGGTCTCGCCGGTCCGCGTCGCCTACAATCACGGCTGGTTGATCGGAGACGAACGAGCGATCTCGGCAGTCACCCAGGCGGAAATCGATGCGCTGCTCGAGGCCTCGCCACGCGCCGCCGCTACCGAAGAACCATCCCTCCCGCTCGCCGAATGACCTATCTCCACGTAACGAAGACATGAGCCAAGCCGAGGACCCCAACCGCGTCGCCCGCATCCAGCGAAACCACGAGGTGACCGTCGAGGACATCCGCCAGCTGATGGGCGCCTCCACCCCCCATTTCGCGCTGCAGCTGCGCAACCGCATCGCCGCCCTGATCGCCGACCTGCACCCCGACCATCCGGCGCGGGTGGAAGGCGAACGCGAGATCGTCCGCCTTCAGTGCCTAGGCTTCCATGGCGAGACCCGTGGCGAGGGACGCGATCTGGGCGAGCGCCCGCTCCCCTCGCTCGACCTCACCTGATCGGAAAAATCCCGGCGATTGCGCGGTTGTTGTTCGTGGCCGCCGGAGGGCTTGCTTGACTGGAGTCGATGCTCGATCCACGTTTGAAAGAAGCCGGCGAGAACCGTTGCGTGTTGGATGTGTGCGACGGCAGCGGCTTCGTCGTCGACGAGCAGACGAACACCGCCCAGGACTGCGCGTGCCGGGCTCAGCGCATCGCGACTGCGCGCACGAGGAGCCTCGCCGGTCGCATACCTCGCAGATACGCGGGCGTCTCCTTCGACCGTCCCCCGGTCACCGACATCGCCACGACCGCGCCCGAGCAGATCCAGTCGGTGCGCCGCTACGTGCGAGCGATCGTTGCGAACCTCGACGCAGGTAAGGGACTATGGATCCAGGGCGATGTGGGCACCGGCAAGACGACGCTCGCAATGCTGATCTCCAAAGCCGCGCTCGATGCGGGTCGGTCGGTCGCCATCTACTCGCTTCCCCGCCTGCTCAACCTGCTGCGCGAGGCGATGGACTCCGAAGAGGGCAAGCTCGACTTTCTGGATCGGCTGACCGCCGTGGACCTGCTGCATATCGACGATTTGGGAGCCGAGAACCACACCGACTGGGTGCTCGAGCAGCTGTACTCGATTGTCAATGCCCGTTATGAGGCCGAGCGCGCGATCGTCGCGACGACCAACCTCATGCCGGAAGAGCTTTCAGATCGGCTCGGAGCGCGTACGGTGTCGCGTCTCGTCGAGATCTGCGGCGATCTGATCCCGCTCTATGGCAAGGACAAGCGACGCGAGTTTCGAGCTATGGGATCGGAGGAGCGTGCCCCCTCCGCGCCCGACGTGCTTTCAGGCGCGTCGTTCTGAGTCAGCGCCTGGCAGCGAACCGACGTTCTCGGCGTGCGTCCACGTAACGAGCGCGCAACAGCTTGAACAGGAGCGTGCCCAGCGCCGCATCGACCAGCAGCAGCCCGACGTTCAGGGCCTTCGGCACGCGGGTGAGCGCGGCCACGATCAGGACCACAGCAGTGTGGAACACGATCACCGGCAGCAGCGTCAGGATCAGAGTGTGTGATCGGTATCCACTCAGGTGCTCGCGCAGCGTCACCTCGACCGTGCCGATCAGCACCGCCGCAATCCCCGTGAACAGCGCTGGGCCGCCATGCGATATCCCCTTGTTCAGCCCAACCACGGTGCCGATCGCCCCGACCAGGATCAGCAGCTCGGACAATGGCAGCGGGTGCCACGGCGCCCGCGGACGCTCGCCGACGGAGGCCGAATCCCGGTGGGCGCCCGCGCTGCGGCGCGCTGCGGCGCGCGGACGCGCCCGCTTGCTCGCGTCCTCTGCAGCGCCCTCCCCGGCTGCCCTAGCTGCGACCGGGCGCCGCTTGCGTGAGCGTCCGCCACGACCCCTGTTGCGATTCGCCACGGCGTTATGCGCTCGGCCAGGATTCGCTGCGCCGCATCTCCGTCGATCCTAGCGCCTATCCTAACTTTCATGGCTTCGTCCTCGCCACTTGCAGCTCCAGCCGCACCCCCCGACCCGGGCATTCCCGGCAGCGGCCTCGCCGGCCCCTTTCCGGTCGGGGAGTATGCCGCCGCCCTGCGCCGGCAGCTGCGCTCTCTCACGCGCGTGCAGCTCGTCGGCGAGCTGGTCAACCTGCGCTCCGCTCGTGCCCGTGTCTACTTCGAGCTGCGCGACTCATCGGGCGCGATCCCCTGTGCGGTGTGGCTGAGGGACTGGGACTCGATCCTCGCACGCGCCGGAGGAGAATCTCCCGCCGAGGGAATGCAAGTGGTAGTGGCCGGCGGCTGCGACTTCTACCCCGGCAGCGCCACCTCCTCCCCCAGCTTCTCTTTCTCGGTAACCGACATGCGCGTGGCCGGGGAGGGAGACCTGCTTGCGCGGATCGACCGCCTCCGCAAGGCCCTCGACGCCGAGGGGCTGCTCGAGCGCCAGCAGCGCCTGCACATGCCGCTGCTCCCCCGCACGATCGGCGTGATCACCGGCGAGAGCGGCAAGGCGCGCGATGACATCCTCGCCGCGCTCGCTCGTCGTGGCTGGGCGGGACGGCTCGTCTGGGGCTTCGCCCCAGTGCAGGATCGCCACGCGGCGCCCGCCATCGTCCGCGCCTTGGGAGACCTCGCGGCTGTGGGCGAGGTCGAAGTGGCGATCGTGGCCCGCGGCGGCGGCTCTCTAGCCGACCTATTGTGCTTCTGCGACGAGACCCTCTGCCGCACGGTCGCGCTGCTCGGAGTGCCGGTGATCGCCTCGGTCGGCCACCACACCGACCGCACGCTGCTCGATGATGTCGCCGCGATCAGCTGCTCGACGCCGACTCACGCCGCGGAGGCCGCCGTCGGCGTCGACTGCCTGCGCGCCCGCTCCGAAACCGCGGCCGCGGCCGCGCGGCTGTACGAGCACGGGCGTGCAGCCGTGCTCTCGCGCGCCCGCCTACTGGCGACACTCTCTCGTGCCCCCGCCGGACATTTAGCCCGCCAGCGTGCTGGGCTGCACCAGCAGCTCCGCGAGGTCCGCGCTGGCTCACGCCGGCGCCTTCAGTCCGAACGCGCCCTAACCGAGCGGCGGGTGTCGGCGCTCCAGCGCAGGGCTCAATCGGCGCTCCTGGACTGCCGCCGCCGACACCCGCACGAGCTCGGGCGACTTGCCCTCACGCTGGCGGCCCACGACCCTCAGCGCACACTCGAGCGCGGCTATGTCCTCGTGCAATCCGCCTCCGGCGAGGCCCTACCCACAGCCGCCTCGGCTCACGGGGCAAGCGACGTGAGATTGCGCTTTGCCGATGCCATCGTCCCCGCGAGGATCATCCGATGACCAACCCCCAGCCCACCACTGCTCTCCAGCTCCCCGCCGATCCCCCGGCCCAGACTTACGAGAGCGCCGCAGCGCGCGTCGAGGAGATCATCCACCGTCTGGACTCAGGCGAGGCCAGTCTCAACGAGACCCTTGCTCTGGTCCAAGAGGGCAAGTCGCTGATCGAACTCTGCGCCGGTGAGCTCGAGGCCGTCGGCGCTGCCCTACAGGAGCTGCGGCTCGACGAGCTCGTCGCGCGCCTGGAAGGCGAGACCTCCGCATGAGCACCTACGAGCTGCTCGCCGAGCTTCCCGTCATCGTCGAGGGATATGAGCTCGAGGGCCACGAGCTCGCCCTCTCCAGTGAGTTCGTGCGCAAGAGCACCGTCATCCGGCTGCGCGGTGCCGGCGAGGAGGGCGTCGGCGAGGACGTCACCTACGCCGTCGAGGACCAGGAGGCGCTGCAACGCGCCGGCGCGAGTGCGCCGCTCGCGGGCCGCTGGACGCTGGCGTCGTTTGCCGAGCACCTGCGCTCGCTGGATCTCTTCCCGCAGCCGACGGACCGTCCGGAGTTTCGTCTTTATCGCAATTGGGCCTTCGACTCGGCCGCGCTCGATCTGGCGCTGCGCCAGGCTCACACCACGCTGCATGCAGCGCTTGGACGGGAGCCCCAGCCGGTTGCGTTCGTCGCCTCTCTGCGTTTCGGCGAGCCCCCCTCGCTCGAGCCGCTCAAGCGGCGCCTGGAGATCGCGCCGGAGCTGCGCTTCAAGCTCGACCCGACACCGTCTTGGGACGAGCCTCTGATCGCGGAGCTCGTGGCACTAGGGGTTGTGGACTCGGTCGATCTGAAGGGTCAGTACGAGGGCACGATCGTCGACAATCCAGCCGACCCCGCGCTATACCAGCGCATCGTGGATGCCTTCCCGAATGCCTGGATCGAGGATCCCAAGCTGACGCCGGAGACCGAACCGATCCTGCTCGGACATCACGAGCGGATCACCTGGGACGCGCCGATCCATGGCGTGACAGACATCGAGGCGCTGCCATTTCCGCCGCGCACGCTCAACATCAAGCCCTCGCGCCTCGGGGGCCTCGAGTCACTACTGGACGTCTACGACTACTGCGCGGCGAAGAATATCGGCTGCTACGGCGGCGGGCAGTCAGAGTTGAGCGTCGGTCGCGGCCAGATCCAATACCTCGCCTCGCTGTTCCATGCCGACGCGCCCAACGATGTCGCTCCGGCTGGCTTCAACATGCCCGAGCCACCCGCCGATCTGCCCGGCAGCCCGCTGGCGCCCGCGCCGTCGGCGACGGGCTTTCGCTGGAACTGACGCAACTTCTATCCCGCTGCTCGGTTTGTTTAGGCACAGCGGCTAAGGTCGGTGGCCGCCGGCTCGACGCATCAAGTTCTCCGGCGCGGAGGGATTTTCTTGGCGAACAGTGCCCCCCAGCGATCCATGTTTGCACTCGCGGCAGTCGCTTCCGCGCTGCTGTGCTGCTTCTTCGGCCAGGCTCTGCCGGCAAACGCCGCCAACCCCGGCGGCACCTCCCCCATCGGCGCCGGTCCCGCTCCCTCCAGCCCCGCGCAGAAAGCCAGTCCACCCAAGCAAGCCTCGAGCCTCCACGTCCGTACGGTGCGCATCACGAGCGTCAGCTGCATCCCTTCCACCAAATGCAGCAGCAACCCCCATCAGGTCTCCATCCACGGCACCCTGCTGCTGAAGGGCAAAGGGCTCACAGCCGGCATGGCGGTGGCCTTCCCCGGCTCACCCGGGGCTCGCATAAGTAGCCGCTCGCCCTACGCGCATCTGCACACCAAGAGCCAGGGCTTGATGTTGACCGTCCCCAGCAGGGCACATTCGGGACGCATCATGGTGTTGCTCAGTCATGGACGCCACACGAGCTCCTACGGGCCGATCTACGTGGTGCGCTACGCGCTGCACCCGCCCACGCCGCCCAAGCCCAAGGTCACGCCATCCCCGACCGCCACTGCAGCCAGCGGAACGGGCTTCGAAGGCCAGGGCATGTGGATCTGGTACGTGAGTCAGTCCAATGGGGGCAGCGTTGCCTCGATCGCGGCGCAGGCCCACGCCGCGGGCGTCACCACCGTATTCGTCAAGAGCTCCGACGGAGCAAGCAACTACTGGAGCCAGTTCTCCACCGAACTCGTGCAACAGCTGCACGCCAATGGGCTGAAAGCGTGCGCCTGGCAATACGTCTACGGCACCAACCCAGCAGGCGAGGCGAACCTCGGCGCCCAGGCGGTCGCGACGGGTGCCGACTGCCTCGTGATCGACGCCGAGGCCGAGTACGAAGGCCACTATGCCGCCGCACAGACCTACATCACCGACCTGCGCGCGAAGATCGGGCCGAGCTACCCCTTGGGCCTGGCCTCCTTCCCCTACGTCTCCTACCACCCATCGTTCCCTTTCTCGGTGTTCCTCGGACCCAACGGTGCGCAGTACAACGCTCCGCAGATGTACTGGAAGGACATCGGCGTATCGGTCGACACCATCTATGCCAACACCTACATCGCCAACCGCATCTACGGCCGCCCGATCTTTCCGCTGGGTCAGACCTATGGCGGCATCTCTTCCTCAGAGGAGCTGCGCTTCCGCGAGGAGGCCGTCGACTACGGCGCCGGGGGGCTGTCCTTCTGGGACTGGCAGGAAACCCATCCCAGTGGCTGGAGCACTCTCGCCGCGCCGCTCGCCCCCCTCTCGAGCGTCACACCGAACACCTCTAACCCCGAACTGAGCAGCGGCGGGAAGGGCGATCAGGTGCTGTGGATGCAGGAGCACCTAGCGAGCGCGATCCCCGCCCAGGAAACCACCGGCTACTTCGGCTCGGAAACAGTCACCAACCTGAAGACCTTCCAAACCGCCCACTCGATCCCGCCCAGCGGACGAACCGACGCCGCCACCTGGGCCGCGCTGCTGGCCCTCCCGCCGATCGCTGTCAACTGGACCGGCGGGGGACCTACAGGCTAGTTAGCTCAGACCCTCTGGATGAGGGTGCCGGTGCCGAGGCCACCGCCGCAGCACATCGTCACGAAGCCGATCTCCTTATCGGAGCGCTCGAGCTCATGCAGCAGCGTCGTGATCAGCCGGGCGCCGGTGGAGCCGAGGGGGTGCCCCAGCGCCATCGCGCCGCCGTTGACGTTCACGCGGTCCATGTCGGGGTTGTGCTCACGCCGCCAGGCTGCCACCACGGGGGCGAAGGCCTCATTGATCTCGATCAGGTCGATGTCGTCGATCTTCANNCCCTCGAGCATTTTCACCGGGTCACAGCCCACGGTCGTCTGGTCGACGATCCGCGCGCGGGGAGTCACTCCCAGCGCCTTGGCCTTGTCCGCGCTCATCAGCAACACGGCCGCCGCGCCGTCGGAGATCTGCGACGCGTTGCCCGCCGTGATCTTCCCGTCCGGCTTGAACGCCGGCTTCAGCTGCGACAGGGTCTCGAGGCTTGTTTCCGGACGGATCCCCTGGTCGGTCACGAGCTCCTGCCCGTTCACCGCCATCGGCACGATCTCGCGCTCGAAGCGACCCTCCTCGGT
>PLBZ01000068.1:0-2643 GCA_003134675.1 Solirubrobacterales bacterium
ATCATCGGGAAGATCGGCGCCTGGGCCAGCGGCGCGGAGATCGTGCCGCCCCGCTTGACCGATGCGATCACGCCCTCCATCGCTTCCTCCACGGCGACGTTTCCGCCCGTGCGGCCGGTGATCTCGAGCGCGTACAGCAAGGGCACCCCGGCGCTCGTCAGCGACGCGAGGGTGCGCGACCAGCGCGCGACCGCNNTGATCCCACTGCTTGCGCCCCCAAGTGGACGCCTTCCACTTGATGAAGGCCACCATCAGCAGGGCGGTCACGACGAACATTGCCCACCAGTAGCCGGTCACAACTTCGGACGCGAGCACCGAGACCTTGGTGATGGCCGGTAGTTCGCCGCCGAACTGCTTGAAGACGCCGACGAACACCGGGACCAGGAACGCGCAGAGCGCGAGCATGATCCCGACCGCGAAGATGACAACCATGATCGGATAGATCATCGCGGCTTTGATTTGGCGCCGCAGCGAGGCGTCCTTCTCCAGCTGGTCCGCCACGCGCAGGAGGGAACCCTCGAGCACGCCGCCCGCCTCGCCGGCCTGCGTCATCGCCACGAACAGCGTGCTGAACACCTTCGGGTGGCGCGCCATCGCGTCGCTCAACGACAACCCCGCCTCGACGTCCTTGCGGACCGCGACGATCGTTTCCTTCAGGAACTTGCTCTCGGTCTGCTCCTCGAGCACGTACAGAGCGCGCAGGATGCTCATGCCCGAGGAGATCATCGTGGCGAGCTGGCGCGAGAACACCGCCAGCTCCGAGGCTTTCACCGACTGCATGAAGGCGAGATTGATCTCGCGCGAGGCGTGCTTGTCGGCGATATCGAGGACGACCAGCCCGCGCGACTTCAGCTGATCGGAGACCGCCTGCTTGGAGTCGGCCTCCACCTCACCTCGCGCCTTGACACCGGCGAGATCCATGGCCTTGAAGACATACGTGCTCATCTTTGCTGATGCTCCTAGGCCGCCAGTGACCCGGCCCCGAGCAGGCGCCTGAGCTCGTCGGGACTGCCCGAGCGGGACTCGGCGAGCTTCTGGGTGATCTTGCCCTCGCGCACGAGCGCGGCCAGCGAGGTGTCCATCGTCTGCATGCCGTGCGCCGAGCTGGTCTGTAGCACCGAGTAGATCTGGTGGGTCTTGCCCTCGCGGATCAGGTTGCGTATCGCCGGGTTGGGCACCAATACCTCGGTGGCAACCACCCGACCCGAGCCGTCGGCGGTGGGCAGCAGCTGCTGGGTCATGATCCCCTGTAGCGCGACCGATAGCTGCACGCGAACCTGTCCCTGCTGGTGGGAGGGGAACACGTCGATCACGCGGTCGATCGTCTGGGCGGTGTCCTGAGTGTGCAGCGTCGCGAACACGAGGTGACCGGTCTCAGCCGCGGTCAACGCAGTGGAGATCGTCTCCAGGTCGCGCATCTCCCCGACCAGGATCACATCGGGGTCCTGCCGTAGGGCCGCCTTCAACGCGTCGGCGAAGCTCTGCGCGTCGGAGCCCAGCTCGCGCTGGTTGACCAGGCACTTCTTGTGCGCGTGCAGGAACTCGATCGGGTCCTCGATCGTCATGATGTGCTCCTCGCGCGTGCGGTTGATCTCGTCGATCATCGCCGCTAGCGAGGTCGACTTGCCCGACCCGGTCGGACCGGTGACGAGCACGAAGCCACGCGGGCGGCGCGTGAACTCGTGCACCATCGTGGGCAATCCGAGCTCGTCGATCGAGGTCAGGCCGAACGGGATCAGGCGGAAGGCGGCGCCGATCGCGCCGCGCTGGTAATAGGCATTGACGCGAAAGCGCGCGGTGCCGGGAATCGAGTAGGCGAAGTCCAGCTGCCAGTTGGTCTCCAGGCGCTGGCGCTGATCGCCGGTGAGGATCGAGTAGACGATCTCGCGGGTGTCGGTCCCAGACAGGACCGGGTAGTCATCCAGCGAACTCAGGCGCCCGCGGATACGCACGGTCGGGTGCGCTCCGGCGCTGAGGTGCAGGTCGGAGGCTCGGCGGTTGACAACCTCCATCAGGATGTCTGCGAAGTCGATGTCCATGCTGGCCCATCGACAAATGAGTGCCCGGCCATTAGCGCATGCAGCGCGCATTGTGCGAACTGGACGAAGATTCGAGTCTAGGAACTGCCGATCACGCGAGCGATCTCGGCGATCGAGGTGCGACCCTGTTTGACCTTCTCCAGACCGTCATCGCGTAACCGTCGCATTCCCTGACGCACCGCCACTTCGCGCATCTCCTCCGCCGGACGACGTTCGAGTGCCAGCGCGCGGATCTCTGATGAGACATTCATCACCTCGTACAGCCCCAGACGCCCGCGATAACCGCTACCCCCGCAGCGCCGGCAGCCCACCGGCTCGTACGCCTCGAGATCCACCAGCGCCTTATAGCCGTTCTCACACAGCACCCCTGCCGGAACGATCGTACGCCGCTTGCAGTTCGGACAGAGCATTCGCGCAAGCCGCTGAGCTACCACGCAGTCGAGCGCCGAAGCGACCAGGAATGGCTCGATCCCCATCTCGATCAAACGCGTGATCGCCGAGGGCGCGTCGTTGGTGTGCAGGGTCGAGAGCACCAGGTGGCCGGTGAGCGCCGACTCCACGGCGATCCGCGCCGTCTCTGAGTCGCGGATCTCGCCCACCATGA
>PLBZ01000068.1:2656-7241 GCA_003134675.1 Solirubrobacterales bacterium
ACGGTGATGATGTTCTTCTCCGGAGTGTTCAGCAACTGCAACGCCGCGTACAGGGTCGTGGACTTACCTGAGCCCGTCGGCCCTGTCACCAGCACCGCGCCGTGCGTCTCGTGGCAGGCGTGCTCGAAGCGGATGCGGTCGGACTCGAACATGCCGAGCTTGTCCAGTCTGGTCACGACCGACTCCTTGTCGAGNNTGCGACCGTCCTGCGGCAGGCGCCGCTCGGCGATGTTCATCTCGGCCATGATCTTCACCCGCGAGACCGCGCCTGCAGCCATCCGCCGGGGGACAGTGGTGACGTCATGCAGGACCCCGTCGACTCGGAAGCGCACGCGCAGCTCGCGTCCGTCGGGCGCCAAGTGCACATCGGAGGCGCCCTGCTCGACGGCCTGCGCCACGATCTGGTTGACAAGCTTGACAACCGGCGCGTCCTCAGCGGTCTCGCGCAGGTCGACCACTTCGGCGCCCATCTGCTCCATCTCTTCGATGTGGCCATCCTGCTCGGAGACCACGTCCTCGAGCCGGTCCAGGCGCGAGATCAGGTTGGCGATGTCCTCTGGAGGGGCAACCGCGACGCGCACCTCGTAGCCCGTCATGATCGCGATGTCATCGACCGCTAACACGTTCGACGGATCCGCCATTGCCACAAGCAGCGTGCGCTTGTCCGTGAACGCTACCGGCACCGCCTGGTAGCGCTTGGCGGCGGGGGTGCTCACGAGGTTGGCCGCGCTCATGTCCACCGAGAAGACGCCGAGGTCGAGATGATCGAGCCCGTAGCGCTCCGCGAGCGCACGCGTCAGTCCATCCTGCGTCAGGGCCCCGTTGTCGAGCAGCACGTGCTCCGGCATCGTGCCCGTGCCACGCGAGGTCTCGATCGCCTCCTCCACCTGCCGGCGGGAGACGAGGCCAAGGTCGACGATCACGTCCGTGAGGAAACGCGGCGAAGACCCCCGGCGAGAGGGTCTGGTGATGCCCGTGTGTTTCCCATCTTCCAAAACGGGCTCGATCTCGTCGGTCGAATCCACCTCCTCGGTTCGCTCGGCGTCGATGGCGCGATCGAACTCCACAGCTAGGTCGACCTCGACGGCGCGATCGATCTCAATGCTCCGATCGAGCTCCACGACAGGCTCCGCCTCGAGAGCCTGATCGGTGTCGATTCCGAAGATCGCGTGCAGGTCGGGGCCAGTCCCCGGGGGAGCCTCGCTCATCGGGGGGGCCCTCTCTTCACACTGCCGCTGCTATGCGGAGTCGTTTCAGTCCGCGCCCTGGAGATTGCGGGCGGCGCGGCGCATGACCTCCAGCGGGGCCGCTCGACCGGTCCACAGCTCAAAGCTGAGCGCCCCCTGCGCGACGAGGATCTCCAGCCCGTCGAGCGTGCGCGCGCCGTGCTCTCGCGCGGCGGCGAGCAGCGGGGTGAGCCCTGAGCGGTAGACCATGTCGATGACATACGAGTACTCACCGACCTGATCGAACGTCAGCCCGAGTTGGTTGAGCCCCTCGGGCTCACTGGCCGACCGTTCTAGAGGGTGGCGCAGTCGGCCGGAGGCCGGCGAGCCGGGCCCCTCTATTTTTCCAGTCAAACCGACCGATGTGCAGTTGACGAGCAGGTCGGCGCTTGTGGGCTCACTCACCGCGCGCACGCCGAGATCCCGCGCCAGCACGGCAGCCCGCTCAGGAGTGCGGTTCCACACCGACACCTCGCGTGCGCCGGCCTCGCGTAGCGCCCAGACCGCCGCGCGCGCGCTACCGCCCGCGCCCAACACGAGCGCGCTCGGGCGGACGGGGAGACCAACGAGTTGCTCGAGCGCCGAGATCAGTCCAGGGGCATCGGTGTTCTCCGCGGCAATCGTCCCATCGGGGGCAAACGTGAGCGTGTTCGCCGCCCCGATCGCCAGAGCCGCAGCGCTTGACTGTTCAGCCAGCGCGAGCGCCGCCTGCTTGTGGGGAATCGTCACGTTCGCGCCGACGAAGCCCGAGTCGCCGAGGGCACGCACCGTCTCGGCGAACAGCTCGGGCGGCACGGGCAGCCGTTGGTAGTGCCAGTCGCGCATCCCCAGCGCGGCGAGCGCCGCGTTGTGGATCGCCGGCGAGCGGCTGTGCGCAACCGGCCATCCGAGCACGCCCAGGCGGTGCATCACTTCTTCTTGCAGACCGGCGGATGTCCGCCGTTCTTCTTAACCGCCGAGTCGTAGGCCGCGACGTTCTTTTCGAATTCCGCGTACGTCTTCGAGAAGACCTGCTCGCCGCAGCCGTCCGCGCCGGCCACGTAGTAGAGGTAGGGCACGTGGGACGGGTGGGCGGCCGCACTGATCGAGGCTTCGCCGGGGTTGGAGATCGGCGTCGGCGGCAGGCCTTTGTGCGTGCGCGTGTTGTACGACGAGTCGATCTTCAGCTGCGATTCGGTCAGTTCGCCCGTGTAGGTGGCGATCCCTTTCTGCTGCTCGACCGCGTAGTAGATCGTCGCGTCGATCCCCAACGGGATGCCTTCGTGCAGGCGGTTATAGATGACCGCAGCGATCCGCGGCCTGTCATGCTCGGTCTGCGCCTCGCGCTCGATCATCGAGGCGACCGTAAGCAGCTGGTAGGGCGTGACGTGCAGCTCGCGCGCGCGGCGGCGATCGGCGCTCGTGAAGCGCTGGCGAAACGCCGTCAGCTGCTCGTCGACGAGTCGCTTGACCGATGCCCCCGCGGCTAGGTCGTACGTCGCCGGAAACAGGAAGCCCTCGAGGTCGGGCGTGCTCGCCGGCGCGCCGTAGTGGGCCGGGTCGAGCAGGGCCGAGCGCTTGGTCTGTGAGAGGTAGTCGCCTGTCAGCGCGTCTTCGGCGACGAGGTCTGAGATCTGGTGGCGCGTGTAGCCCTCGGGGATGACGACCTTCACGGCGATCACCTTCGGCGGGGGCTTGCTGAGCTCATCGATTGCCGCCGAGTAGCTCATGTCGCGCTTGAGCTGGAAGCGTCCGGAGTGCAGCGAGCTGCGCTTGCCCGCCAGCAGCGCGCGCACGTCGAAGAAGAAGCCCGATGAGACGACGCCGTCGCGAGCGAGGATCGATCCGATCTTGCTCGAGCTAGATCCCTTGGGGATCTCGACGATCACTCTGCCGTGACCCGACCCGGCGGACGGCTGGAACAGCGACAGCAGAAACCACATGAAGATGATCGCCACGGCCAACGCAAGTAGAGCACCCGCGCGTGCGCGCGTGAGTCTCTGCTCCCCGCCTCTACCTCCGCCCCGGCTGCCGTCATTCGCCCCCCCTCGAGAGGAGATGCGACCGAGCGAAGGCCGACCGGTGCGCAGGCGATGGCGACGTTGCTCGAGCAGCGCGTCGCGGCGCTCGGGCGGTAGAGGTCGGCTCTGGGACGTGAGCGCCAGCGGATCCTCCACAGGCTCCGGGATCGGAGGAATCTGAGCGGGCTCCTCGACCGGCGGCGGAGGCTGCTGAACCTCGGTCGGCTCCTGCACGGCGGGAGGCACTACGACGGCCGGAGAGTCCTCGGTCGTACCGCCCGCCGGCTCGGCGGGCGCAGCCGCGGCGGGAGCGTCCTGTGACTCGCTGGCCGCCGGTCCCGCGCGGCGACGCGCGCGCTCTTCGCGATCGCGCTCGCGTTCGTCGTCGGTGCGCTGCAGCGGTGGCTTTGATCGGTTGCCGTGGGCCAAGTAAAAGACCCTAACGCGATCGGCTCATCAACCAGCTCTCCAGCATGTGCGCCGCGGCGCGTGAGTCCTCGCTGGCGGTGGGGGGTGGGTGGGCGAGCGATTCCCCTTGGGCCATACGCGTGGTGAAGCGCTCGTCGTGCAACTCCACCGGTACCCCCTCCCCCAGGCGCCGTGACAGCGTTCGAGCGAACGCACGTGTCTCGCGCGTCTGCTCGCTATCCCCTCCCCGCAGCGACAGCGGCAGCCCAACCACCACCCGCTCGACCTCGCACTCGTGCACGAGCTCCTCGATCTTCGCCAGCCCGCGCCGGGTGCCGGGGTTCGGCACCGTCTCGATCGGGGTTACGATCGTGCCCGTCGGGTCGCCTAGTGCGCAACCGCAACGCGCGCTTCCGTAATCCAGTGCCAATACCCGCATCAGCCAGTGAGCGCGGCTGCGATCGCCGCGCNNCCACGCTCGACGAGCTCCGGTGCAACGCTCACGACCAGCGCCACCCTGTCCTTGACCCCACTGGCGAGCACGATGACGGCCCTGTCGAGCTGTCCCTTCAGCCGGTCCACAAGATCCAACAGGGCCTTCGCGTCGGACACCTCGACGGTGCTTGCCAGCACGGGAGCTCCCTCGATGTCGCTGACCTTCTCGATCAGCGCATCGATGTCGATCTGCTTGCCGGCGGCTCCAATGGTGCCCTGAGCCTTTAGGGCCTGTTTGAGCTCACGACGTTCACGCTCACGCTCCTGCACCTGTTCTACGACAAGGTCGGGACGCGTGCGCAGAGTGCTGGCGATCTCCTCTAGCCAACGGTCGTGGCGACGCAAAAGCTCGACCGCTCCTGGACCGGTGAGCGCCTCGATGCGCCTCACGTTCGCGGCACTGGAGGTCTCGCTGATGATCCTAAAGGCACCAATCTCGGCGGTGGAGCGCACGTG
>PLBZ01000030.1 GCA_003134675.1 Solirubrobacterales bacterium
ACCGGCGCCCAGATCGTCGTCGATGGCGGACGATTGCTGGCCTGAACCGATTTCATCGAAGCCCTCGACTACCGCACGAAAGTTGAGGATTACGCGCAGTGACTGATTCTGTTCCCCTCGGCGCATGCGCCGAGGGNNCGACCGGTACATGTACCGGTCGGCAGCGAAGCTGAGCGGCAGGGAAGCCTTCGGCGCACAGTCAAGCAATCCGAGTGTTCTGTCGATGTCTGACTGGTGGAACAAGCTCTCACGAGCAAGCGCTTTCTCGGAGCAGTAGGTGGTGTCACAGTCGCGACCGGCCTGTTTGCGGCTTGGATCGGGCTGCGCATCGGCGGCGACCGGGTGACGCTTTGGGTCGATGACCTCGCCACCCCGCTGGCGGCGTTGATCGCATGTGTGTTGTGCCTGCGCGCCCGCGCTCGGCACAGTGGGCGGATGCGTCTGTTCTGGTCGCTGCTCGGCTGTGCCACCGCGTCGTGGACGTTGGCCGAGGTCATCTGGGGCTACTACGCGCTGATCCTCGATATGGAAGTGCCCACTCCATCCTGGGCGGATCTCGGGTATCTCTCGGCGATCCCGCTCACGGTCGCGGCGCTGGTCGTACACCCGGCTAGCAGAGGCAGCGGGACACGCAAGGCGCGCTCGGTGTTCGACGGGCTGGTGATCGCCACCGCGCTGTTGTTCCTCAGCTGGACGCTCGTCCTCGGCCCGCTGTGGCGCAGCGCCAACCTCAGCACATGGGCCGGGATCGTGACGTTGGCCTACCCGTTCGGCGACGTCGTGATCGTCTTCTTCATCGTGCTCGCGATCCGCGGGATGACCGGCGGCAACCGTCTGTCGCTGTGGTGCCTCTTGGCTGCCCTGCTGGCGATGGCGCTCTCGGATAGCACCTTCACCTATCTCACCGAGGTGGCGAAGTACACGGGTGGGGACGTGATCGACACCGGTTGGATCGTGGCATATCTCGGAATCGCGCTTGCCGCCTTCAGCTCGCAAGCAGACGGCGCCATGGTGCCGAGAGCCGAGCGCTCCAGGCCATCGCTCGCGTCGCTCATATCTCCGCTGTTGCCGGTGCTGCTCGCGCTGACCGTGGCTGCCGTGGAGATCAGGCTCGGCCAGCACCTCGACCGTGCGGCCTGGCTGATGGCGTTCGGGCTGATCGCATTGGTGCTTGCGCGTCAGGGGCTGATGGTGCTCGAGCTGCTCGCGCCCAGCCGCGACGCGAATGCCGGTCTGATGCAGCGGCTCACGCATGCGGCCCTGGGTGGAGCTGGGGGCGGGGATGGACCGGGCTCGGGCTATGAGCCCCTTTGATCTGAGCGCAGGACCGTCCAGCCGCGTGGGGTTCACGCCCGTGAGCGGAGCACCGGACGTCAGATGGATTCGTCCTGACAGGCCGGCCCACCTGCCACCGCCGGCGTCCAAGGCGGTCCAAGAGCGCAGCGAACGGGCGAACGCCCTGATCGTGATCGTGCTGACACTCGCCTGCACCGTCCTAGCCATCTTCGATCTATTCCTACTAGCGGCGGGCTCCTGAGCCGAGCTCACGACCTGGACATCGCTACGAGACTTTCTTTCATGTCCGGCATCCCGCCCCGCGGCGTATGCTCGTTGGTTCTCTATGGTCCGAGCGCTTGTCACCGGAGCTTCTGGTTATGTAGGCAGCCGGCTGGTGCGCGAGCTGCACGCACTCGGCGAGCCCGTCGGGTGCGTCGCACGCGACCCGAGCCGGGTCAACTTCGATTCAGCCGTAACGGTGCATCGCGGCGACATGCTCGACCCGAGCTCCCTGACCGCCATCGGCGACGGTTACACGACGGCCTACTACCTCGTTCACTCGATGGGTCGCGGAGGCGACTCCGACTATGAGCAACGCGACGCCACCGCCGCCTCCAACTTTGCCCGCTTCGCGACCGCCGCTGGTATCGATCAGATCGTCTACCTAGGCGGCCTCGGCGATCGTCCCGCATCACAGCATCTGCGCTCGCGTCTGCGCGTCGGAGAGATCCTGCGCGATGAGGGACCACCGCTGACCTGGTTTCGTGCGGGCATGGTGGTGGGAGCGGGCTCGGAGAGCTACCGAACGCTGCGCTCGCTTGTCGAGCGTCTGCCGGTAATGCTCGCACCTTCGTGGCTCTCTACACCCACCCAGGCGATCGGCATCAGCGATGTGCTGCGCTACCTCATCGAGGCGCCTCGGATTCCCCAGACGCACTCACGCGAAATCCAGATCGGGTCGGCGGAGATACTCACCTACGGTCAGATGCTCGATGAGATGGCCGATGCGCTGGGACTGCGCCGACGCCCACGCATCCCGGTCCCATTGCTGACACCCTGGCTCTCCTCACACTGGATCGGACTCATCACACCCGTCGACGCGGGCGTCGCGAGACCATTGATCGAGGGGCTCTCCACCGACACAACCGTCACCGACCCATCAGGGATGGAGCTGTTCGACTTCCAACCCAGATCCTTCGCGCAGGCACTGCGCGAGGCAATCGCCGAGGAGAACGCACCCCGTCGAACCACACCCTCGCCGTAGCTGCGCCAATCTGGTCGTCTGCGCAGATTTCGCGCGCTCGCCTTCAGATGTGGCTGTCGCACAAAGCCATCTACGAGAACCTGTGCGGCGCTCGCTGTGACGGCCGTGGAAGGTGCTGGGAGCGCCGAGGCCGAGCAGAGCGCGCCGCGGCTGATACGTCCGCGAACTTGCGAGCGAGACCACTTAGAACCTGTGCCGATCTTTTGAAACAAACAGGTTCTCAGAGCAGGCTGGATGTCATCCGTTCGACCTCTGCGATCGAAGTGAGCCCTTCGCG
>PLBZ01000098.1:0-28384 GCA_003134675.1 Solirubrobacterales bacterium
CAGTAACGTCAACCGGCGGGCGACCCTGCGGGACCGTCCGGTCGTGATCGAGGTCACCGGGGTGGCCAAGGCGTTCCGCGTCCCCGACCAGCGGGTGGACACCCTCAAGGAGCGGGTCGCGCATCCGTTGCGCCAGATTGGCTACCGCGAGCTGCAGGCGCTGATCGAATCGGAGAACCTGCACACGGTCTGNNTTCTGCAACGTCAAGACCGGCAAGCCGACCTGGAACGACCCGCTCGAGCCGGCTCGCGTGGCGCGCAGCGTCGCGAAGATGGGCCTGCGACACGCCGTGATCACCAGCGTCGACCGCGACGACCTCCCCGACTACGGCGCCTCCGGATTCGTGGGCGTGATCCGCCAGATCCGCCGGCAGGCGCCGAACTGCAAGGTCGAGGTCCTGACGCCCGATTTCCGCGGCGCCGAGATGCCGCTGGCGAAGGTGATCGCCGAGCGCCCGGATGTCTTCAACCACAACGTCGAGGTGGTTCCGCGCCTCTACCCGATCGCGCGCCGCGGCTCGACCTGGGAGCGCTCTACGCGTGTGCTGCGCAACGCCAAGGAGCTTGCGGGCGACGAGGTCGTTACCAAATCCGGACTCATGGTCGGACTCGGGGAATCCTTTGAGGAAATGGTCGATGCCCTGGGGCAATTAAGAGACAACCACGTCCAGGTCCTGACCGTCGGCCAGTACCTGCGCCCCACCGAGCGCCACCTGCCGATCGTGCGCTACTGGCACCCGGACGAGTTCGTGGCGCTCGAGCGCGCCGCCTACGAGCTCGGCTTCGAGCACGTCGCCGCGGGGCCTTTGGTGCGCTCCAGCTACCACGCCGACCGACACGTCCCGCAGGGCCGCCCAGGCACCGGTCCACTCGCGACTGGATGACACGCGCCGTAGTGCTCTGCGTGGCGCTGCTCTTCATCGCCGGCTTCGCCTTCCTCACCGTCAGCGCCGCGCTCAACCAGGGGCTCACGATCGCCAGCTTCCTGTCGGCCTTCATCCTCGTGCTGCTCGGCGTCGGAGTCATCGGGGCGCTGTTCAATCCTCCTCGCCAGTAAGACTTCCACCGCCACCCCACGGCGTACTCCCTCGCGATGAGCACCTCCCCGTTCATGACCCCCAGCCACCGGCGTCGCCGTCGCGAGGCGTCCTTGCGCCGCCGGCGCCAGCGGCGCGCGATCTTCGCCGGTGCGCTCGCGCTGATACTCGTTGCGGCAGTCGTCGTGATCGCCCTCGCCAGGCCGGGTGCCACACACGGCTCTCCCTCGGCGGCTGCGCGTCACCACCCAAAGGCCCACTCATCCACGGCGATATACGTTCGCCCGACGCGCTCAGCCATCGGCCTGCCGCTCGGCACACCGCCGCTCACGCTCACGGGGATCGGAGCGCCGAGTGGGCGGGGTGCCGTGCATCTGGCCTTCCGCAAGCCACCGCGCACGGGATTGCTGTTCAACCTCGACACCGGCCAGGTTCTGTGGCAGCGCAACGCCTCGCTGCGGCTGCCCGTCGCGAGCCTCACAAAGATGATGACCGCTCTGATCGCCGTCGAGTCCGAGCCACCGTCCGCGCCCGTTCTCGTCACCCGCCAGGCCGTCGCCGAGGGCGGCTCCAAGGTCGGCGTGCTCCCGCTCGGCAAGCGCGTGCGCCTCGAGAGCATGCTCTACGGGCTGATGTTGCCGTCCGGCAACGACGCCGCCGTCGCGCTCGCTCAGCACATCTCGGGGACGATCCCCGCGTTCGTCGCACGGATGAACCAGGAGGCCGCCAGGTTGGGCCTGGGCTGCACGCGCTACTCCTCGCCATCGGGCTTCTACGACGCCGGCAACTACTCCTGCGCGATCGACCTCGCCGAGCTCGCGCACGCGGACCTCGCCCAGCCGCGCATCGCCCGCGTCGTCCACACCTTCACCGCGGCCCTCCCGTTCCCGATCAAGGGGGGCAAGCTGTACCTCTACAACAACAATCCCCTACTCCGCTACGCCTACCCTGGCGTGACGGGGTTGAAGACCGGCTGGACGGTGCAGGCCGGCGACTGCCTGGTGGCGACCGCCGAGCGCCACGGCGTGCGCCTCGGCGTGGTCCTCCTGCACTCCACCGGCCTGGCGACTCAGGCCAGCCAGCTCCTGAACCGCGGCTTCGAGGGTGTCTACCACCAAACGCCTGTCCCTCAGCCACCAATCCCCCCAGGCGCCTGATCCCCACACGCGACGGACTCTTGCGAGAGGGAGTACCGTTCCTAAAAGCGATTGACTGGTCAGTCAGCCAAAGGAGAATGCAGCTGTGGATCTCGACGACACACCAGAGCAGGCCGCCTACCGCACCCGGGTACAGACCTGGCTTTCGGAGCACAAGGCCCAAGCGCCGGTGATTGGGGACCCCACCCACCCCAATGCCCTCAAAGACGAGGCGGAGATAATCGCCGCGCGGCGCGCCTGGCAGGGCAAGCTCGCCGAGGCCGGCCTCGCCGGCGTGACCTGGCCGCAGGAGTACGGTGGCCAGGGTCTCGGCCCGATCGAGCAGTTGATCTGCAACCAGGAGATCGCCAAGGCGAAAGCTCCAGGCATCCTCGACGCGATCGGCGTGGGCATGCTCGGCCCGACGATCATCGCCCACGGCGCCGACGAGCAGAAGGCGCGCTACCTCGGACCGATGCTCCACGGCGACGAGGTCTGGTGTCAGCTGTTCTCCGAGCCCGCCGCCGGGTCTGATCTGGCGGCCGTGCAGGCGCGGGCACGCCAACAGGACGACGGCAGCTGGCGGTTGAGCGGCCAGAAGGTGTGGACGACCAACGCCCAGTTTGCCTCCTACGGGCTGCTGCTCGCGCGCACTGACTCCGACGTGCCCAAGCACAAGGGCCTGACGATGTTCATCGTGCCGATGGACGCCGCCGGTGTGACCGTGCGCGGCCTGCGCCAGATCTCCGGCGAGGCCGAGTTCAACGAGGTGTTCTTCGACGATGTCGCGCTCGACGCAGACGCTGTCGTGGGCGGCGTCGGCAACGGCTGGGGAACAGCTTTGACGACGCTGATGTTCGAGCGCGTCACGATCGGCCTCGGCGGCGAGGGCCTCGGCTACAACTCGAACCGCTTCGCCAAGGCGATCGCCGATGACGAGCACGCCCGCCGCGACCCCGAGGTGCGTCACCAGCTCGGCGAGATCGCAAGCGAGCTGCTGGCCGTGCGCTTCACCGGCTACCGCACGCTGACCGCACTGCAGAAAGGCCAGATCCCGGGCCCCGAGGCGGGGCTGGCGAAGGTCACGATCGTCAACGGCGCGATCAAGGCCGGCGATCTGATCGCCGATGTTCTCGGCCCCGACGCTTTGGCCAAGGACAGCGAATGGGCCTACATGATCTCGTTCCTGCCCGGCCTGAAGAGTGCCGGCGGAACCGAAGAGATCCTGCGCAACACGATCGGCGAGCGTGTGCTCGGGCTACCGCCCGAGCCGCGCCTGGACAAGGGNNTTCCTGCGCGAGGCCGCGCGCGGCGCGCTGTCTCGCGTAAAGACGGTAGAGGCCGCGCGCGAGGCACTCGACGGCAACGCGCCCCTGCCCGACCTGTGGCCAATGGCCAGAGAAGCGGGCTGGCCCGGGCTGTTGATCGACGAGTCCGCCGGCGGGGCGGGGCTGGACGCCTTCGACGCGATGCTCGTGCTCGGTGAGTGTGGCCGCGTGCTGGCCGGCGTGGCGCTGCTCGGCCATCTGCCCGCTACGGCGATCCTGGGCGACTCCTCGAGCGCTCCGAAGGACCTGCTGGAGGCACTGGCCACCGGCGAACGGCGCGCCGCCTACCTGCCGACCAGCCCACCCAACGATCTCTCTGACGAGTGGACGCTCGATCCGGCGCATGGCCTTGGGCGTCCCTCCGCCCCCACCGCCGTCCGCGACGAAGGCGCCAATGCTGGGGACGCTGCCGGCAACGCGCGGGTCAACGGGCAGCTGTCGTTTGTGCCTGACGCGCCCGGCGCCGACGTACTGGTCGGGGTGGCGCTGCTCGAGGGCCAGCCCACTGGCATCGTGATCGACGCATCCGCGCCCGAGGTCACCGTCGAGGCGGTGGAAGGCTACGACGCGACGCGATCGCTCGGGCACATCACGCTGAAGGACGCGCCCGCCACCGTGCTCGACGCGTCGGTCGAGTCGCTGGCCAGCGCCTGGCACCTCGCCCAAGCATTGATCGCCGCCGAGTCGCTCGGCAGCGTCGAGACCGCCCTGGAGGTGTCGGTGGCCTACGCCAAGGAGCGCCACACGTTCGGCCGCGCGATCGGCTCCTACCAGGCGGTCAAGCACTCCTTGACAGAGGTGCTGCGTCAGCTGGAGAACGGTCGCTCGCTGCTCTACTACGCTGGCTGGTCGCGCCATGGCGCACCGGGGGAGTTCCCGCTCGCGGCGAGCGCAGCGCGCTCGGTATCTGGCCGTGCTCTCGACCAAGCCGCGCGCACGATGATCTCCGTGCACGGCGGCATCGGCGCCACCTGGGAGCACGACGCGCCCCTGTACTTCCGTCGCGCCCAGCTCTCCCGGCGCCTGCTCGGGGGAACCTCCGGCGCCACGGACAGGGTCGCGGGCGAGCTTATTTCCCAGGCTTAGGCTTGACGCGGGCGGTCGTGGCCGTGGTGAGAAGTGCGAGCACGGGCGCCCCATAGGCGGCGTGCACCGCTTCGACCATCGCCGATTCCACGCCGCAGTTGATACAGAAGGAGTGCTGTGACCAGCCGATCGCGCGCGCCAGCACCTGATCGGCGTAGCTCACGCCGGTGGCGTCGTGCCCGTAATAGTCGTAGGCCGCGGCCCACGCCGCGCCGCCCAGCGCATATTCCGCGCCATCCGCCGATAGAAGATGAGCCGCAGCCATGATCGCGTCGAAATCGTCGTAGATCGACGGGTGCGTGGCGGTCATGTGGTCATACGCCGCCGGGCGCCTCCCGTAGCGGTAGGAGTTGCTCACGAGGTCCCAGGTGGATCCGGATCCGGTGCCCCGCCCCCCATTCATCACGTTGAACTGCATCGGGCCCCCGCAGCACCCAGCGAAGTTCAGCCCCTTGTAGGTGGTTGGATCGGTCGAGAACGCCGACTCCTGCTTGTGGATCGAGGCGATCAGCAGCCAGTTGACACCAAACGTGCTCTGCGCGACCGCATAAATCGGATAGAAGCCTTCCATCCAGTGCGTGGCGATGGACGTTTCGGTCTGATCGACCAGGCGCCTCGCGGCCAGTTGTTGTTGCGCGCTCGACGGCTGCGCCACGATTGCCGCGTGGTGTGAGCGGCGTTCGGCGCGGTGGGTGCCGCGGTCGGCACCGGCGAGCACGCTCGCCGTCTGAGCCGCGCTCGGCACGGGGGTCGCTGCCACCACGAGCACCGGAGGAAGCGTCGTCGTCGGCACGGTGTACGCCGTGCGCCCTACCACTCCTGTGAGCACCGCCACCAGAACCCCCACACCGAGCGCGGCGAGTGCGAACGCGAGCAGCCAGGGCCCTCGTTCGGAAGGCGGGTTGGGCAACTGGGCGTCAGACGCAGCGGAAGTAGAGGAGTTAGCCATCGATCGTTCTCGCTGCTACACCGTATCCACATGGGCAGGCTCGCATTCATCCTCTCGGCGCTCGCGCTCTTCTCCTTGAGCCCCGCTGCCCGCGCGGCAGCCGGCGTCTACCCGCCGCCGGCCTGACGTCCTCACACTCCAAGGGCGCGCCGTGCCACTCGGTCGAAGACGAGGTCAGGCAGCAGCCGCTTGGCGAGCAGCATCGCCTTTGCATCGCGCCCGATGAGATAGCGAGCCTTCATGCGCCGCGCGGTGAGTGCTCCCTCGATCGTCTCCGCGACCCGCTCCGGCGAGATGCCACGCCGCTCGGTGTCTTTGAGAACCTTGCTCATCGCCGCCGCCACATGCCCATACTGGTCTGTCAGCTCCGCTGGGACGCTCAAGCCCTCCCCTTGTGCGCGACTCTTGTCCCAGATCGGCGTCGCGACCGATCCCGGCTCGATCAATGCCACCTGTACGTTCGAGCTGCGCAACTCCACGCGCAAGGCGTCGCCGATCGCCTCGACCGCGTGCTTGGACGCAGCGTAGGGCGCAGTGAACGCCATCGCCACACGCCCACCGACGGAGGACACAAACACAATCCGCCCGCCCGCGCGGCGCAGCGCAGGCAGCATCGCCTGGGTGAGAGCGACGGGCCCGAGGACGTTGACCTCGAGTTGGCTGCGCAGATCGTCGATCGGAAGCAGCTCCAGAGGGCCGCCGAAACCGATTCCGGCGTTGTTGACGAGCGCGTCCAAGCCGCCGGGCGCGATCTCGTTCACACGCTCCGCGGCCTGCTCGATCTGCGCCTGATCGGTTACCTCGAGCGCCACCGGTATCACCCGCTCGCCCCCGGCGGTCCTCAGCGCCTCGCCGTCAGCGGCTTTCCTCACGCCCGCGAGCACCGTCCAGCCGGACGCGGCGAGTCGCAGTGCAGTGGCGCGGCCGATGCCTGTCGAGGCGCCAGTGATCAGAGCCGTGGGCACCGTGTGAGTATGACCTCAACGAGCGAGGGTCGATTTCACATGGGAGCGGTCTCATCGCCTCATTAGCGACCACTTAGGATGGGTCTCGATGATCTCGCGCGTGGCCGTCACCTTCAGCGCCAGGCGCGCGGCGATCCCGCTGGCGCTGCTCGCCGCGTTCACCGCCGGCTGCGGATCGAGCGTCGGAGGCAGCGCGACCGCCGATCCCGACCCCCTGGCAGGTCGGTCTTCGAGCGCCTGCCCCGCGGTGGTGCTCGACGCACTTCGCCATGTCGCGATGCGCGTATACAACGAGGGTGTCTCCAGCGAACGCACCGCCGCCGCGGTGCACTTCATCACGCGATCGAGCGCCCTGCGCGAAGCCGTGCAGCGCGGTGACTCCGGGGCCGCGCACGCGGCCGCCCAGGCGCTGATCGCGACCGGGCACATGACGAGCCTGACGGTGCTCCGCGACGGGAAGACCCTCGCCGATGCCGGCTCTCCAAACGCGCTTGCGCCGCTGCGCGGGTCGATCCTCGGCGTCGCGGGCGCCCCGGTTGGAAGCTTCGTGACGAGCGTGTGGGCGGACGACGGCTTCCTCGCCGAGATGCAAGGCGTCGCTGAGGGCGACGTTGCGCTGCGCAAGGGCTCTCACAGCATCGCAGGCTCGTTCACGCTGCCGTCAGGGGAACTGCCGCCAGCCGGCACGCTCACCGAGCACGGGGTCGCTTTTCAATACACCTCTTTCCCCGCTGCGGTCTACCCCTCCGGCTCGCTGCGCGTCTACCTCCTGAGGTCTGTCGGCTCGACCACGGGCCTCTGCGGACGCACCGCTCAGGATACGCTCGTCAACACGATCAGCCGCATCGCGCGACTCATCTACGCGGGCGAGGCCGGCCACCGCGCGCTGATTCAGGTTCACCGCGTCCAGCACGACCCGGCGCTGCTGAGCGCGGTCGCGCGGCGTGACCCCGCCGCCACCCGCACCGCAATCGAAGGACTGCTCAACCAGCACATCGTGCGCCTGCGCGTCAGCGCCGGCGGGCGCCTGCTGTCGGACGTCGGCGGCCCGTACGTGCTCGCACCTGTAGACGGCGCCCTGCGTTTGCACGGCAAGCAGACCGGCAACTTCGTGCTCTCGATCCAGGACGACGAGGGTTACCTGCGACTCACCAAGCGCCTGGCCGGACTGCGCGTACTGATGTATATGAGGGGCTCCAAGCTCGTCAAGAACAGCCTCGGCCCCGAACCGGGCGCGGTGCCTGCCAGTGGTCGCTACCAGTATCGGGGGCGCACCTTCCAAGTGTTCACGCTCAACGCCCACGCGTTCCCCTCAGGGCCTCTGCGGATCTCAGTCCTGATCCCGATTCCCTACTCCTGAGCCCCCGTTGGGGCGAGCACGTTCACGCGGGTACAAGCTCCTGGAGCTTGGCGCTCAGCGCCTCGAGCAACTCGTCGAACGAAGCCGAGAATTTCTCGACTCCCTCGCGCTCGAGCGTGTCGGTCAGATCGTCGTAGT
This sequence comes from Solirubrobacterales bacterium, assembly GCA_003134675.1. Taxonomy (GTDB): domain Bacteria; phylum Actinomycetota; class Thermoleophilia; order Solirubrobacterales; family Solirubrobacteraceae; genus Palsa-744. Next base: position 8,000 of record PLBZ01000098.1, read on the forward strand.
CGACGCCGGCCGTGGCGAGCTGCTCGAGCAGTTGGCGCGCCTGCTCGACTCCCTGCTCCAGGCGAGGCTCGGGCTCGCCGTGGTCCTGATAGGCCCTGATCGTCTCCTCCGGCATCGTGTTCACAGTGTCCGCCCCGATCAGCTCCTCCACATACATCGTGTCTTGGTAAGCCGGGTTCTTCGTCGAAGTACTCGCCCACAGCACCCTCTGCGGCGTAGCTCCCTTCCCGGCGAGGTACTCCCAGCGCGGGCCGGCGAAGACCGCCTTGTAATGCTGATATGCGAGCTTCGCGTTGGCAATGGCAAGCTTGCCCTTGAGTTCGTCGTGTCCGCCGATCTCGTCGAGTCGCCGGTCGGCCTCGGTGTCGATCCGCGATACGAAGAAGCTCGCCACCGACGCGACCTTCTTCGGGTCGCCGCCCTCGGCCACCAGCCGCTCGATCCCCCGAATATAGGACTCGGCGACCTCGGCGTAGCGGCGCAGCGAGAAGATCAGCGTCACGTTGATCGAATGGCCCTTCGCCACCACGTCCTCGATCGCGGCCAGCCCCGGCTTGGTCCCGGGAATCTTCACCATCAAATTGGGCCGGTCCACGACCTCGTGCAGCCGCAGCGCTTCGCGGTAGGTCGCGAGCGTCTCGTACGCCAGCCCGGGGTCGACCTCGAGCGACACGTACCCGTCCCGGGTCGGGCGGGCATCCCTTTCCCCGTCCCATACTCCCCTAAACAGGTCGCAGGCATCTTTGATGTCGCGTCCGGCCAGCGCCCAGAACGCTTCCCTTACGTTGCTCCCCCGTCCGATCTCTTTGCGCAGCTGCTCGTCATAAGCGTCCCCAGCGGTCATCGCCTTCTGGAAGATCGTCGGGTTGGACGTCGCTCCGACCACCGCGTCCTCGTCGATCAGGCTCTTCAAATGACCTCCCCGAATCGATTCGCGCGAGAGGAAATCGATCCACACACTCTGGCCGAGGGCGGAGAGACGATGTAGCGGAGAGGAGGACATGTCGATCAGCCTACGTGCTTCAACAACGCCCGCGCGCGGGCAGCGATGTTCTCAGTGGTAAAGCCCAGCTTCTCGAGGACAGTCCTACCCGGTGCGGAGGCGCCGAAACGGTCGATCCCGAGCACGTCGCCCTTGCTGCCCACACACTTCCACCAGCTCATGCTCGCGCCCGGCTCCACGGCCAGCCGGGCGGTGACCACGGGTGGGAGCACGCCGTCGCGGTATTCCTGGGACTGGGCTTCGAACAGCTCGATGCAGGGCATCGACACGACGCGTACCCGCGTACCCTCACTTGCCAGTTGCCGGCCTGCCTCCAAGGTGAGAGGCACCTCGGCGCCGGTCGAGATCAGGATCAGCTCGGGATCCTCAGACTCGCCCGAGTCCCACAGGACGTAACCGCCACGCTCTAGCTCGCTCGCGGCCCCCAACCCGTCGGCGCGGTCTAGGGTGAGGACGTTCTGGCGGGAGAGCAGCAGCGCCACGGGACCATCCTCACGCTCGAGCGCTACGCGCCAGGCCTCGGTGGTCTCGTTGGCGTCACCGGGACGGATCACCCACAGGTGGGGGATCACGCGCAGCGCCGCGTAGTGCTCCACCGGCTGGTGGGTGGGGCCGTCCTCCCCCAAGCCCACCGAGTCGTGAGTCCACACCCAAACCACCGGCAGGCCCATCAGCGCTGACAGCCGCACCGAGGGGCGCATGTAGTCCGAAAACATCAAAAATGTCGAGCCGTAAGGCTTGACGATGCCGCCGTGGGCGGCGCACCCGTTGACGATCGCGCCCATCGCGTGCTCACGGATGCCGAACGGCACGTTGCGTCCCGTATGCACCTTCGAGAACTCGCCGGTGCCCTCGAACACCGTCTTCGTCGACTCCACCAAGTCAGCCGCCCCGCCGATCATCGTCGGGGCAAACTCCGAGAAGGCGGCCATCGTCTTCTGCCCGGCCGAGCGTGTGGCGATCTCCTCGCCGGCCTGGAAAGCGGGGAGTGACCCGTGCCAGCCATCGCGCAGACGACCGGCCCAGGCCCGATCCCAATCCTCGGCCATGTCCGGGAATGCCTCACGCCATGAAGTAAAACGCTGCTGCCACTCCCGCTGTGCCGATGCGCCAGCCTCACGCAGCGACATGTGCTCATAGACCTTCTCATCCACCCAGAAGTGACGGTCCGGGTCAAAGCCCATAACTTCCTTAGCGGCACGCACCTCCTCCTCGCCCAGGGGCGCTCCGTGGGCCTTGGCGGTGTCCATCGCATGCGGCGCCGGATAGGCGATGTGCGAGCGGACTTGAATGAACGAGGGCCGCTCGGTTTCCTCGCGCGCGGCCGAGATAGCCGCCTCCAGGGCCTCGAGGTCCTCGGAGTTCTCCACTCTCTGAACGTGCCAACCGTCGGCCTGCATACGCGCGGTGTGGTTCTCGCCGTCGAAGGAGATCGACGTGGTGCCGTCGATCGTGATGTGGTTGTCGTCGTAGCACACGATCAACTTGCCCAATCCAAAGTGACCAGCGATCGAGGCGGCCTCCTGGCTGATCCCCTCCATCATGTCGCCGTCGGAGCAGATCGCGTAGGTGTGGTGATCGACCACCTCGCGCCCGGGTCGGTTGAAGCGCTCGGCGAGAAAGCGCTCGGCGATCGCCATCCCGACAGCATTGCCAAACCCCTGGCCGAGCGGCCCGGTCGTCACCTCGATCCCAGGCGTGTGTCCCCGCTCGGGATGCCCGGGCGTGCGCGAGCCCCACTGGCGGAACTGCTTCAGGTCCTCGAGGCTCAACTCATAGCCGGTGAGATGAAGCAGCGAGTACTGCAGCACGCAGGCATGGCCGGCGCTCAGCACGAAGCGGTCGCGATCGGGCCACTCTGTGTCGCCCGGGTTCACCCGCAGGACTCGCTTGAACAGCGTGTATCCCAGCGGCGCGAGCGCCATCGCAGTACCGGGATGACCGGAGTTAGCCTGCTGCACGGCGTCCATCGCGAGACCCCTGATCGTGTCGATCGACAGCTTGCTGATCTCGGGCTGCTCCACTGAACCGATCCTAGCGAGCTACAGTCGAGGGATCGTGTCTGAACAGTTCTGTGACGTGGGACGGGGGATAACCCTCTGTTATGAGACCTTCGGCGACCCGTGCGACCCGGCAGCGCTGCTGATCATGGGCCTGGGCACCCAGATGGTCGCCTGGCAGGAGGACTTCTGCCGGGGGCTCGCCGCGCGTGGGCTGTATGTGGTGCGCTTCGACAACCGCGACATCGGGCGATCTACCCATCTGCAGGGTCCGCCACCGTCGCTCATCGACCTCCTGCGCTACTCCGGGAGTGTCGCCCGCTACACGCTGGCGGACATGGCGCAGGACGCCGCGGGGCTGTTGAGCGAGCTCGGCCTCTCCCCCGCGCACGTGATCGGAGCCTCGCAGGGCGGGATGATCGCGCAGACGCTCGCGGCAAGACATCCCACGCAGGTGCGCTCGCTGGTGTCGATGATGTCGAGCACCGGCGGGCGCTGGGTCGGGCGACCGGCGCTGCGCAGCTACCCGGTCTTCCTGCGCAAGGCTCCGCGGGAGCGCGAGGCGTTCATCGAGCACGCATCGCGCCTGTTCGCCAAAGTTGGTTCCCGCGGCATCCCCCAGGACACCGACGGCGTGCGCAAGATCGCCGCACTCTCCTTTGACCGCGAGCTCGACCGTGCGGGGACCGGGCGCCAGCTCGCCGCGATCATCGCCTCCGGCGACCGCACCGCCGAGCTCAAGCGCATCACCGCGCCGACGCTCGTGATCCACGGCACAGCCGATTCCCTCGTATCGCCCTCCGGCGGACGTGCGAGCGCCCGTGCGATTCCCGGCGCGAAGCTGATGATGATCGAGGGCATGGGCCACGATCTGCCGCGCGTGCTGTGGCCGCGTCTGATCGACGCCTTCGCTACACATGCCGCCGAGGCGGACCGGCTCGCCGAGCGCGGCGCGGCACTCCAGCAGATCTAAGCCCTGAACGAGAAAGATGCGCCCGGCGGGAATCGAACCCGCGGCCTGCGGCTTGAAAGACCGCTGCTCTTTGGCTCCCCGAAGAGAACCGTTGACCACTGAGCTACGGGCGCGCGCTGGGGATATCTAAGCACGCGAACTAACGCCCCAGCGTGCGCACGAGCTGACGGGCTCGCCCTGGGAGGGCGCCCAAGAGCTTACGCACCTCCTCGAGACCCCCTCTCAGCTCCGTGTCACCGACCTCTACGGGCAGCATCGAATCCTGGAGGGTCGCGAGCGTGTTGTCCGCTTCGCCGACCGCGTCCATCGCGCTGTCGAGGAAGCCTTTCACGCCCTTCGACGGAGCTCCCGGAGATGCCGCCTGGAACGTCTGACTCGGTAGATCGTGGCGATCGGCGAACTCCGTGTAGGTGCGCTTTGCTCGGCCGTAAGCCATCTGCACAGGCCGAAACAGCTCCTCCTCGAGCCTGTCGGCGTTCTGCTCATCGAGCTGCTCATAGGCCTCGCCCAAGGACGCGAGCGCCAATCCGATCTCCTCTATCGCCTGCGCAACGCTCTCCAGCAGCTGCTGTCTCGCCTGCGCATTGGTGTATGCCATGAGCGTTAGGTTATTAAGGGTAGCTGGGGGACTGCGTTGTCCTCGGCTTGCTGGGACTCGACAGCGGCGTTCTTGGGCGTGCAAAATCGTGCAGGCAAGTGGTCACGCGGCGATTGGCGCCCATTGCACATCGATCTCCCGCTGTGCCGCCGCGAGGCTCTCAGCCGCTAGCGGCTTCAGCTCGGCCATCTGCGGGTTGCTGTCAGCGAGCGTCAGTTCGGCCGTGATGAAGCGCGGCTCGAGCGCGGTCAGGCTGAGAGCGTGCGGCAGCCACGGTTCGGCATGGTCCCATCCCTCACGCGGCGTGCCGGGGGCGTAGCCGCCGCCACGCGCCGCCAGCACGAGAAGGTCGCGTCCGCCGAGCATGCCGGTCATCGTCGCCGGGTCTACCGACAGTCCCGGTGCGACGAGGTGATCGACCCACGACTTGACGCTGCTCGGCGGGCCGAAGTTGTACAGAGGCAGCCCGAGCAGGATCGTGTCGGCAGCCAGCACCTCCTCGACGAACTGCTTGGTCAGCGAACGGCTGACCGACAGCTCGCCCTGGATGCTCGAGTCGATGTGCAGTAGGTGGGCATATCGTCGTCCTTTGCAACTCGATTGTAGATAACAACAGTGTTGTAGCATACAACTAAGTCGCGGACGTGTCATAGACTGTAGATATGGCCTCCACGCTGCAGACACGCCACCGCTCCTCTGCGCTCCTCGACCATCTGGCGCGTCTGATGCGGCTGCGCGGGGAGTCCGCACTCGCACCGCTCGGCCTGCGCCCGCGCCATCTCGTGGCGCTCACGGTCCTGCGCGATCACGGAAGTCCCACCCAGCAGGCGCTCGCCGCCGCGCTGCGGACGGACCGCACGAACCTGATCGGGCTGCTCAACGAACTGGAGACCGACGGGCTGATCCTGCGGCGCCGTTCCACAGAGGACCGCCGCCGGCACTTCGTCGAGCTGACCGGCGATGGAACCAAGCGCTTGGCCGAGGCCGAGGCAGCGCTGGCGGCCGCGGAGGACGAGGTGCTCGGCGCGCTCGACGCCGAGCAGCGCGAGACGCTCTACCAGCTGCTCGCACAGGCGACGACGAGCCACGTCGTCGACTGCGCCTCGGCCACCGCCGAAGATATGCAAGCCGACAGCTGCTGACACGCCCTCTTCCGTGTCTTCAGTGGAGCTAGGGGGACTCGAACCCCCGACCTCCTGGGTGCGATCCAGGCGCTCTCCCAACTGAGCTATAGCCCCATGAACTCGCGCCGTGGGGACGACACGAGATCTTGGAAGTGTAGACGTCGAACACCGGCGACAAGCGCAGTATGGTTTGGTGGCGCAATGGGATTGCTCGATGACGCCATCCGCGAGCACATGGAGCTCAAGCGCCTTCGTGGCGCCGATCCGAGTGAGGTCGCCCGGCAGGAGCAGGACGCCCTCGGTCCTGTCCTGCGCGAGGAGGACGCCGCGGCGCAGGCACCCGAGGATCTCGCTCCCGAGAATGCCCCGCCCGGCGGGGACGATTCCCCGAGCACTGCTCAGTCTCCTCCTGGCCGGGACCTCGCAAACGTCGTCCAGGAGACCGCTGAGCTGGATATGCGGACCGTCCTAGACGAGGAGCAAAACGCCCCGGAGACCGTGACTGCCGCCCCGACCGCAGCTGCTCCGGTGGGAGACTCCGAGAAGCCGGTCGAGGACGTCCTAGAGGAGACGCCGGACTTTCTTCGCGACACGCCTGAGCAGGAGCGCCTGTGGTTTGAGCAGCGTCCGCCGCGGGATTTCGACTTCGACAAGTAGCCACTCGACTGGGGCTTCCCTACACTCGAAGGTCTCGGGGCCATAGCTCAGCTGGGAGAGCGCCTGCTTTGCAAGCAGGAGGTCACCGGTTCGATCCCGGTTGGCTCCACTTCTGAAATCCCTGCATATGGCTATGTTTTGCCGCGGGGAATCCCCAGGCATCGTCGGTGATCGGCGGGGATCTCGGGCACTAGTGCCTGAGGCACGAGCATCCCCAAGCGGTACTTCGTGAGATGCTGGCGATGAGTCTGATCGCTGCCCGGAGTCTTAACGGCGAGTCCCCCGAGAAGGAGAGCGACGAGATGCCTGAGCACAAGATCGGAACGCGGGAGGAATGGCAGGCGGCCCGGGACGAGCTCGCGAAGCTCGAGGCCGAGCAGGCAGACCGAAACGAGAAGATCAAGGAGAAGCGGCGGGCGCTGCCCTGGGTCCGGGTGGAGAAGGAGTACGAGTTCGACACCGAAGACGGGAAGAAGACGCTCGCAGAGCTCTTCGACGGCCGCTCCCAGCTCCTGGCCTATAACATCATGTTCGGCCCCGACTACACCAACGGCGCGTGTCCCGGGTGCACGTCCCTCGGCGACGGCCTCGACGGGTCGCTCGGCCACCTCAACCACCGCGACGTTACGCTGCTGTGCTTCTCGCGGGCGCCGATCGAGCGGCTTACGGCCTACAAGGAGCGGATGGGCTGGGAGTTTCCTTACGTGTCCACCTATAACACCGAGTTCCCGTTTGACTTCGAGCTCGCGCTGACCGAGGAGCAGGCGCAGCACATCCCCGAGATCAAGGAGATGGTCGACAATCCGCCCGATTGGCTGGTCGAGTGGTCGCACCAGATCGGGGCCGAGCTGAAGGACGGGCTGCGCGAGGGGCCCACCTGGATCGCGTTCGCGCGCGAGAACGGGACCGTCTACCACACCTACACCGTGAGGGCGCCCGATCCGTTCGTCGCGCCATACTTCAACTTCCTGCTCGACCGCACGCCTAAGCCCCAGCCCGACGAGCCTCGCACCTTCCGCAAGGACGAGTACCCGGACTGAGCCGCGCCGGTCCCGTTTGTATGTCGGAGGATCCCGACGGGATTCACTCTCAACGACGAGGCTGGCTCCATCGACCCCAGACGCTGCGGCTGTTGAAGTAGCATCGCGGGTATGAGTTACGCGAAGAAGAACCTGCGCGATATCGAGGATATGGCGGTCAAGCACGGGTTCTCCGAGCACCAGGAGGCTCGTTTCCCGCGGACTGAGCTCGGTATGGCCGCGACCGGCCTGACCTACCTCATGGTCAAGCCCGGTATGCGAGAGGCGTTCGCGCATCGCCACGGCGAGGCCGAAGAGGTCGTGGTGGTCCTCTCTGGCAGCGGCCGGTTAAAGCTCGATGACGAGTTGGTGGACCTGATGCCGCTCGACGCTGTCCGCGTCTCTCCCGGTGTCACCCGTGCCTTTGAGGCCAGCGAGGAAGGACTCGAGGTCATTGTGTTCGGCCCGCACGTTCAGGGCGACGCGGAGATTGTCCAGGACTTCTGGGGTAGCTAGTCGACGGCGCATCCGTCCGCCCCGACGGCGACTCTAACCGCCCGCCCGACGTCATCGGAGACGTATGCTGCGCGCCCATGGCGGCTTGGAAAGCTTGGTCAATGACTCGTAAGCGCTTGCTGATCCTGCTTGGTATCGCGATGGTCGCGCTCACCATCGTCCCTTTCTTCGCCTTCGAAAAACGATTGGAACACACGGGCGGACCGGGCATCCTCGCATTTGAGTTCGCGGCCACCAAGGCGCGTGCGAGCCAGATCCTCGCCGAATGGGGCCCGAAAGGCCGCGACACCGCCCGACTTTCTCTCATCGTCGACTACGCCTACATGATCAGCTACGGCGGCTTCTTCACACTCGCCGGACTCGCCACCCGCGACCTCGCACGAACACGCAACTGGCGGCACCTTGCCACGGCAGGCACGATCGTCCCATTCTTCGCTTTGGCTGCAGCAATGTTCGACGCCATCGAAAACGTATTCCTCCTACTCGTCCTCGAAGGTCACGGAGGCGAACACGGCCCCTTAATCGCGACGATCTGCTCGAGTATCAAGTTCACGCTGATCACGATCGCGATCGGCTACGTGCTGTTGGGACTCCTCTGGCAGGTGCGGCGGCGCGTTCAAGTGAGCTGATTGTCAAGGGGCGACAATCGTGGTGAGTCCGAGACAGCCGCTTCTGGGCTGGCGCCGCTAGCGTACGCCGCGTGCGGGTAGCGACCTGGAATGTGAACTCGGCCAAGAAACGGGTACCAAGGCTGCTGCCGTGGCTGGACGAGCGCCAACCCGATGTCGTCTGCCTGCAGGAGACCAAGCTCGCCGACGATGCCTTCGACCAGCTGCTCGGCGCCGAGCTCTCCACTCGCGGCTACGCGGTCGCCCACCACGGCGAGGTGCAGTGGAATGGCGTCGCGATCCTCTCCCGCACCGGGCTGGACGATGTCCTAGCTGGAGTCGCCGGCGCGCCCGGCTTCCCGCATGCCGAGGCGCGCGCAGTGTCAGCGACCTGCGGCGGGATCCGCGTGCACTCCGTATACGTACCGAACGGCCGCGTGCCGGATTCCGAGCATTACCAGTACAAGCTGGGCTGGCTGGCTGCGCTGCAACGGGTGCTCAGCAGCGGTCCCGAGGCCGCGATGGTCTGCGGCGACATGAACATCGCACCGGCCGACATCGACGTGTTCGATCCCGATGCCTACGTCGGCCAAACGCACGTCACGCCGCCTGAGCGGGCGGCGTTGGCCGAGTTGCAGGCGCTGGGCCTGCGCGACGTCGTACGCGATCGCTGGCCGACCGAGCGCGTGTTCACCTATTGGGACTACCGAGCCGGAATGTTCCACCAAGACCTCGGCATGCGGATCGACCTCATACTGGCGACTGACGGGGTGGCCGGCAGGGTCAAGGCGGCCTGGGTCGATCGGTATGCCCGCAAGGGCACAGGACCGAGCGACCACGCCCCGGTGATCGTCGATCTGGACGAGGCGCCAGATGGGGACATCGGACCGGTCGTGCCGCCCCCCTCCGCTCCAGCCACCAAGCGGGGATCCCGCAAGCTGCCCCAGTCACCATGACCGTAACACAAGATGTACTACAGAATTTGGAACATCCGGAACGGTTTTGAAGCAGAGTGTTATGGCTCCTGCTGACATCAATGTTCCAACCCCGATGTACTCTTCATAGAGACCAATTTGGGGGGCCTTTGCGGTCGCTTGCCCGCGCCTAGGCCAGGGCACCGAGGAGAAGAGGAACGTCATGGGATTCATCGCTCCCGCCGCACCGCCGGTCGACATCGAGGAGTGGAAGCGGCTGCCCCATCTACAGCGGATCAAGCCGCTCGCACAGGACTGGGCGATCAACGGATTCGGGACGCCCCACTTCGTCTACCTGCTCTACATCGTCAAGCTGATCGTCTATACGGGCGGCGGCCTGCTGCTGATCTCCGCGACGACGAAAGGACTCGGCGGGCTCGGCAGCCTGAGCAGCTCCTGGACGGAGCCGATCGTCTTCCAGAAGGCGGTCGTGTGGACGATGCTGTGGGAGGTCCTCGGTCTGGGCGCCGGCTCGATGCCGCTCACGCTGCGGTTCTCACCGATGATCGGCGGTGTCCTGTACTGGCTGCGCCCGGGCACGACACGCCTGCCGCCGTGGCCTGGCCGGGTGCCGCTCACACGCGGAACCACGCGCACGCTGCTCGACGTGGCGCTGTACGCAGGCCTGCTCGCGTCGGCTGTGTACCTGCTCCTCTCCAACCCAAGCCCGGCCGCCGGCGCTGCCGCCGGTCGTCTGGACCCGACCGCAGTGGGAGTGCTGCTGGCGTTCGGGATCCTGCTCGGCCTGCGCGACAAGGTGCCGTTCCTGGCAGCCCGCGCGGAGGTCTACGGGAACCTGATGATCCTGTTCCTCTTCCCACTGAACAACCTGATCGTCGCCGCCCAGATCGTGTTCGTGTGCATCTGGTGGGGCGCCGCGTCCTCGAAGCTGAACCGCCACTTCCCGTTCGTCGTGACCGTGATGATCAGCAACACACCCTGGAACCGTTCGCGCTCGGCTAAGCGCCGGCTCTGGCGCAAGCACCCCGAGGACCTGCTGCCCTCAGCGACCGGCGCCCTGGCGGCGCACATGGGCACCGTCATGGAGTTCACGCTGCCCCTGCTGCTGCTCGTATCCCGTGGCGGGACGCTCCTGGAGATCGCGGTGGTGGGCATGATCATCTTCCACATCCACATCTTCTCGACGTTCCCGCTCGCCGTGCCGCTCGAGTGGAACGTCTTCATGATCTTCGGGATCCTCTTCCTGTTCGGCCACTACGGCTCGACGCCGTTCTCCACGCTCGACGATCCACTGCTGATCGCGATCCTGGCCGTGACCTGCGTCGGGATCCCGGTGCTGGGCAACTTCCGCCCGGAGAAGATCTCGTTCCTGCCGGCGATGCGCTACTACGCGGGCAACTGGGCGACGAGCCAGTGGCTGTTCCGCAAGGACAGCGCCGCCGAGGAGAAGCTCGATTCCTCGATCGTCAAGGCAGCGCCGATCGCCGTCGAGCAGCTGATGAAGCTCTACGATCGCGATACGGCGGAGCTCTTGATGTACAAGGGCCTCGCGTTCCGCTCGATGCACGCGCACGGCCGCGCGCTCAACGGCCTGCTCTCACACGCGGTCGACGATGTCGAGCAATACCACGTGCGCGAGGGCGAGGTCCTCGCCGGAGTGGTGCTGGGCTACAACTTCGGCGACGGCCACTTCCACAACGAGCAGCTGCTCGAGGCGGTCCAGGAGAAATGCAACTTCGCCGAGGGGGAACTGCGGGTGATCATGATCGAGTCCCAGCCCGCCCACGTACAGCGCCAGCACTACCGCATCCACGACGCGGCGTCAGGACTGATCGAGGAGGGCTACGTAAAGGTGGCGGACATGGTCAACCGCCAGCCGTGGCTTGGCGAGAGCAGCGCGTTCCCGGTCGAGGTGATCGGCGAGCGCAGCTCCTCGCGGCAGCTCGTCGCTCCGGTAGCGCAGTGAGCGAGGCGATCATTGTCGGGTCCGGCCCAAATGGGCTGGTGTGCGGGGCGGTGCTGGCGCGCGCCGGGATGAAGGTGACGGTGCTGGAGGCCGAGGCGAGGATCGGCGGTGGCACCCGGACGAGCGAGCTGACGCTCCCGGGCCTGCTGCACGACGACTGCTCCGCCGTCCACGTGATGGCGGTCGGCGCGCCGTCGCTGAACGAGCTCGGACTCGAGCGCCATGGCCTACAGTGGTGCTGGCCCGAGGTCGACCTCGTTCACCCGCTCGACGGTGGGAGCGCTGGGGTGATGGTGCGGTCGATCGCCGACACCGCCGCGGGTCTCGGCGAGGACGGACGTAGGTGGCAGCGCGTCTTCTCCTCGCCGTCGCGAGGGTTCGCCGCGTTGAGCGAGGACATCATGCGGCCGCTGCTGCACGTGCCCCATCACCCGCTCCGGCTGCTGCGCTTCGGGCTTGCAGCGGCGATGCCAGCGACCTTGCTCGCCCGTAAGTTCAGAACCGAGGAGGCACGCGCGCTGTGGGGCGGCTGTGCCGCACATGCGTTCAGCCCACTGTCCCGTCCAATGAGCTCCTCGGTGGGGATGGCGCTCATCTGCGCCGGCCATCTATACGGCTGGCCGGTCGCGCGCGGTGGATCGCGTGCCATCAGCGACGCCCTGGCCGCCGTCATACGCGAACACGGCGGAAGCCTCGAGACCGGGCGGCGGGTGGCCTCGCTGTCCGAGCTTCCCCCGGCCGATGCGATCGTGCTGGACCTCGCACCCGGCGCGGTTGCCGAGATCGCCGGCGAGCGGCTGCCCGCCCGCGTCGCGCGCGCCTACCGTCGCTACCGGCACGGCCCCGGAGCCTTCAAGATGGACCTCGCCGTCACGGGTGGCGTCCCATGGACGAGCGAGGCCGCACGCCGAGCGGGCACTGTGCACGCAGCCGGGTCTTTCGCTGAGATCGTCGCCTGCGAGCGGCTGATCAACCGTGGTCGGATGCCGGAGCGCCCATTCGTGCTCGTCTGCCAACAGTCGCTCGCCGACCCCACGCGGGCCCGGGGAGACGTCCACCCGGTGTGGGCCTACGCGCACGTCCCGCACGGCTACACGGGCGACGCGAGCGAGGCCCTACTCGACCAGATCGAGCGATTCGCCCCCGGGCTGCGCGAGAGGATCGTCGCTAAAGCCGTGCGCTCGAGCACCGAGATAGCGAGCCATAACGCCAACTACATCGGCGGCGACATCATCACCGGCGCCAACACGCCGCTACAGACCGTGATCCGCCCCCGCCTGGCGCTCGACCCCTACAGCACCGGTATCCCCGGCGTCTTCATCTGCTCCGCGGCGACCCCTCCAGGCGCAGGCGCGCACGGGATGAACGGCCACAACGCGGCGAAGTCGGTGCTGCGGAGCCTCGGGTCGGCGTGAATTCGAGCGGATCGCTCATCCCGCGCTTTCGCCGCGCGCGGCGAGATCCCATGCTCGCGGTACTCGAAGGGTTCCATGCGCTCAAGCACGCGCTGCGCTTCGACGCCCCGTTGCTGGAGGTCGTCGTCTCGGACGAGGCGCCCCTGCAGCAACTGGCGGATACGCTCGCTCCCGATCTGAGCGCGCGCCTGCTTGCACTCGCCCAGCCGGTGGAGCCGTCGGTCTTTGTCCAGCTCGCCCCGCTCCCTCCCCCCACGGGCGTGATCGCGCTGGCTGAGCGACGCCCCGGCGATCCATCGGCGGTACTCGCCGACGCGCGCCCGGAGCCTGTAATCCTGCTCGAGGATCCGCGCGACCTCGGCAACATGGGCGCCTGCGTGCGCGTCGCCGCCGCCGCTCACATCGCCGGCGTGCTGAGCACCGGTAGTCACGATCCCTGGCATCCCGACGCACTCCGCGGCGCTGCCGGGCTACACTACGCGCTACCCGTCGCGCGCCTCACCCAGCTGCCGCCACTTGACCGGCCGCTGCTCGCGATCGACCCCGACGGCGAGCCGCTGCACCCATCCGAGCTGCCCACGCGCGCGGTGCTCGCGTTTGGGACCGAGCGCTACGGCCTAAGCGAGGAGCTGCTGGCCATGGCTGACGCGCGCGTCAGTATCCCGATGCGCGCGGGCGTCTCCAGCCTGAACCTCGCCACGTCCGTGGCAGCCGTGCTGTTCGCCTGGCGCCTACGCGCCGGTGCGGGCTTCCACGCCGTCGAGCAGTAGCCAGTTGCCGCGCAGCGCCGCGCGCGCACGGCTGACCATCCGGTCGGCCTGCTCGTCCGGGTCCGCCGCCTCGGCCAGCAGCAGCTCGATCAGCTCGCCCGCCTGGCGCGCGTGATCCACGTCGAGCAGCTCGTGCACTTTGAAGTACTCCGTCGCCGGGCCTTCCTCACTGTAGCCGTAATGCTCCGTCAGCCCCTCCAGCTTGGTCTTGGAGATCTCCGGCTGTCCCGCCTCGATCGCATACAGCACCGCCAAGTGCTCCAGCAGATCCTCCCCCGCCGTCCATGCCTCTACGCACGCCTGCGTCTCCCGGAGCGGGGTCTCCCCGTCCGCCGCTGCGCGCGCGCCGGCCACACGAGCAAAGTCCTCCCACAGCTCCACGTGCGCCGTCTCCTCCTCGGCGTGAGCCCTCAGCCCGCTCGAATGTCCCGGCCCAGCCTTCGCCGCCGCCTTCTCCGAGGCGTCCGCCAGCGCCATCACAGCGTGGCGATACTCCCCCGCATAGCACTCGAGCTCCTCGGCGCTCAACTGTCCCGCGCTCCAGCGCTTGTAAAACGGGTGCTCCAACACGCTGCATTCACCGCGAGCCTGATCCAGCTTGCCAAGTACATCCATGAAGCTTCCTTTCTCTAAGGTTCTACGAGACGGTTAGGGTGCCTTCCATGCCTGCCTGACGATGCCCGGGAACCGAGCAGTAGAACGTGTATGTCCCGGGCTTCAGGTTCAGCGTGAGCGTCTTTACGCCGCCTTTGAACGTCGGGATCGCCCCTAGGACGGTGCTGCCCTGCGCGACCGTCACGTTGTGTTCCACTACAGACATGTTCGCCATCGTGATCGTTACCTTCCCGGTCTTCGCGCTCAGCTGCTTGGGTTCATAGCTCAACTGGCCTTCCGGGTTCGCCGCGAGCTTCAGCGGCGCCGATGAAGCGCCGCCCGCGGGCGAGGAGGGGGGCGCAGGAGTCCCGGTGGTGGCGGTTGGCGTCGTAGCCGAGGCGGTAGACGCAGGCGAGGTGGCGGACGTACCCGAGGTGAGCACCGCAGCGCTCACGGCTGCCAGCACGAGCACGACGGTCACCGCGATGACGCCGCGCTCCTCGCCCGCGTTACGCGGGAAGGCAGGTATCCGCATGCCCAGGCCCAACGACACGATCAGCGCCCACACCACCAGCGCACCGCCCGCAATGTAGAACGGGACCTTGCTCTTCTCCGCGCCCAAAATAGGCGCTATCTGAAGGACTACTCCGTGCATCCAGCGCGAGCCTAACCGATGCCGTCGGGGATATGCTCCCAGACGAGATGACCGACGCGGTGCGTACACCTGAGGAGGTGCTGGAGGGGCTCCCCGACTTCCCGTTCGCCTCCCACTATCGCGAGGTGGACGGCCTGCGCCTGGCACATCTCGACGAGGGGGACGGGCCGCCCGTGATCTTCCTGCACGGAGAGCCGACCTGGTCGTTTCTGTGGCGCAAGGTCATCCCGCCGGTCCATGACGCGGGCTTTCGCTGCATCGCCCCCGACCTTGCCGGGTTCGGACGCTCGGACAAGCCGACGGACCTCGGCTGGTACTCCTACGATCGCCACGTCGCGATGATGGCTGGTTTGCTGGAGGACCTAGACCTGCGCGGCGCCACGATGGTGGTACACGATTGGGGCGGCCCAATTGGCCTGCGTCTGGCGGTGGAGCACCCACAACGCATAGAGCGACTGGTGATCATGGATACAGGCCTGTTTACGGGCCATCAGCGGATGACCGATGCCTGGCTTGCGTTTCGCGACTTCGTGGCGCGCACTGAGGATCTGCCCGTCGGGTTTTTGGTACGCGGGGCCTGCAAGAACGACCCCGGCGAGGACGTGATCGCGGCCTACGACGCGCCTTTTCCAAGCATCGACTCAAAGGCGGGCGCACGGGCCTTTCCCCTGCTGATCCCTCAGACCCCGGATTCTCCGGGTGCGGCTGCAGGAGCGCAGGTTCAGGAGGCACTGCGCTCCGATCCCCGGCCCACCCTGATGCTTTGGGCAGATTCAGACCCAGTGCTTCCGCTGTCGGTAGGCGAGCGCTTTGCCGAATCGATCGGCCGCGAGTCACCGCGCGTGATCCAGGACGCCTCGCACTTCCTCCAAGAGGATCAAGGGCCGCTCATCGGGCGATCGATCGCCGAGTGGCTCAGCTCTGCCCCTCGGTGATCTGCGGCCGCTCGGGGGCGCCCGTCAGCGCCGGCTCTGAGGCCGCGGCGCGCAGTTCGTAATCGCGGCGTACCGTGGCGTCGGCGTCGGCCAGCACGCGATCGGCTTTCATCGCCCGCCCGATGCCCTCGGCGAGCGGTCTCGGCAGCAGCGTGCCGAGCTGATAGCTGCGCTTGGCGGACTTCGGCACCCACACTTCGACGGTCCCGTGTTGGAGGGCCTGCACGATCGCGTCCGCCACTTCGGAGGGCTCGAGGTTGTGCAGGCCCCGTGCCTCTCCCAGCCCGCCGCCGAGCTCGGTATTGACGATATATGGCATCACATAGCTGAGATCGATGTTGGCGCCCATCAGCCGCAGCTCGCCGCGCACCGCCTCGGTGAGACCAACCACAGCGTGCTTGGTCGCCGAGTACGTCGCCCCGCCGGGCGCGCCGAACTTGCCGGCCTGTGAGGCGATGTTGACGATGTGCCCCCGATCGCGCGGGACCATCCGCGCGAGTGCCAGCTTCATCCCGAAGATCACACCGTGGAGGTTGATATCGATCATCCGCTGTGTCGTCAGGTCGTCCTCGTCGACAAACCTGCCGAGCGGCATGATCCCGGCGTTGTTGACGAGCACGTCCAGCGGGCCAAGCTGCTCCTCGGCGCCATCCAGGAATGCCCTGAACGACTCGCGCTCGGTCACGTCCAGCGGCAGCGCGACCGCGCTCCCGCCAAGCTCCTCGGCGGTCTGCTGTGCGGCCTGAAAGTCCACGTCGCCGATCGCCACCCTCATGCCCTGGCGCACAAACGCCTGTGCGGTCGCGCGGCCGATACCGCGCGCGCCCCCGGTGATCGCGGCGGTCTGTCCGGCAAGAATGCGGGGCTGCTTGGCCATGAATCTCCTCCTTGTGAGGACCGATAAATGAACGGCTCAACAACCTAGCGCGCCCGCGCACCTTTCGTGTCGTTCGCGGGTTTATAAGGGCAGGTCATCTACTGGACGGTTACCTGCCAACCATCCGGTCAGAGGGCCATCGGAGAGGGACGGGGAGGGACCACCGAGCCCGGGCGAACCACGGCACCGCCCGGGCTCGTGTGATGGCACCCGAGGCCCGTGGATAAAGTAGGTGCCCGATGGGAACCTTTCGCTTGCAGAACCAGCGCATCGCCTACACCGAATATGGTGGCGGCCCGGCGGCGGTCACCGTAAGGGGGGAGCGCGGACGGACCGCGAAGAGCTCGCCGGCGGCCACGCGACCGGTGATCCTCGTCCATGGGCTGCTGCTCTCGCAGGAGATGCACCGCCCGCTCGCGGAAGACCTCGCGGCGCGCGGGAACCGGGTGATCACGGTCGACCTGCTCGGCCACGGCGAATCGGATCGCCCCCGTGACATGTGGCGCTATTCGATGAGCATCTTCGGCGAGCAGTTGCTCGGGTTGATGGACCACCTCAAAATCGAGCAGGCGGTCGTGATGGGCACCTCGCTGGGCGCCAACGCGGCGCTCGAGGTGGCCTCGGCGGCGCCCGAGCGCTTGCGTGGAATGGTGATCGAGATGCCGGTGCTCGACAACGGACTGCTTCCCAGCGCCCTGACCTTCACCCCGCTGCTCGTCGCGCTCACGTTCGGCGAGCCGCTCATGAAGCTGCTCGCGCGAGGCACGCGCGCGGTGCCGCGGCGGCTACTGCCCCACTACGGCAACGTCGTGCTCGACCTGGTGCGCCAGGAACCCGGTCCCAGCGGCGCGCTGATCCAGGGGCTGTTCTTCGGGCGCATCGCCCCGCATCGCAGCGAGCGGCGCACCTTTCAAACGCCGGCGCTCGTGCTCGGGCATCATCGCGACCCCGTGCACCCCTTCTCCGACGCGGGCATGCTCGCAAAGGAGCTGCCGAACGGGCGCCTCTTGGAGGCCGATTCGCTCGTCGAGCTGCGCTTGCAGCCCGAACGGCTCACGGACGAGATCGCCGCGTTTCTCGACGAGGTCTGGGGCGCGCCGCGCACGGTCGCGAAACGTGCAAGCACGAAACGCGCAGCCAAACCCGCCGCCGTCAAACGCACCGCGAAGCGCGCCGGCTGAACGCGGCTACGCCGCCGGGAACAGTTCGAGTTCGTTCACAGCAACATGGGTGGGTGGGACTCGATCCGGGGCGGTGCCGACGGACGCGGCTGGCGCCTTGCTGATCCACAGCGTCACGTAGCGGAACGCTTTCGTGGAGTCACGCAGCTTGATGTGCTTGCTGCGCTTATTCTCGACCAAGTAGGAGCTCAGCTGCACCCATGCCGGATCGGTGATCGACGCGGGCAAAGTGTGGCCGTTGGCACCGTACACCTGCACGCTCATCCCGGGAGTGGAGGTGACCATCCCAACCACCGCCAGCCGTCGTGCGGTCTTCAGGTCGATCACGAGCCCCTCCGCCATCTTCGGGGCCACGGCCGGATTGACCTGCGCGGTCCATGCGGTGGAGGTGTCGCCGTCGATCGCCAAGCTCGGGTCGCCGAATTCGCTCGCGGGATAGCCGTAGGGGTTGTAGGTGGTGGCCGCGTTGGTATCGAGCACGATCGCGGCAGGCAAGTGTTCGGGGTTCGTGCCGCCACTGGATTTGGTGCTCGGCGAGGGTGTCGTCGTGCCACTCGATTCGTTGCTGGGCGTAGTAGTCGTGCTCGAGGATTTCGGCGTGGGCGCCGTGAGCGGGATTTTCGGCGGTTTCGCGGAGCCCGTGAACAGAGGGTTTGCGGAGGGCGTCACGGGGACTTTCGGCGTGGGCGTGAGCACTCCCGGCGTCGTGGGTGTCGGTGTGATCGGCGTCGTGGGCACGGGGGTCACCGGGGCGGGGGGCGGGGCGACCGCCACAGTCACCGGGCGGGGCTTGTGGGCGCCTTCCTTGCTCAGCGCGGCATAGGCGGCAGCGGCGGCACCGAGCACAAGGATCCCCGTGGCGACGAGGATCGTTGCAGCCGAGCGCCAGCTCGGGCCGCCCGCATCGAGACTGCCAGGGGCGCCAGCGCCGCACTGCAGGCACCAGTCCTGGGAGCTGCCCATCGGCGCTCCACAGTTTGCGCAGGTCGGGTGCGCCGCCGCGGACTGGGACTCAGGCGGCTGAGGTGCGGAGCCTGGCGAGGAGGGCTCAGCGGTGGGTGGCTGCTCGGGGGTCGCGAGCGCCGGCGGATCGGCGAGCAATGTGTTCACAGGTTGTTGATTCTACCTCCGTCGGCATCTACCTTGGCGCAGGTGGGCCACCGGGGACGATGTCACGGCCGGTTGGCTGCAGACGCTCATCAAGCTCGAGCTGCCAGTAATAGCGCGCGAAGGTGATTCCTGCACGCATTTGTCCGACATGGGGCTCGACGCGCTCACCGCGGGCCATGCGCACGATCAGCTCCGGGTAGGTCCGTCCGGGCAACGCCCCATACATGTGTGAGGGATAGCCTCCGCCGAAGCGAATGTTGACGTCGGTCACGCGCAAACCCAGCTCGGGATCGCGGAAGGCCTGCACCATGCAGGGACCGCGCGCCCCGACGGCTTCGCTGACCGCCCGGCCCAGTTCGACCAACTCACGGTCGCCGAGCACAGTGCCCTTGACCGACTCACCGCCCCGCGACTCGATCATGCTGCGGGGGATCGCGTTCAGGCAACGTCCATCCAGGTCGCAGAGGCAGTCGATCGAGAACTCCGGCCCGTTCATGGCGCGCTGCAGGATCACCGGCTCGGATACGTAATCGATGAAGAAGCGTGCCTGCTCGGGGTCTTTGGCCAGGAAGATCGAGCGCGAATTGGAGCCTCGGCGGGGCTTTACGATGACCGGATAGTGCTCTGGTTGGGACTCGGCGAGCACTGTCGAGGGCGATGGCAAACCGAGGCGCTCCAGCAGCAGATGGGTCTCGTACTTGTCGAATGTCGCCGCCGCCATCTCAGGATCCGGTACCAGCGCCGGCAGCAATCCATCGGCTCTGGCCCTGGCCAGCACCTCGATGTCGGGATCGATCAATGGAATCACCGCGCCAACGTTGTGCTGCTCGCAGAGGCGGCTCAACTCGGGTACGTAGGCGGGGTCGTCCAGGCTGGGCACCAGCGCGCGCACGTGGGCGGCATACTGGGCCGGCGCCAGCAATGAGGTCTCGGTCGCGATCACCTTGGCGTGCTGGGCAAAGGAGGCGACGATGTCATAGCGCCGCCCGACGCCGGTGATCATGATCGCCTCCTTCTCGCTCACGACCCAGCTCGCTCGTCGATATCCCAGCCGCCGCTCTGGCCCTTGTACAGGTCAGAGCCGCGCACCACCAGCGCGACCGTGCGCCACAGGATCTCGAGATCCATGCGCAGTGAACGGTGCTCGATGTAGTAGAGGTCGAGCTCGATGCGCTCTGACCAGGGCAGCGAGGTGCGGCCGTTGACCTGCGCCCAGCCGGTGATGCCGGGCTTGACTGCAAGGCGCCCCCGCTGGCTGGCTGTGTATTGCTCGACTTGGACCGGCACCGTCGGGCGAGGGCCAATCAGCGACATCTCACCGCGGAGGACGTTGAGCAGGTTGGGCAGCTCGTCGAGGGAAGTACGCCGCAGCAGCGCCCCGACGCGAGTGATGCGGGCGTCGTTCGCCTCGACCGCCAGCCCAGCACCGATGTGCTCGGCGCCGTCGAC